>JAIEMG010000381.1 GCA_019752375.1 Gemmataceae bacterium | reverse complement strand
ATTTCCAATCCGTCCAGAGAAAACCGGACGGATTGGAAATCCGTCCTACAGGAATTGCACAAGTTATTCTTGCGCGGTGCCTTAGAGCTATTTATCCGTGTTATCCGTGCAATCCGTGGTTTCTCCGATCGCAATTCAAGTGAGAGCGGGAGTCGTTTCAAAAACCGGTGTCGAACTGGCCGATGTGCTTGTGTGGAGAATGCGCACCCGGTTTCGACAACCCGACAAGGATGTCACCCATGCTCCCGCCGATCTCGCGTCGTACGCTCCTCAAATCCGCCGCCATCGCCGCCCTGACGCCATTGCCGGTGCATCTGGCACAGGCCGCGGCCCCCGAACCGATTGCCGCACCGCAAGGCTGGGTGCTTGGCAAGATGACCGGCGCCCAGGCCCTGGTTGAAGCCCTCATCCAGGAAGGCACCGACGTCGTTTTCGGCATCCCCGGCGCTCAGGAGAACGAGTTGTGGGACACGATGAAGGCCAAGGGCCTGCCCTACATGCTGGTGACGCATGAGTTCGCCGCCAGCACCGCGGCCGACGGGTATGCCCGCGCCACCGGCAAGCCGGGCGTCATCAGCGTCGTGCCCGGTCCAGGCCTGACGAACTCCCTTACCGGCATCGGCGAAGCGCTGCTCGACAGCATTCCGATGGTCTGCATCGTCGGCGACGTGGCACGCGGCGACAAGTACAAGTTCTTCCAGGTCCACGACCTGCCGCAAGTCGGCCTGCTCCAGCAAGTGACCAAGCACGTTTACGAAGTGACGACGGTTGAAGAGATCCCCACGGCCGTGCGCATGGCGTTTCAGCTGGCGATGACGGGCGAACCAGGGCCGGTCGGCGTGGTGGTGCCTTACAACCTGCTGATCGACTCCTGCCACTTCAACGCCGCCCCGGTGGGGCCGCCGCCGCTGGCGTTCGACGAGAATGCGGTGCAGTGCGCCATTGCCTTGCTGTCGGATCGCAAGCTGCGCTGGGGCATCTATGCCGGCCTGGGCTGCATGGACCACAGCGCCGAACTGGCCCAGGTGGCGGAATTGCTTCAGGCGCCCGTGGCGACGAGCATTTCCGGCAAGGGGACCATCTCCGATTGCCATCCGCTGGCCGTGGGCTACGGTTACGGCCCCTACGGCACCTCGACGGCCGAGCACGTCTTCAAGCATCTGGACGGTGTGCTGGCGATCGGCGTGCGCTATAGCGAGGTGTCCACCGCGTTCTATGCCATCCCCAAGCACAAGCACCTGATCCAGGTGGACGCCAATCCGCACAACCTCGGCAAGGTCGTCAAGCCGGACGTATGCGTGAACGCCGATTCGGGCTTGTTCCTGAACCGACTCCTTGCCAGCGCCGACCTCGTCGGGCGCGCGCCGGACGAGAAGCTGGTGTCCCACATTGCCGACTTGAAATGCAGGGAGCTGAAGCACAACCAGGCACACAACTACGGCAAGTGCGGCGTCGATCCGATGCAGTTCGTCCTGGCGTTGCGGCGGGCGACCTGCAAGGACGCCCTGCTCTTCTGCGACGTGACGATGACCGAGCACTGGGTCAACGAGGCGTTCTCGGTCTACGGCCCGCGCACCTACTTCAACCCGGCCGACAACCAGGCGATGGGCTGGTCGATCCCCGCCTCCCTGGGCGCGCAGCGGGTGATGCCGGGCCGCCAGGTGGTCACCATCACCGGCGACGGCTGCTTCCTGATGTCCGCGATGGAAATGAGCACGGCAGCGCGCGAAGGACTGCCCGTCAAGTTCTTCATCCTGGACGACCAGGCGTATCACTACATGCAAGCGTTGCAGAAGCCCGCGTACCTGCAAACCACGGCAACGATCCTGGCACGCCTCGACTATGCAGCCCTGGCGCGTGGCTTTGGCGTCGGCTACCAGGAGATCGGCCCCGGCTGCGACATCGAGGCCAACATTCGGGGTGCCCTGTGCCTGCCCGGCCCCGTCCTGGTGCGCGTCATCACCGATTACGGCAAGCGTCCCTGCCGGTGGATCGAAGCCGCCAAGGCCCGCTTCACGAAGGAACTCTCGCGCCACCAGAAGATGCGCTTCCTGGCACGCATCGGCTCGCGGGCGCTGCATCATCCGCAGAATGATTGAACGCCTTAGTACTACAGCGCTGGTTTGGAAGCACGATTCACCGGAACGGTCTGTAGCCGCAGGCTTTCGCCTGCGGAGTGCATGTACGGCACCTGCGACGCCACTCCGCAGGCTGAAGCCTGCGGCTACAGACGTTGCGCGGATCGTTCCACGGAATGGAGCGCTGTAGTATTAGGCGAGCGGTGAAGGGAAACATACCCCTCGAGCCCGACGGGCAAGCGCTTGCCCGTCGGGCTCGAGGGCAGTGCGGGTAGACCCGTCTTCACCGTCGTCCTCGGCACCGTTACATCCGCTTGTTGACGGTGACGCTTCACCGATAGACGCCGTTTGCTGACGGTGCCCCGGCGATCAACCGGCGTCGCACGCATCGTCCCTTCTTGATTCTGAAACAGCCGTGTACAGCCTCGCAAGAGGAATTTACGAAGAAAGAACTCACCCCACCGCCAGCGCATCGAGCGGACTGCGCACGCCCGCCACCCCTTGCTCCATCACGTGTGTGTAAATCATCGTCGTGCGCACGTCCGTGTGGCCGAGCAGTTGCTGCACGGTGCGGATATCGTAGCCCATTTCGAGGAGGTGGGTGGCGAAGCTGTGGCGCAGCGTGTGACACTGGATGGCTTTCGCGAACCCCGCTTCACGACCGGCCCGAGAAACGGCGCGTTGCACGGCTGCCTCGTGCAGATGATGTCGGCCTGTCCGCCCCGTGCGCGGGCAGCGCGATAGTCGTGCCGAGGCGAAGACGAACTGCCAGCCGAGTTCCTGTGCCGCGTGCGGATACTTCACCTCGATGGCGTTGGGCAAGTCCGCCGCTGCTGAGCTGAGTCGTTCGGCGAAGAAAGGAGCCTCCCATGAACTGTCGGTGCGGCGGAACCCTGTATCAATGCACGAAGTGCGGCGCGACGTGGTGCAACCGGCGCGACTGCAAGGCGGGGAACGCCAACCCGCCGTCCAATGCCATCAATAAATGCCCGCGTTGCAACGGGTACGGCAACACCACGGCTGGAAAGTGACGGGAGTGCCCATGATCGAGGTCTACGTCATCTATACCGGTCCGCAAGGGCGGGTTGTGATTCCAGGCGGCCCATTCGCAAACAACGCAGCCGCCTACGACGCGCTGGAGGATTTCGCCGTCCAGCAGCACGGGAGTTGGCGCGCGATGCGCCAACTCCTCAACGGCTACGGCTTCATCGTCCAGGGTGCTGGTAGCTTCTACCTTCAACTTCGGCCATGAGCGGGCTGTGCAATCGCTCGCCGGTGCGGTAGGATACAGGTGTCGCCCTGTCTTGCGCGCGGTGCCTGCGATGACTGCGGATCATTTCGACCAAACCCTTGCCGCGTTCCAGCAGCGCTCGCCGTTCCGCCCCTTCACGGTCGTGCTGGGGAGCGGCGCGCGGTTCGAGATCGACCATCCGGGGGCGCTAATCTTCCGCGACGGGGTGGCGGTCTTCCTCGGGCCGGGCGGGGTGCCGGTCATCTTCGACCATGAAGGGGTCGAACAATTCGTCGCCGACCTGGCCGGGCAGCCCCCGCCGTGATGGGCGAGCCGAGGCGAGCGGGAAGAAGGTACGCCGAACCAGTCGCTGCACCTGACCTGATTCACTGAAACCGCTTAATTTCTGCTCTTTTTCTACCACGTTTTCAGAGAAAGTGAACGGGAAACTGCCCGGTTCCTCTGAGATTTTCAGAGACTCGGACGGCCTGTTCACGGGGTTCTTCTGGTGGCCTACCCACGCCGAACGTGGTCTTGGGTTTCTGGAAGCCTTCTGGTGCGTGCTGGGGGCGGTCTGATGGGCTTCTTGAACATCAGAAGCAACAAGACCGTGGCCGGGATGAACTTGGACTTCGGGTTCTTGAACATCAACTTCATCCCGAACAACAAGATCGTCGTCCAGCTTGGGAACCCAACCAGCAGGCACACCGAAGAAGCCCACCGAACGGCGAACCCGGTTCAAGGAGAAGAAGCCCTGCGTGAGTTCGTACATCTCACGGGCGTACTCTTCCGCACCGGGCTGTTGAAGGCCGTCGTTGATCTTCCTTTCATGGGCGACGATCTCTTTCCAGATGCCTTCTTTGTTCATTCCTTGCGGCCAGAATCGGCCAATCGTGCCGTACTTCCTCATCTTGAGTTCTTGGCGAAGTAGGACACGCTTCCTTGCCCAACGGTCACGGCTGACGATCTCGCCGTGCTTGTACTTCGGCGTCTTCGCCTTCACCATGTAGCGGACGGCGTAGCGGCCACGGCCCGGATCGTAGGGTTCCACCTTGATGTTGGTGTTCACGGTCTTGGCGGCGGTCTTCACCAACTCCGCAAGGTCGGGGGTTTGGCTTCGGACAAGAAGATGGAAGTTGAAGTGATTGCTGCGGCGGCTGACTTCGCAAACGTACAAGGCGACGACACCCTTGTTCGACAAGTAGCGGCACACTTTCGACCACAAACATTTCATCTCGGCGGCGGTCAAGTCGTCGGTGAAGTTGATGGAGGCGAAGAACGTGAACTCGGACGTGAAGTATCTTTGTCTGGCCCACTGGACGCACCGGGCCAGCTTGTCGGCTTCGTACAGGAAGCCGTCAAGGGTGTACCAGCCGTCCTCGGTGTAATGAAGGGGTCGAAACCGCCTCTTGGGACGAACTTGAAACAATTTTGGTGCAAGGATACTATTTATCACAGTAGGTCACTTCAACCCGTCGCACTTGGTTCGCAGCCGTGCGGCGGGTTCTTCATTTTACCCGTTCGTCGTGTAAGGCGTATTAAATACTCATATCTGAGTCCCCACGGCGGCAGCTTCCAACGCCTTCTTCGTGGCCGTGTCGTGGAAGGTGAAGAAGTCGCCGTAGTCCGGTTGGTCAATTACCATCTGGCGGGCGAGCATCGGCAGGAAATCGTTCGACACTTTGAAGCCGACATACTCACCCACCGAGCATTCCCAACGAATTCGGTTGCCGACCAAGTTAGCCCCACATCGGGCATGACCGGCATTGCGGTACGTTTCGGAGAACTGTCGGAACAGGGTGTAGATGGTCTGGCCGTGTTTCGTGGCGAGCCATTTCTTGAAGGTGTCGTACTTCTCTTGTGAGTACCGGGAGAAGATGCCGGGCAAGGTTGTTTTGTTCATGGTGGTATCTATCCACCAGCGTTTCATTTTCCCCAACAATTCCCCGAATCGGTGAATTTTGTTTCCTGTGTGGCGACCTTGAAGAAATGTCGTGGTGACTGCCCAGCCACGGCCGCTTCGCGGCCGGGCTGGGCCACACCTTCATGTCATCCCTACGCCTTCACCGGCTCGTTCTTGCCCTGACCCATGTATCGCCAGACCGTCCGCAACGAAACGCCCAACGCCGTGCTGATCTCCGGGGCCGTCAGTCCCTTGTCACGGAGTTCGACCACACGGGCCGGGTTGCCCTTCAACGTGCCATTGGCCCGACCCTTGTACTTGCCCTTCTTCTTCGCCTGTTCGATACCCGCCGCCTGACGCTCCTTCCTGAACTCGTTCTCGATCTCGGCCAACCCCAACAATACGGTGGCAACCAGCCGACCGATGGCCCCACTGAAGTCGAGTTGTTGCGTCACGACCACCACCCGGATGTTCTTCTCCGACCAGTCGGCCAACGTGGTCACGCCGTCCTTGAGGCGGCGGGAGAGGCGGTCCAACTTCCACAATACGACCACCTTGACCTTACCGTGAAAGATGTCGGATTGCAGGCGGTCGAACTCTGGCCGCTTCAACGTCGTGCCGCTCTCCTTGTCGGCGTACCACTCGACCTGTCGGGGGTCGATGCCGTTGCCGTCGAGCCACTTCTGTAGTTCGGCCCGTTGGCCGTCGTCGTTCTGGCGTCGGGTCGAAACTCGGACGTAGCAAGCCACGGTCATGTTGAAGCCCTCGGAGTTCACCATGATCCTACGGGCCGCTCGCCACAGTGTCAATAGGGTATAGTCAATTTGGCACGATGGCGGGGTCGAAGAACACCGAGAAAAGTTCGGGGCAAGGAGGCGAGAACGAGCTTGACCCTATTTGGCAGGCCAAAGAGTGGTATCGTGAAAGTGGCCTTGACTCTGTAGTATGGTACAGGGTCGATAATGAGGGAAGGACGGAGGAAGCCAGACCATGACCATCAAGCCATTGACCATCGGGCAGGTTGCTCACCGTTCCGGCGTCGGCATCGAGACTGTGCGGTTCTACGAACGGGAAGGACTGCTCGCCAAGCCGGAACGCACCGTGTCCGGCTACCGGCAGTTCGATGAGGAAGTCATAGACCGCTTGCTCTTCATTCAGCGTGCGAAGGAACTCGGCTTCACCTTGAACGAAATCAAGGAACTTCTTTTCTTGCGGGTTGATGCTGACACGTCTTGCGACGACGTGAAGGCCAGAGCAGAAATCAAGATTGCCGACATTGAGGAAAAAATCAGGACGTTGCAACGGATGAAGAAAGCACTGGTTCGGCTCACCCAAGAGTGTTGCGAAAACGGCGGCGGTTCGGAGTGTCCCATCCTTGACGCACTGGATGGACACCCCCGCAGTTCAAGAAAGGAACAATGAGCATGACGACAACTACCACAGCGACGACCACGGATTGCCCGAAGTGCGGCAAGAAGGGAAAGACCGTCAAGGCTGTGACCCTGCGGGCGTTGCTCAAGGATGAGTACGCTGCGGAGGTTGCCGTTGCAGACGAATCGAATTGCGAGTCCGGCTGCTCGCCGTCCAAAGGGAATACCGGCTGGCGGTTTTGCGACTCGCCGCAATGCGACGTGGTGTACTTCGGGGAGCAGAGCGGCGTCACGTTCACCAAAGATCAACTCAAGGTTGCGGTTGGTGTGAAGGAAGCGACGGGGGAACGCCCCCTTTGCTACTGCTTCGGCCACTCCGTCGCCACGATCACCAGCGAACTCCGACTGAAAGGCCAGTCAAACGCCTTGACGGACATTCGCCAGAATATGAAAGACCCCGGCTGTTCGTGTGAAGTCACGAACCCTTCCGGTTCGTGCTGTCTCGGCACGGTCGCCAGAGGTATAGAAATAGCAAAGGCTGAACTCACCCCGACTGCCCCCGTCGTGTCGTCAGGCAACAAGGCCGAGACGATTACAAAAATTGGAACAGTCCTGTCGGCAATCATGGCCTCAAGCTGCTGCTGGTTGCCGCTGGTGCTGTTGGCCTTCGGTGTATCAGGAGCAGGAATCGCCGGAGCGTTGGAAGCGTACAGACCGCTTTTCATCGTCCTGACGTTCGGGTTCTTGGCGGCGTCGTTCTACCTCACTTATCGCCCTCGCAAGTCTCGGTCTACCGAAGGCGACTGCTGTTCCACTGCCCATGATTGCTGTGCCGTTCCCAAAGAGGACACGATGCGGCGGTTCTCCATGATGACCGTGAACAAGTTCATGTTGTGGGCAGTGACGCTGCTGGCCGTAGTGTTCCTGCTTTTCCCAAAATACGTCAGCTACTTCTTGGCAAGCCGAGAGGCTGAAAGCGGAGCCACGGCGACAAACCCGCTCGTCACGAAGACGACCATCGCCATCGAAGGTATGACCTGCGAGGGCTGCTCCGTGGCTCTGGAAAAGGCGATCAAAGGTGTGCCGGGTGTGCTGACTGCCAAAGTGGACTACGGCAACAAGCAAGTCGTGGTATCCACCGAAGCCTGCTGTCAGTTCCCGAAAGACGAAATCCTCAAGGCCATCAAAGATGCTGGCTTCTCAGGATCGGTTGTTGGTGCAGAGTAAAGTTGTGGACGACACCATTCTGGTTGTGCTTCTGTAGTGGTAGTTGATGCTCACGTCGGCCGCTTCGCGGCCGTCGTGAGCGGCTTCAACTTCGGGATCATCTTGTTCGGCACGATCTCCTTCACCTTCTGGATGGTCGGGGAGAACGGCTTGATCGTCTTCACCTTCTTGGGGTGAAATCGCCTCCGTTGGGCGTCGGTGAACGGGGTCGTATTGAGCCGGGGAAGCCCCTTGAGCGGCGGGCGGTCGGGCAGCAGGAACCCTTCATCATGCTGGGCTAACCACTCCTTGAACGTCGTGTGCATCATGCCGATATGTAGGGCGACGGCCTTCAAGAACAAGAACAAGTACCCGGTGCTGGTGGAGCAAGGCCGGGGGTGATGGAACCTTTTTTCGCCATTTTCCGTTCGTCGCCGGGAGATGATAATTCTGCAACAAGGGGCGGGGCGGCGGGATGGCGTGCTGTAAAGAACACGGACTTGACCCACCCCCTTGAAAGACTACCACAACTCTCCCACAAAGCAGAGCAGAGGGGCAACAAAAGCACGAAAGCCCCATGAAAACATGAGGTTCGTGGGGTGTACACTGTCGGAACGCTCTGAGCAGTTAATAGCCGTCTTCAATCACAGCCCTCATGGTCAGCAGCCGGGTTAATAGCCGACTTGCCATCGGCTTATTAGCCTTGCTTCCTGATTTTCCCTCTTCGGTTCCGTCTGGGCTTGCCTTCGATCAAGACTCCCCGAACGTAGATCAACGCCCGCTTCAAGTCGGCAATCTGTTCCTCGCTGAACATCTTGACGTAGTTCGTGCCAATGCAACCTTCCAGTTCCTCGCATCGCCACAGTCGGGCTTCCGTTTCCCCGATGTCGTCGTGGATCAACTGGGAAATCGTCTTCCTGATGTCGAGGAACAACGGCAGTCCGTGTTCGTCCCTGAAACTGGTGAAGGTGGTTTCCAGTTGGGACTTGCTCAGTCCGAACATCAACGCCTTCTTCGTCTCGGGGAATAGCCACCACGTCCCCTTCGTGATGCGGTCCTTCGTGTTGTTCTTCTCCCTCGGCACGTCCTTCAAGTAGTCGCCCTTGATGTCGTCCTTCTGAAGCCCGTGGTACTCGCCCTTCGGCATCATCAGGTCGCCCCAGTACGCCCCGGTGTTGATCGCCATCAACAGGGCGAACCGTACCCTCGGGGTGTCCTTACTCAACTTGATGGCTTCTTGCAGTTGAGGTAATTCCCACTGGTTCTTCTGCCCGACGTTAGCCCCACGGATGCGGAATTCTGGGCTGTGCCTGAACTTGAAATTCAAGTTCGTGTTCACCGTCTCAAGGTGCGTTAGGAACGAGTTCAGGCGTTGCATGGCGTTCGCTTTGCTCCGCTTCGCAACCCACGTCTTGTGGTTGATTACCTTCTGGTGGTACGTCTCGTAGTGCTGGCGGGTGATGGCTTCGAGCTTGATGTCCCCGGTGATGCTCAGGAACAAGTTCAGGTATTGCTTCACCAACAGCACGGCCTTCTTGTTCTTGTAAGTCTGGGTGCGGCGGTCGAGGTAGGTATCCACTTCGGCCTTGATGCCGTTGTGCTTCACCGTCACTTGTTGGATCGTGCCTTCCCGGTCCCGGTAGAAGCCATCCGGTATCGGCATCTCGCCCCGAAGCCACCATTCATCTTTGTCCCTAAGCGTTTCCAGTTCGGACTGGTTCGGTTCTTGCCCCAGCAACACCGACTTCAAATACTTGTTCCAGAACGGCCTCGCCCCACGCTCGTCGTTCGGGCATTCGGGGTAGAGCTTCTGCAACCTGCGGATACTCATCCTGACGTTCGGCTTGCCCGTGGCCTGCCGAAACTCTTCCCGTTCCACGATGAAAGCACGGTTGGCCTTGTCGAAAGTCCCAAGCATCTCGTCCATTGCCTTTTCCCCGCCGTTCGCTTAGGCTCGGTGTATGCCAGATTCTCTGAAATTTTCTCTGACACATGCCTAGAAAACAAGGGAAATGCAGCGATTCATGGCAAAAATGGAGAATCTGGTCTGACGCTGCACCTGACGCGGCAGGGGATGTGCGCGATGGGCAGCAGTGTGCCGAGATGGTACGATGCTGGAAAGGAGACAGCCATGATCGAACTGACCGAACAACAGGTGCAAGCGCTGGAAAACCCCGAAGCCACTCCGCCTCGTGTCGTGAATCCCTGGACGAATGAGACATTCGTCTTGCTGCGCGTTGACGAATACGAGCGTCTGAAAGAAGAGGAGTACGACGACAGCCCGTGGACGAGGGAGGAGTTGCAGGCCCTGGCCTGGGAGCGGGTCAAGCACGAGGACCGGGATGAATACGACGATTTGCCGGAGAAGCCATGAAGCGGGGCGACGTGGTCCTTGTCCGCTTTCCGCACCCCTCCGGTCAGCGCGGCAAGAAGCGGCCTGCTGTGGTGGTCCAGTCGGACACTTATGCCAGCACTGTCAGCACGGTCGTCGTTGCGGAAGTTACGAAAAACCTGACGATGAAAGACGACCCGGCCTGCCTGTTCATCGACGTGAGCACGCCCGAAGGCAAAGCGACCGGGCTACTCGTCGATTCGGTCGTTTCCAGTTTGGTGCTCGACACCGTCTACGCCGACACCGTTGCCCAGGTGTTGGGAATCCTGTCACCAGCGCTGCTGCAAAAGCTCGACGACTGCTTGAAAGTAGGATTGGGGCTGCCGTAGCTCTTTCCCGGGCGGCGATGGTCGCCGAACCAGCCGTTGCAGCAGACGTGGCCGGCATGATGGCTTTTCGGGGTACACTGTTCTTGCAGCCGGCCCCGCTGCTGAACTTCATCGTTCGGCCAGCGGCGGGCGAGAGAGTGCAGACGGTCCTGGCTCCCTGCGCTACAATCGATAGGTCGCCTTATCTGGTGAGGAACCCACCATGTCAACCACCCAACCGCCGGACCGGCTCGCCGAAGAAGAGCGCCGCGCCTATGCGGTCTACGACCAAGTTATCCGGCCATTGCTGCGCGCCGAGGACGACGGCAAGTATGTCGCTGTGGCCTGGGAGACGGGGGACTATGAGATCGACGCCGACGATTACGCGGCCACCAACCGTTTGCTGGCGCGACTACCCGGCGCACGCTTGTGGCTCATGCGCGCCGGGCAGGCGGCCGCGTATCGGATGCGCCATGTCGGCCCGGGTGCAGCGTGAGGGCGCAGGGCACGGTGACGGCCCGTCTGGAAGTGGTCCTCCGGTTACGCGTGCGCGGCCCGACGGGAGCCGAGGAGGAGTTGGAGGCGGTGGGTCGATACCGGCTACTCGGGGTCGTTAGCGGTGCCGGCGGCTGTCGTGGCGTCACTCAGCCTGGTACGGCGGTCGGGTGGCACGGCGTTGTTGGCGGACGGGTCGTCAGTTCGTTTCGATACCTTCGGGGCGGAAGTCGAGTGGGGTACCGGCTGGCGCGGTGTGGTGGTATCGGCAGTAGGCGGCGAAGTGCTGGCGGGTATGGGCCTCCTGGCGGGGCATGAGCTGCGCGTCGAGGTCGCGGTGGGTGGTCTTGTAGAGATACGGCCGCTGCCTTGAGATCGGCCGAACCGGCGCTGCGCCTAACCGGGGCCGTACTCTCTGGATGGCGTGGCGCGCTGTCACACTCGCGGCCTCGGCAGGTGAGCTTGGTCGTTCGGCCCCGGAGGGCGCGTGTGCGGACGGTGCGTCTGAACCCGGCGATCCAGTTCTTCGCCACCCCTTCGGAGTTCGGAAGGTGGGTCGGCGATTGGGTGCGCTCGCACACCCTACACTGCTTGTTCGCGAAGTCGTTCTTCCGGCGTTCACTCGGCCCCCGCCGCTGCTGAGCGGGGTCGTTCGGCCACCGGAGGTCTGCGGTGGGCGAAAGCGTCTGCCGGCGCACAGCTCTGATCGCCGGCGGCGGCGGCGCTCGGCGCTGGCGCGGTCGGTGTCGATCTCGGCTTTCCAGTTCCGGAAGGCCCTCAACGGGCTCGGGAGACTGTTCCGATGGCCGACTCCGACGTCTGCTTCATGACCGCCGTCGAACTGGCCCGCCGCCTTCGGTCCAAAGACGTGTCGGCCCGTGAAGTTCTTGAGGCTCACCTGAAACAGATCGAACGGGTCAACCCGAAGGTGAACGCCATCATCACCCTCGTCGCGGATCAGGGCCGGGAGGCGGCACGCCGAGCCGACGAACGGATCGCGAAGGGTGAGGTGGTAGGTCCTCTGCATGGTCTGCCGGTTGCCCACAAGGATCTTCAGGAAACCAAAGGCATTCGGACCACCTACGGATCTCTGATCTACAAGGACGAGGTGCCGACCGTCGATGCCCTTCTGGTGGAGCGACTGCGCGTCGCCGGTGCGATCACGGTCGGAAAGACCAACACCCCCGAGTTCGGCGCCGGGTCGCAGACGTTCAACGCCGTGTTCGGGCGAACGCTCAACCCGTACGACCTCACCAAGACGTGCGGCGGCAGCAGCGGCGGGGCGGCTGTCGCCCTGGCCTGCGGGATGGTTTCACTGGCTGACGGCAGCGACATGGGAGGGTCGCTGCGGAACCCGGCCAGCTTCTGCAAGGTGGTTGGCCTCCGCCCTTCCCCGGGCCGCGTCCCGACCTGGCCGTACAGCACCGGCTGGTTTACCCTGGCCGTCGATGGCCCGATGGCCCGTACGGTGGCGGACGTCGCCCTGATGCTCAGCGCCCTTGCCGGCCCCGACCCCCGGGCCCCGATCGCCATTTCCGAAGCCGGGGACCGGTTCCGCCGCCCTCTCGGCCGCGACTTCAAGGGTGTGCGCGTCGCCTGGTCCAAAGGGATGGGTTTGCCCTTCGAGGCGGCCGTGGCGAAGGCGGTGGACGCACAGCGGACCGTCTTCGAGTCGTTGGGATGCGTGGTCGAGGAGGCCGACCCGAAAGACATGGCGGACGCCGACGAGGTATTCAAGCCGCTCCGGGCGTGGCATTACGAGTCCACCCTGACCGAGGAGTTCGCGAAGCACAAGGACAAGCTTAAGGACACGGTCGTCTGGAACATCGAGGCGGGGCAGAAGCAGACCGGCCCGCAGATCGGCCGGGCGGAGGTCCTGCGGACTGCCCTGCACCACCGGGTCCGGGAGTTCCTGGATCGCTATGAGTTCTTCGTCCTGCCGACCGTTCAGGTGCTCCCGTTCGATGTGAAGACAGACTGGCCCCGGGAGGTCAACGGCGTCAGAATGGAGACGTACATCGATTGGATGAAGTCGTGCTACTTCATCTCGGCGATTGGTAACCCCGCCCTGTCCGTCCCTTGCGCGTTCACCGTTGAGGGGCTGCCGATCGGCCTCCAGATTGTCGGCCGTCACCAGGATGATTGGGGCGTCCTTCAACTGGGGTACGCCTTCGAGCAGGCGACCGGATTGTGGAAGCGGAAGCCACCTGTGGTAGGTGCTTGAGCAAAGACCGGCCGAACCACCGCGCTGCACACGACACCGGCCACCCCGCCCGGTTGCAAAGTGCGCATCGGTCCGGGCGGGGTGGCCGGTGCGTGTGAGCTTCATGTTCGGCTGCAAAGTAACAGCCCGCGGGACAATCGTATGAACACGAAGCATGAACCGGTTTGCGTGAACAAGCTTGACCAGAAATGGGAGAAGATGCTTCCCGACCTGGGCAAAGACTCGCCTCTCTTCACGCTCCTTCGCGTCGATCCGCAGACCGCCGCTACTACCCTGATGATTGATTTCCCCACGGCCATCCACATTCCCAAGCACACCCACGAAAAGAGCGAGACCCATATCATTCTCCGGGGGTCGCACTTGTTCGAGAACAGCGACACGGGCGAGCGATTCGACATCAAAGCGAATGGCTACTTCTACCTGCCGGGCCACATCGTCCATGAAGCCTGGGTTCCCGCAGGTTCGCAGGCCATCATCATCCTCGAAGACGGTTGGAAAGTGAACTGGCTCGAAGGCCCTCCGACGGCCGAAGATGTCGGCAAGGGTGCGCCCCCCCGGCTGATAGTCGAGGCCCAATCGTCGAACCAGGCGCTGCAGCCGACGGCGGGGGCGTGTAGGCTATCCCAGGGTCATAGCTCGCTCGGCCCCCGCCGCTGCTGAGCTTCATTGTTCGGCGGGGGAGGCCGCGATGTCAGACCAGCCCAAGCAGCAACGGCTGTTGGGGGAGATCTTGGCCGACATCGACGCGCTGCCGTTGTCCCGAGACCCCTTTCAGCAGATGACCGAGATCAAGGCGCTCGACCGGCTGCTGCGGGAAGCCGAGTGGGATGCCGGCCCGGGCTCGCGGGATGAGGAGTTTCGCCAACATCCGCGCGCGGCACGGGTCCTGCTCGGCATCCTTGATCGGATGCTTCCGGTCTTTGACGATGCGGAGTTCACCTGGGCCAGCCAGCACCGTACGCGCGACCTGTTCCCCAAGGACTACTATCAAGTAGCGGACCCGCTTTTCACCTTCTCGATCGGTGAGTACCTGCCGGGTCTGCCGGGCTACCCGGAGGCTCTGGTCGAGTTGGTCCGGCGGAATCCGCAAGCCTGGAGCGTCGAGGCGCTGCTGGAATGGGTCAAGGCGCACCCGCTGAGCTCCGTGAACGGGGTGGACATCGATGACCTGATCGAACGGCTCAAGCGGATCGAGAAACCGGAAAGCGTCCGCCGCATGGCCTGCGCGTTTACCGTGGAAGGGCCGCTGTCGGAGGGATAACACGTGTCGGGTTGGCGGCGCCTGTGGGTGAGGAGTCGGTCCGCCGCCGAACGACTAAGCTCACCTGCCGGCGGGGCACGATAGCCTCCATGTCGGAGAAAGCCCTCATGCCCCGCCGGTCAGGTGCAGCGCCGGGTTCGGCGGCGGAGGGCTTGAGAATGGCGGGGGTATCGGCAACAGTCCGAGCGATCTTGCCGCAAGTCCGGTGTTGGATACTTGGTGGGATTTTCCTCTACTGCACGACACGGGGCTGTCGGAACCTCACGTGCGCTCGATGCCCACGGCCAGCGCACGCGGCTTCCGAGGACGTCGAGCGGTTGGTCGAGAGCCTCCGCTGGCGAGCCGCTGTGTCCTTCGTCGAGTCGGGGTGGGGGTTCCGGCACGGGGCAATTTGTCCTCGCTGCCGATACAGAGTCGAGGGCGAACCATTCGCTGCAGTCGCCGGCGGGGCGGGACGGGGTTCCTGAGGGCAGACAACGCGGGGGGCGTTCAAGGAGATTCTACTGGTGGAGTTGGATCGGCGCAAAGTGTTCCCGCTGTTCCCAGCGTCTTGTGGGTGCCAGACCCATTCGCCCTTGTCGGACAGGTATTCGTACATGACGAAGTCGCGAATCGTCTCGGTGGTCTGGTTCGTCACCTTGAGGAAGCAGCGGTTCTGCTTCTTGACGCGGACCTTCCACTTGAGATTCTGCGCGATCACCTTTTCGTAATCGTTCTGGGCGTCATGGAGCCGGCCGAACTCTTCCAGGGCCGAGCCGCGGGAAGGACGACGATGCCGATGAGATAGAAGCGATGTTCAAAACGCTGGCGGGCGAAAAAAGCGAGGTGCGGAGCCCTCGCCCCTTTCCACGTCATCTTCCGTTTTCCACTTCATCTGTCGAACGGGTCGTATGGTAGCATAATGCCCGATTGCGCCCGCGGCGTTTCCATCGGCAACCGAGCACCGACGAGACTTTCCCATGCAAGACGTATTGAGCTTGATCCTCGGCGGCGGCCGCGGCACCCGGTTGTATCCGCTCACTCAGCTGCGGAGCAAGCCGGCCGTGCCCGTCGCCGGCAAGTATCGGCTGATCGATATTCCCATCAGCAATTGCATCAACAGCGACCTGAATCGCGTTTACGTCCTGACCCAGTTCCTGAGCGTCAGCTTGCATCGCCACATCTCGCATACGTACAAGTTCGATCCGTTCAATAACGGCTTCGTCGAGATCCTGGCAGCCCAGCAAACCAACGAAGGCGGCAACTGGTACCAGGGTACTGCCGATGCCGTCCGCCAGCAGATTCGCTATGTGCAGGAAGACCGCTGCAACGACGTGCTGATCCTCTCCGGCGACCAGCTCTATCGCATGGACTTCCGCCATCTGGTCCAGACGCACCGCGAGAGCGATGCCGACGTGACCATTGCCGTCCTGCCGGTGCCGGAAGACCAGACCTCCGGCTTCGGCATCATGCGCCTGGATGACGACGGCCGCGTGACCGGCTTCGTCGAGAAGCCGAAGACGCCGGAGCAGCTGGCCGAGGTGCGAACATCGGCCGCATGGATCGATGGGCGCGGCATCCAGGCTAAGGGCCGCGAATACCTTGCCAGCATGGGCATCTACCTGTTCAAGCGCGACGTGCTCATCGACCTGCTGACCGCCAAGCCGCTCTGCACCGACTTCGGCAAGGACGTGTTTCCGCGCAGCTTGAAGACGCATCGCGTGCAGGCCCATCTCTTCGACGGTTACTGGGAAGACCTGGGCACGGTGAAGTCCTATCACGAATCGAGCCTGGCCCTGGCCAGCGCCAACCCGCCCTTCGATTTCCACAGTCCCGACGGCGTCATCTACACGCGCATGCGCTTTTTGCCCGCGTCACGCATCAATGGAGCGAAGCTGGAACAGTGCCTCATCAGTGACGGCTGCGTGGTCTTGCCCGGCACGTGCATCGAACGTGCCCTGATCGGTGTGCGCAGCCGCATCGGGGAAAACGCGGTCATTCGCGACAGCGTTATCATCGGCGCCGACCGCTTCGAGACGGACGCTGACCGGGAAGAAAACCGGCGGCGCGGTCTCCCGGACTTCACCATCGGCGAAGGCTCGCGGATCGAAAAGGCCATCATCGACAAGGATTGCCGGATCGGCCGCAATGTGAAGATCGTGAACCAGCACGGGTTGCAAGAGGCGGAAGGGACGAACTACGTGATCCGCGAAGGGATTGTCTGCATTCCCAAGGGGGCGGTGGTGCCGGATGGGGCAGTGATTTGAGACGCCGGACCACTGGCAGACGAAGAGCCATGAAGAAGGCAACAACGATGAAGCGGTGCAGGGCGAAACAAAGAAAATGAACGGCTGACCGAAAGACTGAACATTCCTTGAAGTGACATGGCGAAGGCATTCGCCGACTTCCGGCACGGTTTGTACGGCGCTCGACCTGTCGCCGGAAGCACCAGGAACGCGCGACCGCTACAAGGGCGTCGAGCAGTTTCTGACGGCCCGCCGCCTTGGTGGAAGCGGGCGTCGGCGGCGTCGCCTTGTCGATCAGCGGCAGGGATACGCATCAGAAGATTACGGGCAACGCGGTGAGCCCGCGCGGGTTGAAGTTGTCGTGATGGGTCAAGTCTTCGCTTCCCAGCCGAAGCTTCGGCCAGCGCTGCAGCATGGTTCGCAGCGCGATCTCGGCTTCCAGGCGGGCCAGTGGAGCGCCGAGGCAAAAGTGGATCCCCTGGCCGAACCCCACGTGCTTGCTCGCCGGCCGGCCGACGTCGAGCCGGTCCGGGTCCGGAAAGTGGGCCGGGTCGCGATTGGCGGCGACGCGTACGGACATCGCCCGAGAAGCCACGAGCCCCTGCCACATGCTATCGTCGGCCAGATCGGATACCGTGACGGGTCGGCCTGTAGAGACGGTCCGGCCCAAGGACTTGTTGCGCAACTCACGGATGTCTCGAATCGTGCCGGGCAGCAGCGAGTCGCTCTGGAACTTCCGTTTCTCAAAAAGCAACTCCGGCTGCTTCATGAAAGTCCCTTGCGCCAAATCCGTCTTGGGGACGGGGACCTCGACTAATTCCGGTTCATATCGTGCTCCGTGTTGGCTGGCCAGGAAAGCTAAAAACAGTCCCGCGCCTGCAAGCAAAGTGAGACCCACACCGGCGAGAAAGCAAATCAGCGGGATGACTGTCGTCCTTTTCATTTGCTTCCTCGCCTCTCGGCATGGTCACACCGGAGCCTTGCATTAACGCCGGCGAATCTTGAACACGCGCTGGTCGGTCTTGTGCTCCCAGAGGACCTTGCCGGTCTTGTCCACCTCGACGACGCGGTTGTTGTTCATGCTGCTGACGACGAGGTTGCCGTTGGGAAGCTTGGTCGCCGTGTTGGGCGAAGTCACCGGGACCTCATGGACGATCTTGCCGGTGCTGTCGAACTCGGCCACCTTGTTGACGCCGCCCAGCGGTACCAGGTAGCGGCCGCCCGGCAGTACCTCCACGCTGAACAGGCCCGACGGAGCGGCATTGAGCTTGAAGTTGCGCACCGCCTTACCCTGGCTGTCCACCTCGAACAGCTCGGCCCCGTAGGTGACAAAGACCAGGTTGCCGTTGGGTTGCTTCTGCATGCCGGCGATCTGACCGTTGCCGCCCTTGTGGGTGAAGACCACCTTGCCGTCGCGGGTCACTTCCTGGATGTCGTTGTTGGTGGCGATGACCGTGTTGCCGTTGGGCATGCGTTGCACGGCAATGGGCTGGTTGGACTGCTGTTCCCAGACGACCTTGCCGGTGCGATCGCGTTCGGTCACGCGCCGGCCGTAGTACTCCGCGATCAAGACGTGGTTGTTCGGCAGCACCTGGGCGTCGATGGCGCCCTTCGCATCCTTGATCTCCCAGCGAGTCTTGCCGTCATTGCCGATTTCCCAGACGCGGCTGTTATTGGTGTTGACGAGCGTGACGATCATGGTCAGTCCCAGGTACGGCCGGCCGGTCGGCGGACGCGTGAGATCGATCTTGTCGCCGTTGTCGCGCCACCAGGCGGCCCAGGCCTCCGAAGCCTTCTTGCGGGCGTCGGGCGTGCCTTCACTGATCGACAGGGTCGGCGCCTTCTCGCCACCGAGTTGCTGCAGGAAGCCTTCGGCGAGGCTGGCTTGGGGCAGCGGCCCGTCATCCATCAGCGCCAGCAGCACCGGAATGCCTTCCTTGTCCTTGACGGTCAGCAGCGCCTGGGCGGCGCGAAGACGCACGCCGGCATCCTTGTCCTTGACCAGTTCGCGCACCTGCTCGATGTGGTCCTTCTCGCCGACCTGGCCCAGCACCAGTGCAGCGACCGACCGTCGGGCGGGAACGTCGTCCTTGAGCATCTTGAGGAGGTCTTGCGGGACTTTCGGCTCCAGCAGGCAAAGCACGCCGATGGCGGCGATGACTTCTTCCTCGACCGCACTGTCGTCCGCAAACGGAACGTAGTCGAGGAGCACCTGCAGTGCCGCGGCGGGGCGGCGCTGGACCAGCATGCGTGCGGCGGCCTGCGGCAGCGCGGGGCCGGGGCCGCGTTCGATTTGCTTGATGCAGTCTTCCACCCGCCGCGTCAGCTCCAGGCTGCTGCCGACCTTGGCGGCCCGCAAGAACGGCAGGGCCGGCGTACCCATCTCGACCAGCTTCTGACTTGCCTCCTGGCGCAGACCAAATTGGTTGCTGTCGAGTTGCTCGACAAGCTTCTCCAGGTTTTTGCGGTCTTCCGGGCTCAGGGTGCGCTTTTTGAAGAATGCGATCAGGCCATTGCTGTCATTGCTGACGTTGGCGGCCTTCAGGTATTTCTTGTCCTCCATGCTGAGCGGCGTATCGGGACGCGGAAAGCGTTCGCCCAGCAAGCCTTTGCCGACGAAGAAACGGACCTTGGCGTCGGCGTCGCCAAGCATCTGCCGTACCGTGTTTCGCGTCTCGCGATCGCCCTGGCGGGCCAGCACGCAGGCGGCGGCGCCGCGGCGGGCAGGCAACGGGTCCTTCAGTGCTTCCACCAGCTTCGCCTCGGGCTTGCCGTTCTTGATGCCGAGCGTCGCCAGGGTGTTGAGCGCGTCTTCCTCGACGGCTTCCTCGCCGGCGAATGGGAAGAACTCGAGCACTGCGGCCAGGGCATCGGCATGGTCGCGACGGGCAAGCACGCGGATGGCGGCGGCGGTCAAGGTCGAATCGGGTTGTGTCGCAATCTCGGACAGGCAGACGCCGGCGCGGTGGGACATTTCGCGATTCGAGCTGCGCGACGCCTCGCGGAGGAAGGAGACCGCCGGCGAACCGATGGCGATGAGCTTTTCCTGCGCTTCTTCGCGTGCCGGGAACTTCTCTGCTCCCAGTTGCAGGATCAACGCTTCGATCTTCTGCCGGTCGGCATCCGAGAGGACATGGCTGCGCAGATAGGCAACGAGCCCGGCGCCGTCGGTGGCGATCTTGGCGCTGCTGAGGGATTCCTCATCCGGGTTGGCAACCGGGTCGGCCGCGTCAAGCGAAGTGGTGCGAACCAGTGCCACGATGGCCGCGATGAGGACGCCGAGCAATGCTACTCTCTTCAATGACATGGCCGCTCCTTGGTAGCTTGACGGGACGGTTTTCCGCGCACTAATGAACGGACCAGCACCGGAACTATAACGCGGCTGCGGCCCGCGAGATTGGCATCGAAGCAGTATACCGCGTGTCGGCGCGGAGGGAAGCACTGTCAAGGAGCTTGTTACGCGAGGTCAAGAGTGAAGAATAACGGCGAGCGGGGCCAGGCATGGCCCCGGTTGTTTTGTAACCGGAGCCATGACTGGCCCCGCTCGCCGATTGTCCAAGGTTCGGCCGGATGCGTGTGGCTTTCACCGATAGCTGGAGCCGATTCCGCCCCAGGGCTGGGGAACGGGAGCCGGCTGCGGCACCGGGTACGGCTGGGGCACCGGGTACGGGTAATACGGGTACGCTTGGTCCGGTGCGTACGGGTAGTTGGTGTTGTAAGGCGGGTACCAGTACGGGTTCCGCCAGGCGTTGTAGCTGCTCCACGGATACGTCCGCCACCAGTCCGACCCGATCGGCCGGTTGCTATTGTTGTTCGACGGGTAGACGATCGCCGGATTGGACGGACGATAGTTCGGCAGCGTGTAGTTCGAAACCGGGGCAGGCCGATAGCTTCCCACCGGCGGAGCGGCATGTGCCGAGGAAGCAAATCCGCTCAGCACGACCGCACTCCCAACGACCAGTCCCAGAACCCGACTTGTGCAGTGCAACATGGTAGTCCCCTTTCGTCGCTGTGAACCCGCCAGGGCTCGACTCGTCACTCTCTCACTGAACGATCCAGCGAGCGCACCCTGCGTCTGGGGACAGGAACTTCAGCCGATTCTCGGAATCCGGTACCATCGGCGGGTAGGTCAGGACCGTTTTGAAGAGGATCGCCATGCGCGTCGCTGTTGCCGGCTTCCTGCACGAGTCGAACACGTTCAATCCCATGCGGACCGACCGTGCCGCCTTCGCCGCCCAGAGCCTGATGTTCGGCCCAGCGCTGCTCGACGAGTGGCGCGAGGCGCACCACGAGGTCGGCGGCTTCATCGGCAGTGCCACACGGCTCGGCTTCCAGCTGGTGCCGATCGTCATGGCGACCGCCACGCCGTTTGGCCCGGTCGCCGATGCGGTGCTGGACGAAGTGACAGGCCATGTGATCGACGCCGTCCAGCGCGAAACGCCCGACGGCCTGTTGCTGGCGCTGCACGGCGCGATGGTGGCCGAATCGTATCCCGACGGCGACGGCGAAGTCATGATGCGGCTGCGACGCGCCCTGGGGCCGGACTTCCCCATCGTCGTCACCCTGGACCTGCACGGCAACATTTCATTGCGGCTGGCGTCGCACTGCACCGCGGTAGTGGCGTATCGCACGAACCCCCACGTCGATCAGCGCGAGTGCGGCGAGCGCGCGGCAAACCTGCTGGCACGAACGCTGCGCGGCGAGGCGCGGCCCCATGTGGCGCTGGCCAAGCCCCCGGTCATCGTCAACATCATGGTCCACGATACGTCGCGCGAGCCGATGCGCGGCCTGATGGCCGAGGCCCGCGAACTGGAAGCGCGGATTGGAATCCTTGCCGCCAGCTTTTTGCCCGGCTTCGCCTACTCCGACGTGCCGCAGATGGGACCGGCCGTGCTTGTCGTGTCGGACGGTGACCCGGACCTGGCCCAGCGCGAGGCCGACCGCCTGGCGGCCCGCGTCTGGGACTTGCGTGAACAGCTGGTCGCCCGGCTACCCGGTGCAGCGGAAGCCGTGGCACGCGCGCTATCCTCGGAACATCTGCCCGTGGTACTGGTCGACACCGGCGACAACGTGGGCGGCGGCTCCGCGGCCGACGGCACCGTCCTGCTGGCCGAGATGCTGCGCCAGGGGGTGACCGACGGCGTCGTCTGCCTGTACGCGCCGGAAGAAGTGCGCCAATGCGCCGCAGCCGGTATCGGCCAGGAAGTGCGCTTGAGCGTCGGCGGCAAGGTGGACCGCCTTCATGGCGACCCGGTGGACGTGGTCGGCCGGGTCCGCGTGTTGCACGACGGAACCTACGTCGAGTCCGCCGTTCGGCATGGCGGCAAACGCACCAACCACATGGGCCTGACCGCCCTGGTCGAGATCACGGGCCGCAACCTCCTGGTCCTCAATTCGCTGCGGCATCCACCCTTCAGCCTCGGCCAGCTCACCTGCCTGGGCATTCAGCCCCAACGGCAACGCGTCCTGGTGGCAAAGGCTGCCATCGCCTACAAGGCCGCCTACGCACCGGTCGCGGGCGAGATGATCGAAGTGGACACGCCAGGCGTCACGGCGGTGAACCCGAAGCGGTTCGACTACCGGCACATTCGGCGACCGATGTTTCCGCTGGATACTTGAATTCAGAGTGCCGGAGAAAGTGAATGGGCCCGTGGAAGTGACTGGTTGGCCGCCAGTTCATTGGTTCTCTTCCTTGACCACGCTGTCCTCGCCGGGAGAGGGCAGCAGCGTGGCGGCCAACTCCACAACTTCACGTACCACCGCGTCAGGGACCTTCTCGTGAAAGTCGGCCTTCCGCGCACGCCAATCCAAGCTTTTGATGTGGTCGGCGAGGACGACTCCAGTTGTCTTGATTTCTGGGGGAAGTTTAACCTCGAATGGATATCCCTTCGTCTGATTCGTGATGGGACAAAAAACCGCCAGGCTCGTCCTTCCGTTGTATTCAGCCGGAGAAAGGACGAGACATGTGCGCCGGCCACCTTGCTCTCGTCCGGCTTGCGGGTCGAGGTTCAGCCAAACAACATCTCCACGATCGGGCACATAGACCTTTGCCTTGGCCAATCCAACGCCCAACCGCCCGGACTTCGACATTAGAGGGCCTCGTTGCCCACCGCGGGGCCAGTATCCCATTCACCGTGAAGGTTTTCCGGAGTGATGCCGGCAACCAGTTGGGTCAGTGTCCGCTTCTTCCG
This sequence comes from Gemmataceae bacterium, assembly GCA_019752375.1. Taxonomy (GTDB): domain Bacteria; phylum Planctomycetota; class Planctomycetia; order Gemmatales; family Gemmataceae; genus JAIEMG01. The sequence continues at coordinate 11,011 of JAIEMG010000381.1, read as the reverse complement.
TAGACGCAGTTCATTCGTTCCCACGCGCTCAATGATCACCGTTTCGTTGGCGAAATCGTCTGGAAGCACGATTCGCGCGCGCCGATCTGTTTTTCGGGTCCCGACAACCATTGCTACTCTCCCGCTTCAGACGGAATGGTTTGCGTTGCCTTTAATAAGATCTTGACGCGATGACTTGGACCAGTCAAGGGGGTATCCCCAAACGGGGAGAATCCCATTAGGGGAGTACCCGTGCGGCTCGAAACGGCTTTTTTCCACGACGACGAACAGACGGGCTTCCACGGGGAGGAGTAGACTATCCCTCATTTGCGCGGCACATCCCGATATTTGGCGTGGCAGCGCGTGCAATCGTTCGCTGCCCGTTTGTAGGCTTGTTCCAGTGCCGGGCCGTCGACGGTGCCCTTGCCCTTCGAGCGTCGCAGCAGGTCTTCCAGTTCCTGGGTGTTCTTCTCGGATTCGACCAGCCACCGCACCAGCTCTTCGGACCGCGTTCGGACATCCGGCAGCCGGGCCGATTCGCGATAACCTTCCCGCAGCAGCAAGGCTTCATGAGCCGGGTCGAGGTCCGGGTGCTTGGATGGTGTTTTCCAGCCGGCGGCACGGATCCACTTGATGTGGTCCCAGCGGGTATCGATGTCCACCATATGTTGCACGAACATGCCGGTTGGCGCCACTTCGGGGAAATCCGAGGACACCCTGTCCAGTTCTTCGGGCAGGATGGCTTCGAACTGACCCACGGCCGCATACAGGCCCTTGTAGTGCGGAGCCGTGCCTGCGCGCTGGAGCAGCGCCAGCGCCATGTCCGACGTGCAGCGGCCGTCCAGGCAGCGCGCGACTACCGCGGCGGCAGCCGGGCTGCGGTGCTTGCCATGATGACAGTGCATGTACACCTGGCCCGGCAGGTCGCGGACGGCGCGGGCAATCCGCAGGGCCTGCTCGCGGGGCACGCCGTCGTAGCCAATGGGCAGGTGAACGTAGCGAAGACCGTGTTCGCGGGCAGCCGCCACATCCGGGCGAGCACCATCGACGGTGATGATGGTGCGAACGCCCAGTTGTTGGAGAGACGCAAAGCCACCTTCCTCCGGACTGCTGCCGCTAAGCAGCTTTTCCGACACGCGGACGACATTGTGCAGCCCGGAGAAGTCCTTTGGCGCCTCGCCTTCAGCCACGCTCAACGGTGCGGGCGCTTCCGGCGCCGACGGGACCAGTAGCGACGGTGGCGGAGCACGTCGACAGCTTATGGCGAATGCCGAAACACCGATGAGGACGGCACACGTCCAATGTTGCTTCATGGGGTGCTCCGGTCAGCGAGGCGGTTCGGAGGATCGCTGCAGCTCGCGGTACAGGTGGTGGACAAACTGGGCATTGTCGGCCTGGACGTAGCTCAGCGCGCCGCCCATGCGGGCGAAGCTCTTGCAGAAACGCAGATAGTAAGCGGGATTGGTCTTGGGCGGCTCGCCCTTCGTCCAGTCCCAGCGGCCGCCGTCCTGGAGGTCCACCACATGAATGGAGTGTCCCGCCACTACCGGGCGTCCCTGCTGCAAGCGGAGGTTGTTCACACAACTGAGGCTCTTCTCGAACACCTGCGGCCCCATGATGGCGGACCCGATCGACAGCACCACTCCTCCATCCAACCCCTCGACCGCGCCGCCGAACACCCGGAAGTCCTGTTCCCCCGCGCGGCCGATGACGGCGCCGTTGAACATCGGATGGTTGGCAATGATATCGTAACCGATGCCGGGATGGACGCTCAACGAAACGCCATGACGGAACGCCTGCGCGAGGATTGACCCGTGCTTGAATCGATGCAGGACCTCATGCCTGCCGGACTGTAAAAGGTGACAGCGCATGGCCGCAAGCAAGTCGGCACGGGCGGCGGTAAGGGGATGGTCCGGGTCGTCGCGGATGGCCTGGCGTAACGATTCGGCGTCCGGCAACTCGACGCCGTCCTCGGCGATGAACCGCCCCAGCGCCCGGCCGTAGCCTTCCTCGTGCAATGCCCCGGCGAGCAGTGCGAGGTGGATGTTTCGCCCGGTCTCGTCCCAGGTGCCAAACTTGCCGCAAGCGACGCCGTGGCGCACACTCTCCGTCGATTGGCCCAGCCAGGCATACTCCCAGTCGTGGATCGTGCCGGCGCCATTGGTGGCCAGATGCGTCAGCCACCCCTGGGCCATCATCCGTTCGAGGAGCAGCGCCGCGCCATTGCGCAACAGATGGGCCCCGTAAATCAGCATGACCGCGGCCTGTCGTCGCCGTGCCGCGATGATCGCTCCCGCGCAAGCGTGCACGGCAACCCGCAATTCCTCGGTTGCATGCCGCGGCGCCGAGTCGGGATCGATGAGGATCTCTTCCAACCGGGTCAGGCTCTGGCGCTCGACCAACGGAAATGCCTTCAGACGCGTCAGATCGAGCGGCCGGCTCGACATGGAACCCTCCCAAACTTCACCAAGCCCCAGGGCGCGGACATTTCGGTGCCGACCGTGCTACTATACACCATTCGCTCGCGAACCATTCCGCGATGGTCGGGTGATATCAGAATTCGGCACCAGGCATATCGCCCTTTTTCCTGGCTTGCTCCGAACCCGGCCGCTACATTACAGCCGTCGTCGCGGGTTCGAGCGGACGTTCCTTCCGATCGCTCGAGTGATGCGGCCACCGGGAGTCTCTCCAATGATTCGTTGCGTGTGTCAGGCTTGCGGCACGGCCGTCGAGGTGTCCGACAATTATGCAGGGGCACGGATCGCGTGCAAACAGTGCAAGAAGCTCCTGGTCGTCGCGGCTGAACCGGCCGAACCGGCCGCGAAGCCCGCAGCGGCGGCCAAGGCCCCCGCGGCGCCTGCAGCCAAGCCCGTAGCGCCGCCCGCCAAGGTGCCCACCTCCAAGCCGGGGGTCGAAGCGAAACCGCCGACGCCTTCCGTGCCGACGCCCGCTGCCAAGCCTGCGGCCGCGGTGGCCAAAACTCCGCCTTCCGCGCCCGGTGTTGAAGTAAAGCCGTCGGTCGCTGCCGTTGCAGCCCCCGCCAAGGCGCCGATGCCGAAGCCGGCTCCCCAGGTGGGTAAGGGCCCGGCTCCAGCGGTACCCGCCAAGGCTGCGCCACCCAAGCCGGCCCCAGCGGGTCCTGTCGCGGAAGCGCCCCCGGATATTGTCCCGACGCTCGTCATGGTCGAGGCCATCCGTTTCTCTTGCGGCCATTGCAAGGTCATGATGCATGCCTGGCCGCATGAAGTCGGGGCCATGGTTTACTGTGCCGATTGCAAGCAACCGGTGAAGGTGCCGGCTCCCATATCGGTCGAGGGCGACGTGGCTCCCGCGGGCGCCGGCGTCGAGCTGGCGCTCAAGGTTGGCCCGACCCCCGGTTCCAAGCCCGGCCTCGAAAGTAAGCCGCCGCCGGCCAAGGCTCCCGTTGCAGCGCCAGCCGCAGCCAAGAGTGCCCCGCGTCCCGGCGCTCTCGCCGTGGCCAAATCGATTCGCTTCGCTTGCACTCAATGCAAGTCGGTCATCCAGGTGGATGCGACAAACGCCGGCCTGATGACGCTCTGCCCCAAGTGCAAGCAGAACATGCCGGTTCCCCCCATGCCCTGACGGCCGGACGGAGATCCTGATCCCCGATGTCCGCTGCTGTCCGACCTGAAGACGCCCGGGACGTTGCCCGCGCAGCGACGCCGGCGGCGCGGGGGCATGGCCTTGCGCCGAAGGGCATTGCCACGTTTCTGTTCTGGGCCGTCGTCTTCGCCCTGGTCTACACGCAGGCCCCGCTCTACTATTCCAACCAGAACCAGTACTTCCTGCACGGACTCGCCCAGGGCGGCCGCGGCCTGCTCGATGCCGACTGGCTGGCCGGCACCCGCGACCCGACACCGGTGTTCACCGCACTCGTTGCCATTACCTATCGCTTGCTGCCCGAGCAGACGTTCCAGCTCTATTACGTGCTCGTCTTCGGGATCTACTTCTGGAGCATGGTCGCGATCTTCGATACGGCCAGTGGGAAAAATGTATCGCCGTTGATGCGTCACTCCTTTATCGTGCTCCTGCTCCTGATCCACTCGGCCGTGCTGCGTTGGCTCTCCTGGCGCTGGCTGGACACGGACTATCCCTGGTATCTCCAGTGCGGCGTGGCCAACCAGTATGTGCTGGGACCGGTATTTCAGCCGTCCGTCTTTGGCACCGGCTTGATCCTGTCGATTGCGCTCTTTGTCCGTGGCCGACCGTACCTGGCGGTGAGCGCCGCGGCCCTGACCGCTGTCGCGCATTCGACCTATCTACTCGGTGCCGCCATCCTGACACTCTCGTACATGGTGAACCTCTGCCGCGAGCAGCGGTGGAAGGACGCGCTTCGGCTCGGTGGACTGGCCCTCCTGTTCGTCGCGCCGGTGCTGGTGTATATCGCCGTGAATTTCGCGCCGTCCTCGGCGGAGAAATTCGCGGCGTCGCAAGCGCTGCTCGTCCACTTTCGCATTCCGCACCATGCCGTGGTGCGACACTGGCTCGATGGGATTGCCGCGGCCCAGGTAGTAGGGGTCATGGTTGCCATCGGGCTGGTGCGTCGCTCCCCGCTTGGCGCGGTGATGTTGCTCTCGGCCGTCATGGGCTTCGCGCTTTCGGCCGTGCAGGTGCTGACGAACAACGATTCGCTTGCACTCCTGTTTCCCTGGCGCGTGACGGCCTACCTGGTGCCGATTGCGACGACCGTGCTGCTGGCGCGTTTGGTGTCCGTCCTGGCGGTTGCCACCGTGCCGCCCTGGCAGCGAACGGCCCTGGGCTTGGCAAACGCGGCCGGGATTGCGGTGCTAGTGGCGGCGGGCATTGCCATCACCGTGCAGGACCTGGGCTACCCCGCGGCGCGGGAGGACGTCCCGGTCATGGACTACGTGCGCGAGCGAAAGCAGCCCGGCCAGCTCTACACGCTGCCGATTTCCCTGCCGAAACCGCAAGCGTCGGCACAGTCGCCTCTATCGCAAGACTTTCGACCGACGATCCAAGCCGGCGATCGGCAGCGCTTGCCCTTCGACTTGCAGCGCTTTCGCCTTTATACCGGTGCGCCGATCTTCATCGACTTCAAGTCGATCCCCTACCAGGACGTCGAAGTCCTGGAGTGGAACGACCGCGTTGCCTGGAACCGTCGACTTTACGCACGTCTGGACAAGAAAAGCCTGGGGGACATGATGGACGAGATGATCCGTCAGCGCATCACGCACGTCATCACGCGCATGGATCAGAAGGTTCGCTGCGAGGAGCTTGTAAAGGTCTATGACGACGGTCAACACCGGATCTACGAGTTCAAGGAGTAGGGCGACGGAGCCTGTAGCCGCAGGCTTCAGCCGGCTTTAGCCTGCGGCTACAGACCATCCCGGTGAATCGTGCTTCCAAACCAGCGCTGTAGTGTTAGACTCACTTCCTCACCCGACCCTCCGCTGGAGAACTCCCCATGACTCCCGATCCCACCCTGAACCGCCGCGAAGCGCTCAGCGCTCTCGGTGCCGCCGCGGCCGGTAGCGTTGCGCTTGCCGAGGGGATTGCCCAGGAGCCCATCGCCAAGGCCGAGGACAAGGCTTCCGCCATCAAGATCGCGGCCCTGCGTGCGTTCGTCGTTGGCACCAAGGCCTACGTCAAAATCGAGACGAACCAGAAAGTTACCGGCTGGGGCGAAGTGACCGGGCTCGATCCAAAGGTGGCCTGCGCCTTGATGGAATCGCTGTTCGAGCTGCTCGACGGCGAGAACCCGACGCGCGTCGAGTTCCTCTGGCAGAAGCTGTACCGCTCGCACCGCGACATGCGCGGCGGACCGTTCATGGTTCACTGCCTCTCGGCGATTGACATGGCTTTGTGGGACATCACGGGCAAATTGCACGGCGTGCCGGTCTATCGGCTGCTCGGCGGCCCGACACGCGACAAGATCCGCATGTATCCCAGCGCCAAGGCGCACAAGACCGGCACCGGCGGCCCGCACCCGTGGTCCGGCGGCCTGCACGACATCACGCCGCTGGTGAAATCCGTGGAACACAGCCGCAAGATGGTCGGTCCCGACGGCGCCGTCATGTTTGACGCCCACTGTGCGGTGCCGCCGCCGTTGCTCATCCAGTTCTGCGCTGCCATCGAGCCTTACGACGTGATGTGGATCGAGGAGCCCGTGGTGCCGGGCAACATCGACGCCTTCATTCGCCTGAAGCAGCACATTCGCCAGCCGCTGGCGACCGGCGAGCGCGACCGCACCATCTGGGAAGTGGCGCCCTACCTGCAGCATCGCTGCATCGACATTCTGCAGTCCGATTGCGGCCACTGCGGCGGCATCACGCAGCTTCGCAAGATCGCAACCCTGGCGGAGACGTTCTACGTGCCCATGGCGCCGCACAACACCTGCTCCGAACTGGGCCTGACCGCCAGCCTGCACGCGACGGCGACGATCCCGCTCTTCCTGATTCACGAGGGATACCTGGACGGCCACATCATGCCAAAGGGCGTGGCACGGAAGAACTGGGAGCAGGACAAGGACGGCTACGCGTCATTGCCGCAAGGCCCCGGTCTGGGGGTAGAAGTGGATGAATCGATGTTCGAGAAGGTAAATGCCGACCCGAAGCGGAAGTACAAGTGGCCGAAGCCGACGTATGCCGACGGGTCGGTAAGAGACTACTAACCCGCCGCTTGCGGCTTCGCGGGATCGTCGCCCCGCGAAGCCGCAAGCGGCACGTCTCACATAATCTCCCGAATCGGCTCTGCCCCCTCGACCCCTACCAGCTTCTGATCCAGCCCGCCGTAGAAGTACGTCAGCCGGTCCGGATCCATGCCCATCTGGTTCAGGATCGTGGCGTGCAGATGCTTAACGTGGAATGGCTTCTCCACCGCCGCGCTGCCCAGTTCATCGGTCGCTCCAACACTCACGCCGCCGCGAATGCCGCCGCCGGCCAGCCACATGGTGAAGCCATAGGCGTTGTGGTCGCGGCCCGTGCCCATCGCGTATTCCGCCGTCGGTTGCCGGCCGAACTCGCCGCCCCAGACGATCAGCGTTGAATCGAGCATGCCGCGCTGCTTCAAGTCAGTCAGCAGGCCAGCGATCGGCAGGTCGGTCTCGCCCGCGTGCTGGTCGTGGTTCTTTTTCAGGTCGCCGTGCGCGTCCCAGTTGGCATCGTTGTGGTTGCCGCCCGAATAGATCTGCACGAAGCGCACGCCGCGCTCGACCAGTCGCCGCGCCAGCAGGCACTGCCGGCCAAAGACCTCGGTCCGCTTGCCATTCAAGCCGTAGAGTTCCTTCGTCTTTGCATCTTCCTTGTCGATGTCGACTGCCTCCGGTGCGGAGCTCTGCATCTTGTAAGCGAGCTCGTAGCTGGCGATGCGCGAGGCCAGGGCGGAGTTCTCGCCGCGCTGGGCCTTGTGCTCGTCGTTGTACTCGCGCAGCGCGTCGAGCAGATCGCGCTGGGCCTCTTGCGAGAAGCCTTGCGGGCGCTTCAGGTCCAGGATCGGCGTGGCGCCGGAGCGCATGATCGTGCCTTCGTACTGGGCCGGCATGTAGCCCGACGACCAGTTCTTGGCGCCGCTGATCGGACCGCCCGCCGGATCGAGCATGACGACGAAGCCGGGCAGGTTCTCGTTCTCGCTGCCGAGGCCATAATTCGCCCACGAGCCCAGGCACGGCGAGCCACTGAGGATCTTGCCCGTGTTCATCTGGAGCATGGCGGAGCCGTGGATCGGCGAGTCGGCCGTCATCGAATGCAGGAAAGCAATGTCATCGACATGCCGGGCCACGTTGGGGAACAGGTCGCTGACCCACTTGCCGCACTTGCCGTACTGCTTGAACTCCCAGCGCGGCTCGACGATGCGGCCTTTGTTGCGATGTCCGCCCCGACCGAAGGTCTTCACGTCGACGGTCTTGTTGTCCATCCCTTTCATCTTGGGCTTGTAGTCGAACGTGTCGATCTGGCTGGGTCCGCCGTACATGTAGAGGAAGATGACGCTCTTCGCCTTGGGCGCGAAGTGCGGCTTCTTCGGCGCCAGCGGGTTGACGAACTTCGTCACGCCATCGGCGGCGACCGCTTGCTTCGCGAAGAAGTCGGCGCCGAGGAGGCCGGATAGGGCGACGCCGGTGAAGCCGGCACCAGCTTCCCAGAGGAATTCACGTCGGGTGCGGCCACAGAAGTTGTTCATCGTAATCTCCCGGCGAGCCGAGGAGCGTAAGCTCCCGGATTTCTCGTAAGTAACCGGACGCTTGGCAAACAACCGGGGGCTGACGCCCCTCGGCTCGCCAGTCTTTAATCCACGTAAACAAACTCATTCAGGTTCAACGCCAGCAGGCAAAACGTGCGCAGCGCTTCGTCCGGCGCCATCTTGTGCTTGTCGCGCATCTTCGCGATGAACGCGACCCCGCGTTCGATCTCGCGTGCCATCGGCTCGCGCTGCGTCGAGCGCCGCAGGGCCATTCGCACTTGCGCGCCAACGTCATCGCCGGCTTTCTTCTTCACCGTCTCGGCGAAGACCTTGGCCTGCTCGTTCAGGAACTCGCCGTTGAGCATGCCGAGCGCCTGCGTCGGCTGCGTCGTCGTGAAGCGCACGGGACAGGTGGCATCCGTATCGGCACCGTCGAAGGCGACGAGGATCGGCAGACCCAGCGAGCGCTTGATGTGGACGTACACGCTCCGCCGTGCGCGTTCCTCAGGGGGACAGTTCAGGTCCCAGCCGTAGCCGGGCGCTGACTGGCCGGCGAGGACTTCCTTGGGAATCGTCGGATAGATGCTCGGTCCGCCCATCTTCAAGTTCAGGTTCCCGCTGACAGACAGGATCGAATCGCGCACTTCCTCGGCGGACAGCCGGCGCAGGTCGAATCGCCACATCAGGTCGTTCTCGGGATCGCGGGCCAGGGCCGATTCGTTCACCCGCGACGACATGCGATAGGCGTTCGACGTGAGCATCAGCTTGTGCATCGCCTTGACGCTCCACTTGCGAGCGACAAACTCGCTGGCCAGCCAGTCGAGCAGCTCCGGATGCGTCGGCGGCGTGCCCATGTAGCCGTAGTTGCTTGCCGACCGCACGATGCCGCGGCCGAAATGGTACTGCCAGATGCGATTGACCATCACGCGCGAGGTCAGTGCATTGTCCGGGCTGGCAATCCAGTCGGCCAGCACGCGCCGCCGGCCCGACGTCTTGTTGTCCGGCCCCGGCTTGAACGCGGCAGCGGCCTCATTGGTCATCACGAGGGGGAAGCCGGGCTCGACCTTGTCGCCCTTCGCTTGCGGGTTGCCGCGCTGGAAGACGAACGTATCGGGTGCCGTCGGGCCGCGTTCGGTCACGCACAGGGCCTGGGCCAGCGCCGGGGGCGCGGTCCGCTGTAGCTTCTCGCGTTCGCGGTAGATCGCCTGGTAGCGGTCAAATGTTTCCTTCGTCAGCAGATCGGGCACGTGCTTCTTGAGGATGAACAGGCGGTTCTTCTCGTGCTTGAAGTCGTCGCGCTCGCCGCCTTCGAGCTTGGGCCGTACGGTTTCTTCAATCTCCTTCAACTGAGCCGACAGGCCGTCCACTTTCTTCTGATGAGCGGCGACGATCTCCTTCTGCTTCTCCTGCTCTTCCTTCCTGGCGATGGGCCGCAGCGACGCCTTGGCGACCGTGTCCGCACTGCGCACGCCGTAGCGCTGGATGCCGTGGAAGAACCCCAGCATCTTGTAGTAGTCCTTCTGCGGAAACGGGTCGATCTTGTGATCGTGGCAGCGGGCGCAGTTGACGGTCAGGCCGAGGAAGACCTGACCGGTGGTGGCGACGATGTCGTCCAGGTCGTCGTAGAGCGCCTGTGTGTGGTCCACCGCTTCGTCATCCCACACACCGAGACGGTAGTAGCCGGTGGCGATGATGCCCTCGGGCGTGACGGGTTCGATCTCGTCGCCCGCCAACTGCTCGCGGATGAACTGATCGTACGGCTTGTCCTGGTTGAACGAGCGAATGACGTAATCGCGATAGCGCCAGACGTTCGGCTTGGCATCGTCGCGCTCGAAGCTGTTGGTCTCCGCATATCGCACCAGGTCGAGCCAGTGCCGGCCCCAGCGCTCGCCATACTGCGGACTGGCCAGCAGCCGATCGATCAGCCGTTCGTACCACTCGGCGGACTTGTCGGCAAGCACCGCGTCCACTTCTTCCGTGGTCGGCGGCAGGCCCGTCAGGTCGTAGGTCAGCCGGCGCAGCAAAGCGACGCGCTCGGCCGGCGGTGCAGGCTGCAAGTTCGCCGCTTCGAGCTTGGCGAGGACGAAAGCATCGATCGGGTTCTTGACCCAGGCCGCATCCTTGACTTCGGGCACCTTCGGCCGAGCGACCGGGCGGAAGGACCAGAAGGCGCGGGCCGCATCATCGACCGGCGGCGGGCCGTGGCGCTTGACAGTCGTATCGCCGGCCGACCAGGGAGCGCCCATCTTGATCCAGCGCGTGAGGATATCGATCTGCGCCTGGGGTAGCTTGCCCTTGGGCGGCATCTTCATGTCCCTGTACTGGATCGCTTTCAGGAGCAGGCTATCGTCGGGCTTGTCGGTCGAGACGGCCGGTCCGGTTTCGCCGCCCTTGAGCAGGTGGGCCCGGCTGGTCAGGTTCAGTCCGCCCTTGATCTTCTTCTCGCCGCCGTGGCACGACAGACAATGGGCCTGCAGAATCGGCTTCACCTGGATTTCGAAGAACGTGGCTTCCTCGGTCGTGGTCGGCTTGTCCTTCGGGGCGGCGACGCTGACCGGCGCGACCCAGCGGACGCAGAGAAGCAGCGCCGGCACGAGCAGCAGCGAGAGGTTTCGCAGGCAGAGCATGGGGAGACCTCGCGGGTGGGATGGACACCACATCCAGTATAGCAGCGCCGGCGGGCGGGTAATTACTTAAGAAACATTAGAAACTAACTCAACGGCGTTGTCAAACAAATTCCTCGTTACCAAGGCTCCGGAGCTTGGGAACGAGGATTGATTGGCGAGCCGAGGGGCGGGTGGCCCCGGAATGAGCGGACCGAACCCCGAGGGGGGGGTATTCGGGGGGGGCCGCCCCCCCGGCCGGCCCGGATTAA
>JAIEMG010000317.1 GCA_019752375.1 Gemmataceae bacterium | reverse complement strand
GAATGGCCGAAAACCTTGTTTTTCCCGTGTAGGATTGCTGTTTCCCTTGTAGAAAACGCAGTTGCACCCAATTGGAATCGTGCAATCGGGCAGAACCAACCGTCATTCTTTCTTCTCTTCCTTCTTCTCCATTTCCTTCTTGGGCATTTCCTTCTTCTCTTCCTTCTTGTCCATTTCCTTCTTCATGGCTTCCTTTTCGCGTTCCTCCGGCGTCAGCTTGGGCGGCGGCGGCTTGTCTTCCTGGAACTTCTTGTTCCAGAGCGTCTTCGCATAATCCTTGTCGTGGAGGCAGATCAGCAAGCCATCGTTGGAAGCCAGATAGACGCGGTCGGTGTAGTCGTTGGAGATCGGCGCCCCGAAGTCGCGGGTGTCGTAACCGCTCAGCTTGGTGCCGCGCGTGCGGTCGAGCAGCATCAAGTCGCCCTTGCGATCCAGGGCATAGACGATTTTCTTGTTGGCGGCCAGGAAGCGTTCGCCGTCGCCATTGCGCCAGACGATGTCGCCGTTCTTGCGATCGATGCGATGGAGGCCGCCGCGCGTCGAGACCAAGTAAACGTCATCATCGAGCACGTCGGCGCGGTGCGTGATGGTGCCGCCCACGGAAAGTCGCCAGTAGATCTTGCCGGTCTCCATGCTCATCGAAAGGAAGGTGCCGTTCTTGAAGGGGATGTAGGCCGTCTCGCCATGCTGAGCCATCGGCGCCGAGATCGGCGAATCGGACCGCATGGCGTGAACGAGCTGCTTCTGCAACTTGGAGCTGGAGGTCAGCGTGCCATCCGAGCTGGCCAGCATGACGTAGCCGGGATGATCGGGATGGCGCGGCGTGTACAGCGGCGATTGATCGAGCCGGGCGTCGGCCGCGTACTGCCAGAGCTCCGGCAGCTCCCAGTTGTTCGCCGCGCCCGCAAGGCCGACGCCGTAGTAAGCGCTCACCGCGATCGGCGCCATGCCGCGCGTCGATGACGCCGTGTTGCTGGCGTAGCCCTTGTTGTTGATCGTCGTTTCCGACGAGGAGGCTTTCTTCTCTTCGTCCTTGCCTTTGTTGGCGTAGGCGTAGGTCCCTGGCGCCGGACCGTCCCCGCGCGGGCGTTGCTTGGTCAGGTCATAGACGCCGACCTTGCCATTGGTGTAGCAGACGTAAAGCTTCTCCGCGTCGGCGACGGGGGCCGCGGAGGGAGCGCTGGCCAGGTTATAGAGCCACTTCAACTGGCCCGACGGGCGATCGAGCGCAAATAGCCAGGTGGTGTTGAGCGCGAAGATCGTGTCGTGGTTGTGGCCGAGCTTGTACAGCACTTTGTAGGGAGCGCCGATGCGTGCCGACCAGATCGTCTGGCCTGTTTCGGCGTTCAGCGCCAGGATCGCCCCGGCCCGCGTCTGGACGAAAAGCTGGTCGCCCAGGAGTTGCGTCGTGGCGATGCCGTCGCGCGGGCCGTCCATCGGCACGAATGCCTTCCAGCTCAGCTTCATGTTCAGGCGGTTGAGGGCCTCGGTCGGGGGCGCCTCGGGGCGGCCAAGGACGCGCGAGGGCGATTGCGCCGTCACCATCGCTTCAATCAGGATAAACGCTGCGGTCAGCGCCACGAGCTTTTTCATAAGGAGTCACCCTGAGCAGGGAACGAGAGAGAAGTGCCCTGAAGTGTACCACGGCCTCTGGCAAGATAAAGAGCGCACGGGGAGTTTTCGGGCAAATCAGTTCTTCCCCTGCCGTCGTTTTTCCGCAAAGAACGCACTGAGCACGCCGCCGCAACGCTCGGCCAACACGCCGCCGACCACCTGCGAACGATGATTGAGTCGCGGATCGGACGTGATCCGGTAGAGCGTGTCGCAAGCGCCCGCTTTCGGGTCGGTGGCGCCATAGACAACGAACGGCAATCGAGCCAGGACGATGGCGCCGGCGCACATGGGACACGGTTCGAGCGTCACATAGAGGGCGCAGTCTTCAAGCCGCCACGAATGCAGGGCCTCGGCGGCCTGCGTGATGGCGATCATCTCGGCATGGGCGGTCGGATCGTGCAACTGCTCGCGCTGGTTATGCGCGCGGCCGATGACGCCCTGCTTGAACGAGACAATGACACAGCCGATGGGTACCTCGTCTTCCGCGGCGGCCTGATCGGCTTCGTCCAGCGCCATTTCCATGTGCATGGCGTGGAACGGATGCCGTGGATCGGTCAGCGGCAAATCGAAAGGAGACCAGTCCAAAGAGGAGACTCCCGCGCGTGACAACTTGACAGCCGGGGCCAAAGAGCGTATACGCCGGCATCCTTCAGTATACGACAAGCGCCTGAATGGCCCGTGCCAGGCCCCGTTTCCGGAAGCGGGGTTAACTGCGCAACGGACCGAACAGACAGGCGCCCAACGAAGGCGCCCGAATGCCGTCGCATTCCTCCAAGGCTGGCTGCGCGCCGCGCTCGCGGTTCGCGGTGCGCCTCGCCTTCGGTTTCCTGCTCACCTACCCTGGCTGCGCCTTTTTCCACAATGACGTTCCCATTACCGAGCTGACGCAGCGCATCCTTGCGCCCGATGGCATGCCCGCCGCAGCCAACCTCGATTCAGCCCCCCGACTGACACCGCCACCCGCCGAAACCTTGCCGCGGCCGCGTCGACTACCGCTGGATGAGGGCGACAACCCCAAGCCCGATGCCGAGGAAAGCGATACCACCGCCTCCGCGTGCGAGCCTCCGGCCGGTGCAGCGTTGTCGCTCGATCGTGCCGTGGAGCTGGCCTGGGATTACAATCCGGGCCTGGACGTAATGCGCGAGCGGATTGTGCAAGCGCGCGGCGGCAAGCAGGTCGCGTTTGCGGAGTTCTTGCCGCAGGCAAAAGGGTCGTATCGGCACATCGTGGGAGAGACAACCGCCAACGATTTCACGCTACCGACCTTACCGACGTATGTCGGCAACGTCACCTTCGGCGGCGCGTCCGATCGGTTCAACCTGTCGGAGCTAAACGTCCAGTGGACGCTCTGGGACTTTGGCCGCACGCCGGGGCGCTTTGGACAGGCCGTCAGTGCCGTCGAGATTGCCCAGCTCCAGTACGTCCGCGCACGCCAGACCGTTGCGTTCAATACCACCGCGGCGTACCTTTCATTGTTGCAGGCACACGCCGTCCAGGTGATCGCCGAGGAAGCGGTGCGTCGTGCCGAGTCGTTCCTGCGCGATGCCCGTAACTTCCTGCGTCGCGGCACCGCCATCCGCAACGACGTGCTTCGCGCCGACGTGTTGCTTGCCGACATGCGCCTGAACCTGGTCAAGGCACGCACCGCGGAAGCCCTGGCCGTCGCGGCACTGAACCAGACGATCGGCATCAACGTCTCCGCGCCGACGAAGGTTGTGGACCAGCCGGAGGCGCCGCCCTTCGACCTGGAGCTGGCCCAGGCGCTTCAGCTCGCCGTGGACAATCGCCAGGAGTTCGGCGTCGTGCTTCAGGCGGTGCGCTCGGCCCGACTGGGCACCGGCGTGGCACAGGCAGATTTCTTGCCGCGCGTGTTCGTCGGCGGCGTCGGCGCCCATCTCGACGGCGCTGGGCTGCCCGAATCGAACCTGGCGGCCGGTGGGGTGAATATCGAGCTGGCATTGTTCGACGGCGGCCGGCGCCTTGGCAAGCTGCGCAGCGCCGAATCCGAGGTCCGCGGCGCCATCGCCCAGGGCAAGGAGATCTGCGACCGCATTGCTTTTGAAGTCAACGCCGCGTACTTGAGCATCGTGGACGCCCGGGAGCGCATCCTGGTATCGCGCACCGCGGTGACGCAGGCGACGGAAAACCTGCGCGTGGTGAAGAGCCTCTTCGAGCGAGGCGACGCCGTCCCGACCGATGTCGTCGACGGCGAGCTGGCGCTGACGCGGGCGCAACAGAACCTGGCCACGGCGCGGTACGATTATCAGACGGCACTGGCACGGCTGCAGTATGCGGTCGGAACCGGTTGGGTCGGCGGTGCGACCGTTTCCGATGCCGGATGTCGTACGAAGCACTGCAACGTGGCTCCCTGATGCGACCAAGCCGCCATGACCGTGGCGGCAGACCTCCGGGTCTGGCGGGTGGAAACCAGACCGGCAGACCTGGAGGTCTGCCGCCACAGAAGCTCCGCGGTTGGCATGGAAGGTCGAAAGCCTTGAAACGCCGCTTGCTCGCTCCGAGAGGACTTTGCCGTGAGTAGCACATCCGCAACCTCCCGAAACCGCCGTCGGCTGCTCTCAATTGTTGTTGCAATCGCGCTGGTGGTTTTTGCCGTCGTTGCCATCGATTGGCTGGCCTATCGCTTCACGCACTCGATCAGCAAGGACGCGTTCATCGAATCGCACCTCATCAACGTGGCGCCGCAGGTGGCGGGCGACATCGTTGGCGTTTACGTGCAGGAGCAGATGCCGGTGATTAAAGGGCAGCTCCTGGCCGTGGTCGATCCGTCCACGTATCGGCGCGAGGTCGACCTGTCGTCCGCCAAGCTAGGCGTTGCCGAGGCGACGCTGGCCCGGGCCGACGCGGATCTCAACCTGCTGAAAAAGGAAGTGCCGAAGCGCATCACCATCGCCCAGCAGAAGCGCGCCATCGCCGACCAGGATCGAGAGAAGGCGGTCGCAGCCCTGGCGGTGGTGACCGGCGATGTGAACAAGGGTGTCACCGCTGCCGAGCAGGCCGTGGAGGGTGCCAAGGCGACGCTGGTGCTGGCCTCCGAGGACTACAAGCGCTACGGGGCACTTTATCAGGACCAGTCGGTGTCCGAGCGCCGCTTTCAGGAGGCGACCAAGATTTACAAGAACGCGCAGGCGGACATGAAGATCGCCCAGGCCAGGCTGGGCCAGGCCCAGTCCAATCTCGGGCAGATCGCCATTGCCGAGAAGCAACTCCGGGCCGCCGAACGCAGCGTCGATGAAGCAATGGCCGCCGTGGAGCTTGCCGAGTTGGGCTTCGACCAGATCAAGGTCACCGAGCGCATCGTGGACGAGCGGCGCAAGGCCGTTGCCGAGGCCAAGCGAGCCCTGGACCTGGCGGAAGTCAACCTTGGCTACACCCAGGTGACGGCGCCCTACGACGGCGTCATTGCCAAGAAATGGCGGCACAAGGGCGACTATGCGCGCACCGGCGATCCGATCTTCAGCATGTACAATCCCGCGCTGCTCTACGTGACCGTGCAGCTCGAAGAGACGCTGCTGGAAGGCGTGTCGCCGGGCAACTACGCCCGGCTCGACGTGGACGCCTATCGCCAGCCCTTCCGCGGCCGGGTGATCTGGATCGGCTCCGCGACCGGCGCGAACTTCTCGCTGATCCCACGCGATATCTCGTCCGGCGAGTTTACCTACGTCGTGCAGCGCGTGCCGACGCGCATTGCCATCGAACGCGACGAACGCTGGCCGTTGCTGAAGCCGGGCCTGTCGGTGCGCGTCTCCATCGATCACGGCCCGGGAGACGCCGCCTGGGCTGCGGAGGCGTTGCGGCAGGAAGCCCTGATCGAAGGCATCCCGGAGAAGCAGCCGTGACCCAGGCCAGCGAAGCGAAGCAAATCCTGGGTGCGGTCCGCAGCCGCTGGGAAGAGATGGCTGCGGTGTTGCCGGGCTTGTTCCTGACAATGCTGAACGCCACGATGCTCGACCTGCCCCGGGCCGACGTGATCGATGCGCTCGATTCCGACCGCTATCGCATCCAATGGATTCACGGCAGTTACATTGTCGGCGCCGCCGCCGGCATGGCGATCACCAGTTTCCTGGCCAGCCGGTTCGGCCTGCGCCGCGCGTACCTGGCCGCCATCCTGATCTTCACCGTGGCGGGCACGTTGTGCGGCACCGTGTCCGAAGTCATCTGGATGGCCCCGTTGCGCTTCCTGCAAGGCTTCGGTATGGGCCTGACCATCTGTAGCGGCATGGTGCTGATCTGGCGCGCCTATCCCACCCGCAAGGAACTGGCGATGGGCCTTTACGGCCTGGGCGTCTACTTGCCGGCACTGGCGGGAGCGCCGGTCGGCGGTCTGCTGACTGCCCTGCTCTCGTGGCGATTGATCTTCCTCGTCAACCTGCCGCTCGGCGTGCTGGTCGGCGCTGCCGCTTGGTGGACGTTGCCGCGCGACGAGCCGCAACAACCGAGTGCAGTGAAGTTCGACCTGTTCGGCTACTTACTGCTGCTGACGTGGATTGCGACGATCAACGTCGTCCTCGACATGGGGCAATACTGGGGCTGGCTGAACTCTCCGGACTTCGTGCCCTGGTTTGTCGCGTTCGTCATCAGCTTCGCAACTTTCATCGCGTGGGGCATCTTGGCGCTGCACCCGACCATCAACTTGCGACCGCTGGCGATACGAAACTTCGGCCTGGGCATCCTCATCAAGGCGCTGTACAGCATCAACCTGCTGGTGCTGGTAAAGCTGCTGTCGGGCTACATGATCGACTTGCGCCAGTACCAGTGGTGGCAAGGCGCCCTGGTGATACTGCCGGCCGTGGGCACGATGTTCCTGGCCGTGATCGCCAGCGCCCACTGGGGGACGCCGGCGACGCGGCGCTTGCGCATGTTCGTTGGCCTGGGGATCATGGCGGTCGCCACCTGGCAGCTTTCCGTTATCGACGTTTACACCGCCAAGGAACTGCAGTCGGCTTTGCTGGGGCTGTGGGCGATCGGAGCCGGCCTCGTCGTCGTGCCTGCCCTCCTGACGGTGTTCGAGGGACTGACGAACGAGCAGACACTGAAGACCGCGGGCGTCTTCAACATCTTCCGGTCGATGCCGGCGTTCCTGGTCGGCGCCATCCTGGCGACGCTCCTGACGCAGCGGACCGATGCCCAGTTCGACGTTCTGCGGCAAAACATCCGTTACAATCGCCCCATCGTCAGCGAGGCGGCCCGCCAGCCGGAACGCCACTTCGCCGCTCATGGGTCCGGTCACGCGGTGGTCGGCAAGCAAGCCCACGCCACGCTGCACAAGTGGGTGCACGCCAATTCACGAGCGTTCGCGTTTCAGAGCGTGCTGCAGATGCTGGCGCTGGTGCCGGCCAGCGCAATGGTCTTGGTGCTGCTCCTTCGCAAGCCGGCCCCAGTCGAAGCCTCAGCGTGATGCAACCTCTTCAACACTCTTCATGGCTGCTCGAATGCCCGTCAGCAGCGTCTGGATGGAGACGGTGATGAGCACCATGCCCATCAGGCGTTCCACGGCAATCAGTCCGCGCGTCCCCAAGTAGCGTCCCAACCCACCCGCAAAGAAGATGATGACGCTGCTGGCCAACCAGGCCAGGATCAGGGCCGCAAGCCATTCCATCCAGCGCTCCGGTTCCCGACTCATGATGAGCAACTCCGTCGCCAGGGCGGAGGGACCGGCCACGTAGGGAATCGCCAGCGGCACGATGAACGGTTCGCCATCCACCTCCTCGTGCATCGACCGCTCCGGCGACGGAAAAATCATGCGCATGGCGATCAGGAAGAGGATGACGCCGCCGGCGATCGTCAGCGCCGGTTCGGAGATATGCAACAGCCGCAACAGGTACTGGCCCGCGAACAGAAAGAACACGAGGAAGCACAGGGCAAAGAGCAACTCGCGCACGATCACGGCCCGCTGTCGTGTGGGCTCGACGTGGCGAAGCGCCGTCAGAAAGAAAGGGATGTTGCCCAGCGGGTCCATCACCAGGAAGAGCAGAATCGCAGCGGAGACGACAGTCATCGAAGCGCCCATCATCCATTGAAAACTGATCCGGTCATGCTCCGAGACACAGGAGTTGAGGTCAAGAGCATGCGAGCTTCCCATGCAACTTGCGTGAATTCTCTAGTTCCCCGAACCGGCCCAGATTGGCTTTGACATGCCGGTGTCAGTTTCTTATCATCCTCTCCAGCTTAGCTAAGCCAGCCATGCTAAAGACCCTCGGAAGAGAGTCTCCGGGTTACTTCTCTGTCTCATTCCCTGATGGACCTGCTTGGAGGATTTGACGGATGTACAGCGTGATTCTGATGACGGCACTGGCCACCAGTCCCACCGTGCCTGATTGCCACGGCCGTTGCGGCTGTTATGGCGGCTACGCGGGCTGCTACGGCTGCTATGGTGGCTGCTACGGCGGTTGGGGTGGTTGCTACGGCGGCTGCTATGGTGGTGGCTGCTACGGCGGCTGGGGTGGTTGTTACGGCGGCTACGCGGGCTATGCGCCGGCGTATGCCGCTCCGGTCAAGGTGGCTCAAGTTCCCGCTCCGACGGTGACGACCACGGCTCGGGCGAAGATTGTCATCGACGTTCCCGCCGAGGCCAAGCTCTACATTGACGACCATCTGACGAAGGCCACGTCGGACAAGCGTACGTTCGACACGCCGACCCTGAACCAGGGTCAGGCGTACTTCTACGAGATGCGGGCCGAGGTCGTGCGCGACGGCAAGACCTACAGCGAGACGAAGCGTATCCAGTTCAAGGCTGGCGAAACGGTGCAGGCGTCCTTCCCGCAACTGGTCGCTCAGTTGCGCGAAGCGGACAAGACCGTCGCTTCCGCTCGGTAAGTCGGGTATTCTGACAGTACAGTTTTTGAGGCCCGCTGATGCCCATCGGCGGGCCTTGTCGTTTTTTCGCTCCGACGCCGCGTGGGCGACGCACATGCTGGACTGGCCCCAATCTCTTACACAGGCGCATGCGCTGGTCGATCACGCGGCCCTGGATGCCTGCTTCGCCGCCCTGGCAGCACGACTGCTGGCAGGTGCCAAGCTGCACGTCCGCGGTGAACCCCATCAACTTGTCGAAATCGAGTTCTATTATCATTCCGCGACGCATCCTGATCCGTTCACCCACGGTGAGCCGCTGCAACAGGAATGCGGTCGTTGGCACTTTCATCGCACGCGCGGCAGCTATCGCGGCGGTAGCTTCAAGGGACTCGATCTGACCTTCGGCACGTCGGGCGTGTATGGCGGCATCTTGATCCGCGGGCTCCAGGCGCCCGACGGCACTCGGATCGACGGACCTTCACTCTGCGTCGATTACCTGTTGACGAAGACCGGCACCCCGAACGTGGCAGCGCTCGACAATGCCATCGCCTGCCGACTGGCATGGGACACGCAAAGTCCGCTCGCACTGGTCGAAATTGACGCCGAGGAGTCCACCGACCCGCTGCGTTCCGCCCGCGTGGGCCTGTCGCTCAAAAGAGCGACAAACGCATCCTTGATGCCTCTGTACTTGTTGCGGCGCTATCGCTACCTGCGAGACCCTCGCCGCATTGGCAAGGGCAAGCTGCACGTCGTCCTCGCACTGCATGCGGCAGGTCTGGATGCCGGGGCCATCGGCAAGCGCACGGGTTGTCCACGCCGAACCGTCGATCGCTATATCGCCGAGTTCGAGATCGGTCGGCGGGAGGTAGACTTCACACCGTATTTCGGCACCGACCTGACGCCGCGGCAACTTTGCAGACTTCACGGCGCCTGGCACACGCGGTTCGGTGCCGACCCGGGCATTGAAACGATAGGATAGTTCTACAATGCCAGTTTGCAGTTGAAGATGTGCGGAAATAACGAATGACGAAGCCCGAATGCCGAATCAATGAACCAATGACGAAGCCCCAAGGAAAAGAAATGGGTGCAACTGCGTTTTCTACAAGGGAAACAGCAATCCTACACGGGAAAAACAAGGTTTTCGGCCATTCGGAGACCGGAAAATCGACCATTAATGCCCAAATTTGGGCAGCGATTGCAGCACGAAACTGACACGAGCTTTGAGAAGACCCTGAAAAACAGGGCATCTGCTACTCAAGCTCATCCTGTAGAATTAGCAGCTGCACCCAAAAGAAATCCTCGTACCAAAGCTCCGCCTTGAGTACGTAGCGGAACTCGCCAGAGTTCCGAACGCGGACCTGTCGCATGGAAGTCTGGAGACGCCCGCTACACGGCGTGCGACAACCCGTTTAGCAATGCCCTCGCACCCAAGCGCCGGAGCTTGGGAACGAGAGGGTGTTGACCTTTGGTCATTGGACATTGGTCATTGATTCGGCATTCGGGCTTCGTCATTCGTCATTACCTCCCCACGCCGGCGTTGTAGCGATAGCAAAACTCGACAGGAGACATGCGGTGTCGATCGTGGTCGAGGATTATCACAAGGCCTATGGCCAGACGGTGGCGGTCGCGGGCATTTCCTTTGAAGTGCCACCGGGCGAAGTCCTTGGCCTGGTCGGTCCCAATGGCGCCGGGAAAACGACGACCCTGCGAGCGCTGGCGGGAATCCTTGTCCCCACGCGCGGCCGGCTCGCCATCGCCGGGCATGACATCGCCAAGGAACCCGTCGCCGCCAAAGCCGCGCTTGCCTACGTTCCCGACGAGCCGAGGCTCTTCGACAACCTCACGGTCTGGGAGCACCTGCGCTTCATCGCCAGCGCCTATCGGCTTTCGGACGACTGGGCGGTGCGGGCCGAGACGCTCCTGGTCCAGTTCGACCTGGGCGAGAAACGCACGACGCTGGCGGGAGAGTTATCGCGCGGCATGCGGCAAAAGGTGGCGATCTGTTGCGGCTACTTGCACGAGCCGCGTGCCATCCTCTTTGACGAACCGCTCACCGGCCTCGATCCGCGCGGCATCCGCACCATGAAGGACTCGCTCCGACAACGGGCCAGCCAGGGTGCCGCGGTCATCGTCAGCTCGCACTTGCTCTCGCTGGTCGAGGACCTTTGCTTTAGCGTGCTGATCCTTCACCATGGCCGGCAACTGCTGCATCGCCGGCTGGCCGACCTGCGGGCCGAGCTGGCGCGGGACGGGAAATCCGAGTCGCTCGAGGAGCTTTTCTTCCGGCTGACGGAAACGCCGCCGCTGGTCATTCCCATTTCCGGAGCCAGCTGACATGGACCGCGCCCTCTGGCTGCTTCTCTGGCTCACGTTTTATGGCTGGGCGCGTCGGCTGCGGCAAATGGTTCAGGCGCCGAAGGGGATCCTGCTCGCACTATTTGGCATGCTGCTCTTCGCCCCGATGGTGTTCTCGCTCCTGCTGCCGACCGTCGCACTTCCCAGGGAGGAAATTGTCGAGACCCGCGCCGCTGTTCGCCAGTACGCTCCGCTGGCACTGCTGGCATACATGGTGCTCGTAATCCTGTCCTCGTCCGGCGAGCGCGGTCTGACGTTCACGCCGCCGGAGATCGGCTTCTTGTTTCCGGGGCCGTTCAGTCGACGGCAACTGCTCGCCTACAAGGTCGTCACGTCGTTGCTTCGGTCGTTGCTGGGCACCGTGATGATGACCTTTTTCCTTCGGATCTACGCCTCCAACATGCTCGCGGCATTCGTCGGCTTGTTGCTGACGACGACGTTTCTTCAACTGTTCGCCATCGCTGCTTCCTTGCTGGCGAGCACGGTCGGCGCGCTCGCCTACAGCCGGGGCCGGAAGCTCATTTTGGTCGTGCTTGCCGTGCTGCTCATCGCAACGGCGATCACCCAGGGCCGTGCGCTTGCCGGTGAAAGCCTGCGCAACGTGGTGGAGGGCGTGAACACCTCCCCTATCTTCGCGGTGCTGCTCGAGCCATTACGCTGGTTCGTCAATGCATTCGCGGCCGAGCAACTCTGGACGGGCCTGCCGAAGTGGGCCGCACTCGCCTTTGCGATCGACGCGCTATTGCTCGGGCTCATCTTTGCTCTGGATGCTCAGTACCTCGAAGCGTCGGCAGTCGCCAGCGAGCGGTTGTATGCCCGGCTGGAGCGGCTGCGAAGCGCCGGGTCTGCCGCGACATTGGCCGGCAGCAGCATGGTGCGACTGACATTGCCGTCGCTGCCCTGGTGGGGCGGAATCGGGCCCATCGCCTGGCGGCAGGCACTCGGCGCGGTGCGCGGCGCCAAGGGCATGATCACGTTATTGGGTTTGTTCAGTCTGCCGTTCGTCGCGTCATTGCTCGCGTCGGGGTCGGAATCCGCCGATGGCGAGACATTCTTGTTGGGCATGACCGGCGGCCTGATCGCGGCCACCCTCGGAGTACTGCCACCGCTCCTGACCTTCGATTTCCGCGGCGACGTGGACCGCATCGACTTCCTCAAGGCGCTGCCGATCCCTGCGGTTGGCCTCGTGCTCGGCCAGCTCGTGACGCCGGTTGCATTCTCCAGCGCCCTCCAGCTGGTCTTGCTTGTCCTCCTGCAAGTGGTCATCGGCGGTGGTGAACCTGTCGTCTGGACTATCGCGCTCTTTCTCATTCCCTTCAACTTGCTGGTCTACGAGGCGGAGAACCTGACGTTTCTCATCTATCCCGTACGGACCATCCCGGCGCGCCCGGGCGACTTCCAGCACCTGGGACGCCACCTGCTGGTCATGATGGTGAAGGGACTGCTGGTGGCTTCCTGTCTGGGAATCGTCGCGCTGGCGGGCTTGATTGCCTACTTGATCGCCGGCCGGAGCTGGCTGGCGGCAGGCATCGCAACCTGGATCGCGCTGGCCATCATTGGCACGGCCCTCGTCCCGGTGCTGGTGTTCTTTTTTCACCGCTTCGACGTAGCACGCGACACGCCGATGTAGGGTAGAACGCCCCTACCCTCCGTATCGTAGGAGGGGATTTCCAATCCGTCCGGCAAACACGGACGGATTGGAAATCCGTGCTGCGTAGTTATTCTTCGATGACTGCTTACCCTGGCGCGTCGGGCTCACGGCACTGCTCTTGTCAGTCGGCCTGAGCGTGCTTATCATGACCGGATTGATCAGATCGTCGTCCACGGATGCATAAAACGAGGTTTGTTGGTCATGTCCATCGATAAGAGTCTCCGGCGCAAGAATCAGCTGGCCCGCGCTCGCAACGTGTTGACGCGTGGCGAACGCATCAAGGTGCTCAAGGACGAAGAGCGCTGGAAGGACGGCCGCAGCCCGTTCGGACTGCCGAAGGTCCGCGTCATCAAGATCGTGGTCAAGAAAGCGAAGAAGGCCAAGGACGAAGAGAAGGCCGAGGGCGAGGGCGAGGCCGCGGCCCCGGCCGCCGGCGAGAAGAAGAAGGGCTAAACAACCCAAGGGCGATCCACGGGGGCGAACGGTTTCCGACCGTTCGCCCCCGTTTTATTCGTAGTTCCTCCTTCTGGCGGTTTTTGGACCGAAGACCGTCTGAACGCAGAACCGCCAATCAAGTGCCACGCACTTCTGCAATCGTCGGCAACGACTCGATGTACTCGTAGTACTCGCCCAGCCGAAACTTTCGTGCCGTATTCTCCGACGACATGTAGCGCACGGTGCCGAACACCGGTCGTTCCGGTCCCCACGGCCGATCGAACAAGCCAAAGCACCAGAGAATGCCGCTGTAGGAGTTCGGATTGCGGCCATCGAGGGCGTACTTGTTGTTGAGGTGCACAAGCACTCCGTACGCTTCGTCCGGCGACTTTGACCACTCGATCACCTTCTTGCCCCAGAGCATCCGCAGGTAATTGTGAATCGTGCCGGTGGCGACCAACTCTCGCTGGGCGGCGTTCCAGAGCGGATCGTGCGTTTGACCCGCTTCCCATTCTTCCAGGCTGTAAAGCAATGGTCTTGGATCCGTTTCGTGCTTGCGCAGCGTCGCCAGCGCCCATGGGGGCAAGGCGGAGTCGAGTTGACTGACATCGGCCTGGCGGTGCCACATCCAGTGCATGCCGACGTCGCGCCAGGTGATCGCTTCATCCAGGAAGCTGTTCAAATCCGGATCGTCGCCATAAAAGCCTTCTCGCTTTCCCGCCAGTTCCGGATTGAGACCGCGGCGTCCATCGGCCCCCGCGGCGCGAAGCGCGCTCTGCACGACTTCCTCGATCGAAATGTGCCCGAAGTGCAGGTACGGACTCAGACCGCTGGCGTGGCCCTCATCGGGCGGCATCGGCGGAGATCGCTCCTCGGCGTAACCGCGAAAGCGCCGACGCAAGAATGCGCGCAACTGCGTTCGCGCGGCCGCCGAGCCGCCTCGCTTGCCTGGAACCGAGGGCACCGAGCGATCCAGAGGCAATTTCGCCAGGAACCGAGTCAAGTCCTCCGCCTGCCAGGGACGAAACGGTGGAGTGACTCGGCGCGGAACTGTCTCTGCAAATCGCGGTTTCGCCGCAGCGCGGCGTGGCCACGCGTCCGCGAAGGCCCGGTGCAGGCGGAGTCGCAGATGGGCTGCCGCGCTGACGGGTGCGCCGAGGTTGGCCATCGGAACAATGCTATTGCCGTCCACGGCGACCACCGGCGTGTCGGTGTGGCGCGCCAGTGCCGCCGTCTGTTGAGGAATGATGAAGCAGGGAAAGTCGTCGGTGACGACCAGGCACGCATCGGCGGCAAGCCGGCGGAGCAGTCCGCGCCCGGAATCGTGGGGCGTCTCCACAAACGGCCAGTAATTCAGGCCAATCTTCTTCGCCGCGGCGGCGTTATCCTGCATGCCTTCGAGGATGAAGCGATGCAGCCGCTCGCTGGCCCAGGGGTAGCTGAGCTTGAGCCCCTCGTAGACCACAAGGGGCTTATTCAGTTCTTTGGCCTGGTGCAGGGCGTAGTCGAGCGCATGGTTGTGGTCGAGCCGGCGATAGATCTGCATCCAGTAGAGGACGTAACATCCGTCGGTCCGTTCGGGAGCGTCATTAACGCGCCGCACGCGAGCCTCGTAATAGGGATCCAAGCTTCTCGCCTCCCGCACGCGCTGAACGATTGACACACGCCCCGCGATGGTCGATCATTGCAGCAGAACGCCCATTTCCCAATCGCGGGTCCGTCAGCGGGCTGCCATGATCCAGGTCAACTGTCCGAAATGCCAGAAGCCCTACAAGGTCCCCGACGAGTTTGCGGGCCGGAAGACGCTGTGCCGTGAGTGCCAGACGCCATTCGTTATCCCGCAGGCGACCGCCCCCGCTGCGCCTCCCACCCCAGCCGGTGCGCCGTCCGCCGCCAAGGCAGTTGCACCGCCAACACCTCCGGCCCCCGCCAAAGCGCCCCCTTCGTCGCCGGCGCAACCCGCCGCCAAAGTGGCGGCACCGGCAGCGCCGACGGCGCCCGCGCAACCCGCCGCCAAAGCGGCGACAGTGCTGCCGTCCGCGCCCAAGCCGCCAGTGGCAACCGCACCAACTGTCGCCGCCAAGTCTACAGCACCTGTGGAAAGACCCGCACCGCCCGCGCCCCAGCCTGCGGCCCCGTCCGCGCCAACTGCTCCCAAGGCTGCACCAGCGCCCACGGCCAAACCCTCCGCGGCGACCCTGCCGCCAATCGCCACGCCTGCACCGAAACCCGCTGCACCCCGCGCGGAACCGGCGGCGGCCAAGCCTTCGCCGCCCGCGTCTCCGAAGCCGGCACCCGCTCCGGTGCCGATAGCCAAGTCTCCCGGTGCGGCTCCCGTGGCCAAGGGAGTGAGTCCGCCGCCACCGAGTGCGAAACCCGCGTCGGCCGCCATCGCGAAGCCGGCGCCGGTGGCCAAGCCCGCGGACCTGGAGGCATTCGCCGCGGCCGCACTGTCCGATGCACCGCCGCCCAAGGTGGAAGCGCCGGTACCCTCACCGACAACGGTCGATTTCAAGTGTCCGCAGTGCGACGAGGATGTCAAAGTTAGTGTAAGCCTGGCCGGCAAGCAGGCGCCGTGCCCGGCTTGCAAGCGCATCGTCAAAGTCCCGGTACTCAAGAAGGAAGGGCCGATCGACTGGCGCAAGCCCGACGCCGGCCTACCGTCCGGCGCGCGGCGCGACACGGATGCAGCCCCGGAAGGAGCTTGGGGCACGGTCACCGACGGCAGTCGGGTCGGCCAGAGCTCTCTCAAAGAAGCCGGTGCCATTCCTGAGAAGGTAGAACCGAAGACCTGGGGCCAGCGCTTGAAATGGCCCATCGTTGTGGCTGCAGTCTTGCTGCTTGGCTTCGGCGGCTGGATGTGGGTAAAGGCTTATTATGCGGAAGGCGACCAGTATGCGCAAGTAGAAAAAGCCCTGAACTACGCGGAGGGCAAAGCAGGCACGAAGCCGCTGGAGCCGCTTCTTGCCGCCGAGATCTACAGGGCCGGCGGAGAAGTCTTCATTCAGGACAAGCCCGAAGTGGCCCGTCAGTACTTCCAGACGGCACGCGGCAAACTCAATGCCGCAGAACCGTCGCCCGATCGCGATGCAGTGGCCGCCGAGATGGCCATCGTGCAGGCAGACCTCGTCCTTGACCAGGCGCAGATTAACAAGGCCACGATGGCCAGGGTGGCCGAGAAACAGCAGTTGCAAGCCTTTGATGACGTGCAGCGATCCTTGCGGCTGATTGGGTCGGCGGAAACGCGTGCGGAAGCGATCCGGCAGGTGAGCCGCAAGCTCATCGCACGCGGCCTTGGGGATCAGACGTCGCGCATGGCAGCGGCTTCGCACGGCGACGACGGACCTGAAGCGGCAGCCATGGTCGGCCTGGAAATGTGGAAGGCCGGCAAGCTGGAAGATGCCGAGAAGATCGCCAGGTCCCTGCTGCCCTCGGGCGCGGTGAACCCCAAGGGGCCGGAGCAGAAAGCGCCGCCTGCATCACCGTCGCTCATTGCACTGTGCATGGTGCTCAAGAAGCCGCAAGAAGTGATCGATGGTCTGAAAGCCAATCCCGCCGTCCTACAGCTGGGTCGAGCCGAAGGACTGGCCTGCCTTGGCGAGTTTGGCAAGGCGCGAGACGTTGCCAATGAGTCGGCCGACTGGCTCCGCATCAAGGCCGCCATGGCGGCAATCGGCCTGGAGAAGAACCCGCCCGACGCCAAGGATGCAGAGGACATTGCCAAGTGGGCGGCAGGCGACGGCAAGGAAATGCTGACCACGAAGCCGGAAGCCTCCGTGATCGTGCTGCGTCTGGTGCGCATCGCCGTGCGGGCCAATAAGCAAGAACTGGCATCGCAGCTGGCGGAGGCGATCCCCGAACCGCTGCGGCAGCGGGCGAGGCTCGAAGTCCTGCGCGGCCGGCTGGAGCATAGTACGGTTCAGGCCGCCGCCGCCGATGCGGTCCAGGTCAGCGGCGAACCAAATTCGCTGAGCAGCGCCCTGGCTCACAAAGCGATTGCACGCCACAACACCCGCCTCGGACAAAAGAGTGCCACGTCCAAGTTGGTGGACAGCTGGCCGGAGACGCTGCGTCCCTTCGGCCACGTCGGCATTGCGCTGGGGATTCAGGATCGCAAGTGACGCCCACGCTCCACGATGCCGCTCGCCTTTGTCGAACCTGATCGCTATAACTTTGCACAACCGCGCCTTGTCTGGCGTCTCTCCCATCAGCATCACGGCTGGCGGAGCGATCACCCCCCACTGGAGATCCCGAACCGTGACACCCAAAGAAGTCCTCGCCCTGATCCGCGAGAAGGAAGTCAAGGCCGTCGATCTGCGCTTCATGGATTTCCCCGGCCTGTGGCAGCACTTCACCATCCCGGCCGAGGCCCTGGACGAAAGTGTCTTTGAAGAAGGGCTCGGTTTCGACGGTTCCTCCATCCGTGGTTGGGTCGCCATCAACGAGTCCGACATGCTCGTCCTGCCCGTGCCGGAGACTTCGTTTCTCGATCCGTTCACGGCCGTCCCCACGCTGACGATCATCTGCAACATTCAGGACCCGTTGACGAAGGAAGACTATACGCGCGATCCGCGCAACGTCGCGCGCAAGGCCGTCAACTACATGAAGTCCACCGGCATCGCGGACACCGCTTACTTTGGCCCGGAGCTGGAATTCTTTGTCTTTGACGAGGTCCGCTACGACCAGACGCAGCACAGCGGCTACTACTACCTGGACAGCTCGGAAGGGGCCTGGAACACGGGCCGCGATGAGAAACCGAACCTCGGCTACAAGCTGCGCTACAAGGAAGGCTACTTTCCCGTGCCGCCCTCCGATGCGCACCACGATATGCGCACCGAGATGATGCTGACGATGATCCAGTGCGGCCTGAAGATCGAGGCACAGCATCACGAGGTGGCAACGGGTGGTCAGGGTGAGATCGACATGCGCTTCGGTCCCCTGGTCGAGATGGCCGACAGCGTCCTGAAATACAAATACGTAGTCAAGAACGTGGCCCGGCGCTACGGCAAGACGGCGACTTTCATGCCGAAGCCCCTGTTCATGGACAACGGCAGCGGCATGCACGTCCACTCGTCGCTGTGGAAGAACGGCGTCAACCTTTACGCCGGCTCGGGCTACGCCGGGCTGAGCGAGATGGCGATGTGGGCCATCGGCGGCCTGTTGCGGCACGCGCCGGCCCTGTGCGCGATCACCAATCCGACGACCAACAGTTACAAGCGGCTGGTGCCCGGCTATGAAGCGCCGGTGAACCTCGCTTACAGTCGACGCAATCGTTCGGCATCGATCCGCATTCCGGTCTACTCGCCCAGTCCGAAGGCAAAGCGGCTCGAGTTCCGCTGTCCGGATGGCTCCAGCAACCCGTACCTGGCGTTCAGTGCCATGCTGATGGCCATGATCGACGGCATCAAGAACAAGATGAACCCCGGCCAGCCGCTCGACAAGGACATCTACGACCTGGAACCGGAAGAGCTCGCCAAGGTGCCCAAGGCCCCGGGCTCGCTGGATGAAGCACTGATCAACCTGGAGAAGGACCACGAGTTCCTGCTGCACGGGGATGTGTTCACCCGCGACGTGATCTCGACGTGGATCTGGTACAAGCGCGAGAAAGAAGTCGAAGCGATCCGTATCCGGCCGCATCCGTACGAGTTTGCCCTGTACTACGACATTTGACGCCGGAAGTATGTCCTTAGTACTACAGCGCTGGTTTGGAAGCACGATTCACCGGAACCGTCTGTAGCCGCAGGCTTCAGCCTGCGGAGTGAATGTACGGGATCTGCGATGTGATTCCGCAGGCTGAAGCCCAATACCGTTCAATTAGGAGCAAGTGTTCAGTAACTGCCGGCCATGAAATAAGGACTTACGTTCGCGCCATGACCAGAATCGAGTGAACATTTGCTCCTAATTGAACGGTATTGGGCTGAAGCCTGCGGCTACAGACGTTGCACGGATCGTTCCGCGGAATGGAGCGCTGGAATATTAGGCGAGCGGGAGCAACAGCCTCGCCCGTGGCACGGACATTTCTGTCCGTGCGGTTCGACGCTTGCACGGACAGAAATGTCCGTGCCACGGGGAACTCCCTTTTCGCTATTTGCGTGCCTGTTCATGGGAGCGCCGGTGCGTCCTGACCGGCCATCAGCACCGCGTGCAGCCGTTGCAGCGATTCGGCCGCTCCTTCCACCGTCGCCATCGGCCCCGGTGTCGCCTGGGTCCATGCCTCGGCAAGCGGCGACACGTGTGGCAGTACTCGCCAGCGCAGGGTGCGCGCCGGCAGTTCCACTGCGAACGCCTGCCCGGCGGCAGCGTCGATCGTCTCTTCCGACAGTTCGCGTCGTGCTTGGCGCAGCAGAACAAAATCCGGATCGGCCACCCGCACCTGATCGAAGAGCTGGCGGTCAGCCCAGTCGCGGCCGCCGACGCGCTGTCTTCGCCCCAGCGGATTTCGCAGCAGCATCAGTCCCGTGTACGCCACGCCGCGGAATCGCTCGCGCAGCGTGAAACAGTCGGCCGTTGCTTCGTTGAGGTCAGCATCAAACCCGTCGGTGCCGAAAAGACTGCGAAACTCATCGGGCTGCAGGACTGCGCCACACGTCGCCAGCAGGAAGCCGAGGTCGGCAACCAGCGACATCGCTCGGACCTGGCGCCGGCCAAGCCGATGTACCGCCACACGTGCCAGGGCGTCGTTTCCAGCACGGTTCAGCGGGGTGTGGACGTAATAGTCCATGCCATCCAGGGCCGGTACGCACTCGACGAGGACGGTCGCCGCATCGGGCACCTCGCTGATAGACTCTTGTCGCTGGAAGAAATCGACCAGGGCCAGCGCCGCCACCTCGTTCAGGCCGTACTCGCCGCGAAACAGGTTCGTCAGGGCGGCAGGCCCTTCGCGCAGCGCCTCCGCGGCGCGCATGCGGACCAGGTAGATTCGCTGCGCCAACTCGGTGGACAGCGACCAACCGCTGCCCTGCCAGCGCGGGGTGGCAGGGTAGCCGTTCGCTTCGGTCACCAGCACGGTGCCCGCCTCGCTGCGGCGAAACTCCAGGCAACGGCCATCCAGCAGAAACCGATCACCCGGCTTGAGCCGGTCCGCAAAGGGCTCGTCGACGTGTCCAATGGTCACACGACCACTGTCCGTCCCGTTGTCCGGCGGGTCGATGCAGACGGCGCACGGCTCATCCGCGATGATGGTGCCGACGTTGCGCCGCAAGAGCCGGATCGTTCGCGCATCCACGATGCCGAACTCGTCGCCTTCGAGGTGCAGACGCGCGGGCAGCCATGCTTCGCCATCTCGATTTTGCCCGGCCAGGTAGTTGAGGCAATCATCAAAGTCGGAACGTGACAGGTTGCGATAGGGATAGGCGCGCCGCACCAGTTCGAACGCCTCGTCCACGGTCCACCAGCGCTGCGTCGCCAGGCCGAGCAGTTGCTGGCACAACACGTCGAGCGGATGGACCGGCACACGGAGCGGCTCGCACTGGGCAAGCTGGCCCGACGCATTGGTCACGACGGCTTCAAGCAGTTCCGCTTCCGATGCGGTCAACACCAGACCCCGGCGCGGCTGGCCGGGAGCGTGCCCGGCACGACCGACGCGCTGCAAGAGGCGAACGACCCCGCCGGGAGGATGCACGAGAACCACGCCATCGACGGTGCCGATGTCGATGCCCAGCTCCAGGCTTGTGCTGCTGACGACGATGCGTAACTTGCCGGCTTTCAGCCGGCGCTCGACGCGCCGCCGTCGTTCGGCCGCCACGGACGAATGGTGAACCGCGATCTCCTTTGCCCAGTCGGGATGACGCCGGCGCAACGACCAAACCAGGCGCTCCGCCAGGCTGCGGACGTTTGTAAAGACGAGCGTCGTGCGGTTAGCGGTCAGTTCGGGTTCCAGGTGTTCGAGCAGGCGCACGACGAAGCCGGACATCCGGCCGTCCCGCGGCGCGGGTTCGACCGGGACGACGCACAGCTGCAACGGCGCCGATTCGAGGACCCGGGCAATGGCGCAGGGACGAGCGTCGCCAACGAGGAATCGCGCCGCCGTCGTCAATGGGGCGCAAGTTGCCGACAGGCCGATGCGCTGGATCGGCGCACGTGCCAGGTTCGCTGCACGTTCGAGGCTCAGCGTCAGGTCCGCGCCGCGTTTGTTCGCTGCCAGTGCGTGGAGCTCGTCGAGTACCACCCAACGCAAGCCGCGGAACAAGCCGGTCGCAAACGACTGCGTCAGCAAGATCGCCAGGCTTTCAGGCGTGGTGAGCAAGATGTCCGGCGGGCGCAGGCGCAACAGTCTCCTCGACCGCACTGACGAATCGCCGGTGCGCAAGCCGACGCGCACGCCGATGCCAGGGACAAACACCCGCAATTCGCGCAGACAGCGCCGCAAGTTGCGGGCCGCATCGGCGACGAGTGCCTTGAGCGGCGCCACGTAGAGGCAGCGCACCGCGGTCGGATCGGCTTCGGCGATTAATTCGCTGATGATTGGCAGAAAGGCGGCGAGCGATTTGCCGTTGCCCGTTGGAGCGGACACCAGGAGGTTCTCGCCCGATTTCAGCGCGGGCCAAGCCAACCGCTGCGCCGCCGTTGGCTCGCCGAAACGCTGACTGAACCAGAGACGCACCGGCGGCGCCAGAGCGTCCACTGCCGTCGCGCTCGACGTGGGCGCTGACAGGAAATAGGGATCGCGAACGCCATCCGCTGCCATGCGCCGGCGGTTCCTTTCAGGGAGCTTCGGATGAGGATTTGGGCTAGCCCAGCTGACTACATTCTACCGAAACCGCTGTTCGACCTTTACCCATTCCGGTGGTTTGCGTCACAATAGGGACATGTCCCCTGCCGGCATCCTTGGTCCTGATGGCCGTATTGCGCAACGCCTCGTCGGCTACGAGTCCCGGCCGCAACAGCTCGAAATGGCTGATGCGGTCGCGGATGCGATCGCACGCCGTCGTCATCTCATGGTCGAGGCCGGCACCGGCGTCGGCAAGAGCTTCGCGTATCTCGTGCCGGCCCTGCAGGCTGCGTTGGCCGACAAGGAGTGTCGCGTGGTCGTCTCGACACACACGATCAGCCTGCAAGAGCAGCTTGTGAACAAGGATTTGCCGTTTCTTCAGAGCGTCATGCCGGAGTCGTTTCGCGCTGTGCTGGTGAAGGGACGTTCGAATTACCTGAGCCTGCGCCGCTATCGGGTGGCGCGACAGCGTCTGGGCGCGTTGCTGGCCGAGGATCGGTCCGTGGACCAGTTGCGGCGCATCGGCATGTGGTCGCGGCAAAGCCGGGACGGCAGCCGGAGCGACCTGCCGTTTCAGCCCCTGCCCGCCGTTTGGGACCTGGTCGAGAGCGATAGCGGCAATTGTCTCGGCCGGCAGTGTCCGGACAATGCACAGTGCTTCTATTTCAAGGCGCGCCGCAGCATGCACGGCGCGCATTTGCTTGTCGTCAACCATGCGCTGTTCTTCAGCGACCTGGCGCTGCGGCGCGTGGGCGCGGCACTTTTGCCGGACTACCGCGTGGCCATCTTCGACGAGGCGCACACCCTTGAGGACGTGGCGGGAGATCATCTCGGCATCAAGGTCAGTCGCGGATCGGTCGAGTACCTGCTGAATCGACTTTACAATCCGCAGCGAGCGCGCGGTCTTCTGATGGGTTACAACGCGCCGGATGCGCTGCGGCAAGTGGAGGCCGTGCGCTTCGCGACGGATCATTTCTTCGATGAGATCCGCTTCTGGCGCTCGCAACAGAAACGGCAGACCGGCCGGGTCCACGAGCCGCTGATCGTTCAGGACTCGGTCTCGGAGGAATTCGTCAAGCTGGCCAGTGCGATCAAGGGCGTCACGCAAAAGCTAACGTCCGACGAGGAGAAAATCGAGCTGAACTCCGTCGCCAGCCGATGCCTGGGTCTGGCGGAGGGAATCCGCCAGTGGCTCAATCAGGAGCTGGAAGGCCAGGTCTACTGGATCGACGTGTCCGGCGATCGATCGCAGCGCCTGGATTTGGCCAGCGCGCCGATCGAGGTTGGTCCGGCGCTCAACGAGCATCTGTACAGCCAGGTACCGACCGTCGTGATGGCCAGCGCCACGCTCAGCGTCGGCGGCCAGGGAGGCTTTCAGCATTTCCAGCAGCGCCTTGGTCTGACGAAGTGTGCGACGCGACAGCTTGGCAGTCCGTTCAACTATCGGGAACAGGTCGAACTGCACCTGTTCCGGCAGATGCCCGATCCGACCGCAAGCGGGACGGCGTTTGAACAGGCAAGCCTGGCGAAGATGCAGGAATACCTGCTGCGAACGCAGGGTCGGGCGTTTGTGCTCTTTACCAGCTATCAGACGATGACGCGTGCCGCAATCCAGCTCCGGCCGTGGCTGCTGGAACAGGGTTGGCCGCTGCTGAGCCAGAGCGACGGCCTGCCGAGGTCTCAGATGCTGGAACAATTCCGCACCACCGCCAACAGCGTGCTGTTCGGCGTCGATAGCTTCTGGCAGGGCGTGGACGTGCCGGGCGAAGCGCTGTCAAACGTCATCATCACCAAGCTGCCCTTCGCGGTGCCGGACCGCCCGATCATCGAGGCACGCGTCGAAGCCATCAAGGCGACGGGCGGCGATTCGTTCAGGGAATACCAGGCGCCGCAAGCCATCATCAAGCTGAAGCAAGGCTTTGGCCGACTGATCCGCTCGCGCGGCGACAAGGGATTGGTGGTCATCCTCGACCCACGCGTGTTGACGAAGGGTTATGGCCGCATGTTCCTGCAGGCACTGCCGGAGTGCCGGCTGTTCGTCGATGGCAAGGCTACGACAGCAGATCCCGGATGGGCTCGATAATTTCGTCGTTCGTTCCAACCCCCAGGTGGTCGCGCTGGAAGGTTCGGTCTTTCACGGCGATGCCCAGGGCGGCATACATGGTGGCGTAGAGTTGCGGGACGCTGACCGGGTTCTGCTTGATCGCCATGCCGCCCACTTCCATCGTGCCGTATTCAACCCCGCGCCGGAAGCCGGCGCCGCCGAGCACGATGTCCCAACCGTGACTCCATGTGGACCGGCCTGCATTGGCGTTGATGCGGGGCGATCGACCGAACTGACTCAGGCAAACGATCAGCGTTTCCTGAAGCTTGCCCGATTGCCCCAGGTCGCGCACGAGTGCGGCCAGTGCAGGGTCGAGCACGCCAGTGGCCAGGCGACGCACTCCGTCCGCGCTGTTGCCGTGCATGTTCCAGCCGCCGAGGTCGACCTGCACGGAACTGACGCCGGCTTCCACCAGCTTGCGCGCCAATAAGCATCCACGGCCAAAACCGTTGTTGCCGTACTCCTCGATGCGACGCATGTCGTCCCGGTCAAACTCGAACAGCTTGCTCAACGTCCCCTGGGAAAGCTCCAGGGCACCTTCGACCAGTTGCTTGTGTTCTCGCACCCCGGCGGCAGCCGCCGATCGTGCCGGGTCCGCGCTCAACGGGTCGGTGAATCCGTCTTCCAGTCCAAGCAACAACTCCGCACGACGTGCGGCCCGCGCTTCGGTCATCTCCGGATCACCCAGCGTCGGAGCCCGAAGATTCTCGGGGGCGGTGCCTGCATTTGCCACCAGCAACGGCGCGTAGGCCGGTCCAAGGAATCCGCCGCCAATCCGCAGTGCCGTGCCTCCCACCGAGACGAACCGCAACGGCATGAATGGATTGCCGACGTGGCGAGCGACCACCGCTCCAAGATGAGGAAACCTCATGCCGCGATCGTCGACCGGCATGCCGGTGAGCATGCGTGTCGTTGCACGGGCGAAATCGCCTTCCCGGCTGTCCAGTGTGCGGATGACCGAGAGGTGCTTGAACTGCTCCGCCACTTTCGGCAGGACCTCACTGATCTCGATTCCCCGTGCCGACGTCTTGATCGGCTGAAACGGCCCCTGGTTGGGAGAGCCGACGTGCCGGCCCACTGACCAGAGATCGATGTGCGACGGCCCCCCGTCCAGCCAGATGACGATGAGGCTCTTGCGGCGCCGCAAGCCGACCTTGCTGATGCTTGGCAGCGCAGCCCATGACGATGAACTCAAGACGGAGGCAGAAGCCCCACCAATTGC
Organism: Gemmataceae bacterium; assembly: GCA_019752375.1. Lineage (GTDB taxonomy): Bacteria > Planctomycetota > Planctomycetia > Gemmatales > Gemmataceae > JAIEMG01. The sequence continues at coordinate 9,035 of JAIEMG010000317.1, read as the reverse complement.
GACCAGGTCGCGAAGAAACCGCCTGCGATTGCGCGCACGGAAAAAGCTCATGTGCCGACTCCGCGTCACCGGAAAGGGACGGAGGTGAGGTGATGGGGGGGACGATTGCCCCACTCCTGATTGGACGAGTCCGTACGCGGGTTAGTTTCGCAAAATGCCGTGCACGGCGCGATTACGACTAGTCGGAAAAACAGCCTCTGCGCGAAGCTCAACGTGCTCGCACGCGCAGATCGCCTTCACGGCGCGTGATGCCGATCTTGTCTAAATATTCGCACATGATCATGGCATGGCGTCGGCCGGTGCCGAGCAGGTCGCGGATCTCAGCAACCGTCAGACCGGGTACCGCGGAAAGTCGTGCCAGCAGGCGCTGTCGAAACTCCGCTTCAGCTTCGCTGTTCACGTAATAGTCTTCGCCGACGTGGATCAGATGCCCTTCATCGACGCACAGTCGCATCAGATCATCGAGCAGCGCTGCATTGCCGCCCGCATGTCCCGCGAAGCTATCTGGCCGCACTGGTTTCAATTGTGCTTCCCGGTAGGCGCCGAGCACGCGCTGCTTCAAGGCGCTCAGGCTGTTGCTCAACTTGGGCTTGAAGTCGCTGCGTGCAACGCGTTTCGCGTCGCCGATCAATCGTTTCTGGCGCAAGAGTCGGGTGATCGTGAACTCGATCAGGCGATCGTCACCAAGGTACGCGAGTTGGACCAAGATCTTCTGTCGCTCGTGCGTGCCGGCAACCGGCGTCTGTTCGTGCATATGCGCGAGCGAAGCCAGGATCCGGTCCTCGAGGTCGCGAACCACATCAATGTGCAGCAGCGCGTCGGCTGCCACCTGAGTACTCTCCACTTCGACCAGTTCGCCCCGGTCGAGGAGCCGACGCAACAAGATCGGCGCCTGCTCAGGCAATGTGCCGGCGCAGCGCACCAGGTCCGCGGCGGACAGACCCGCCGTCCCGGCGAACCACGCAGCCGCCAAGGCGCGTTGTTCGACGTCGTCGCTCCACAGTTTTTCGACGCGCTCCAGGATTTCGAGATGGCGGCGCCGAATCTTGCGTGCCGTCGGTTGGAGCACTTGACCGCCGCCGAGCGTCTGCGTTGCCGACGATTCCCGAACTACAAAGGGCTGCCCCCAGACCACCATGGCTGGTTCCTGAAGGTACGCCTGGGCCAGCCCCCATCCGCCCGGTTCGATGCGATCGCCATCGAGGACCGCGATGGTGGCCAGTACCTCCGCCGTGCCGATGTGGAAGCGCACCGGCGCGCGATGCTTGAGCGGACGAGGCGCGTCGGCCAGGCAGTGAAGCCGAACGGTGAAGAGGCGAGATGGAAGCAGATACCCCGGCGTCGCCAGTTCCTGGCCCCGAATGACGTTTTCGTGATGCACGCCCGCCAAGTTGATCGCGGCCCGCATGCCTCGATGGACTTCGTCGACGGGTTGGCCGTGGTTCTGGAGGGAGCGCACACGCACTTTCTCGCCACGGGGCAGCCAGTCCACTTCGTCTCCCACCTTGATGCTGCCTGACGTGGCCGAGCCGGTGACCACGGTGCCGTGCCCCTGCAAGATGAACGAGCGGTCAATCGCCATGCGAAACCAGCCGTGCCCGCCGGGCGGCGCGACGTGCCGGCACGCTTCGGCGATGGAAGCTTTCAGCTCTGGAATGCCCTCGCCGGTGTGCGCCGACGTGCGAATGATGGGCGCGTTCTCCAGGAAGCTCCCCTGTACGAGCTCGCGGATCTCAAGTTCCACGACCTCACGCGTTTCCTCGTCCACCAGGTCGCACTTGGTGAGCGCAATCAGGCCGTGGCGCAAGCCGAGCAGGCGCAGGACTTCGAGATGCTCGCGCGTCTGCGGCATCACGGAATCGTCGGCGGCGACCACGAGGATGGCCAGGTCAATGCCGGTGGCGCCAGCGAGCATGTTCTTGATGAACCGCTCGTGTCCCGGCACGTCGACGATGCCAAGGCGGAATTCACCCAGATCCAGCGTGGCGAAGCCGATGTCGATCGTGATGCCGCGCCGCTTCTCTTCCGGCAGTCGGTCGCAATCGGTGCCGGTCAGTGCTTTCACCAGGGCGGTCTTGCCGTGGTCGATGTGTCCCGAGGTGCCCAGGATAAGATCGCGTGGCATGGCTGGAACCCGTCAATGGCCAACGAAGAAGGAACGCGACCCCGCCGGTTCGCGGATCGGATACCACTCGGGAGTTTGAAGATGTTCGGAAGAGTGCGGGATCGGACACGCCGTCACGAAGCGGAGCGTACTCAGGTGAAGCCCGGCGTGGACGCCGGTGGCGTGTCACAAGAAGCGGAAACCCAGAAGATGACGACAGGCAGGCTCATCAGACGTTGCTCGTTGCCGTGTTTCCTTCGATTCTACGAGAGCGGATTGGGGCATGCCAGCGGTAAATGAAGCGAGACGGGTCCGGCGTGGATCATCCACGCCGGACCCGTCTCAATGGCCGTTCAAACTTCAAAGTCGCTTAGTGGTTCAGGATGAACTCACTGCAGTTCAGGAGCGCCCAGAACACGTCCTGGAGCGGGCCAGCGGCGTCGGCGTCCTTGATCTTGCCACCCGCGAGCGGCAGCTTGGAGACGATCGCCGTGTATTCCTTCTGGGTCGCCGGACGGTTGAGGGCGGCCAGGAAGAGATAGTCCATCGTTTCCTTGCCGGACTTCTTCTTCATCGCCTGCTCGACCGTGCCGGAGTTGCGGGAGATGGCCTCGTTCATGTCGCGGCCGTTCATCATGAGGAGCGCCTGGACGACGGTGCCGTTGAAAGTCGCTTCGTTGCCTTCGTCGTCGCCGAAGTTCGTGGTCAGACGGCCCATCCAGTCCGCACGCTGCTTGGCGTCGGCGTTGCGGCGCGTGGCGACCATCAGGGACTCGAACAGCTGCTCAGGGCTCATCGACTTGAGCATCATGCGGCTCATGTACGGCTCGGCTTCGGCCGTGTCGTTGGTCTTGTTGGCGGTCGCCTTCAGGTTGTAGGCTTCGCTGGCAGCGATCCAACGGATGATCGCCTTGGGGTTGTAGTTTGCCTTGACGAAGGCATCGCCGAGTTCGGTGAGCAACTCGTCGTGGACGACTTCGTTGTGCTCGCCGAAATCGTCGGCGGCCGGCTTGACGTTCATGCCCCGGCTGAACAGGTGGGCCCACATCCGGTTGACGTAAGCGCGAGAGAAGTTCTTGTGTCCCGTCAGGTACTGGGCCAGGATCTCACGACGGGTCTTTTCGCCACTGGACTTCGGCAGACGGCTGCCGTCGAGGAAGATCGGCTCACTGGGGAGGAAGACGCCATTGCGTTTCTCGAAGAAGATGATGCCGGTCTTATTGTAATCGGCGCTATCGGCCAGTTCCATCTGCGTCGTCGGCATGCCCTTCTTCATCGCCGCGGGAGCGCCCACGCGTTGCGTCTGGCGGAAGAACGCATTGACGCCCCAGAAGTGCTTCTGCTTCCAGTCGGCGTTGAACGGATGGTCGTGGCACTGGGTGCACTGGATCTGGTAGCCCAGGAACAGGCGGACGGTGCGCGACGTGATCGGCACCATGTCGAACTGACCTTCCTTGCGCAGGATCTGGTCGTTCGGCATCGCATTGCGGCCCTGACCGGCAGTCGAACCACCGAGGTTCGCGAGGATGTAGTTGACCGCGCCGTTGGCATTGGTCTTGCCCGTCGCGGTCACCAGTTTCTCCGCCATGTCCTTGATGGAGACTTCGGATTCGTAAAGTTCTTCGAGCCACAGGTGGATCTGGTCCTTGTAGAGGCGGGTGCCCGTGCGGGTCATCAGCCAGTTGGTCCAGATGGTAGCCCAGTAAGCCTGGTATTCCGGGCTCTTGAGGAGGCGGTCCACCAGCATCTGGCGGCGAACCGACGGAGGATCCTTCAGGAAGACTTCGATCTCCTCGACCTTGGCGATGCGGCCGATGATATCGAGGCTGGCGCGGCGAATGAACTCATGGTCCGAACACCGCTCGGCGGGAGTGATCTTGTTCGTGTCCCATGCCTCGCCGAGGCGCTTGTTGATCAACTTGGTCGGCTCTTCCAGGGCGCCGAAACCGGCCCCCGTTTCGGTCTTGGAGGAGGAAGACTGCGCTACCGCCGTCGCATTCAGGCTGAAGAAGACGGCGCCGGCAAAAAATGCCAGGCACGAAGCACGCAGCAGTACTTTGGCCATCGGTTCGTTCTCCCTTGTAGCCGACTCGTTTGATAATCGAGCAGTTGTACAGTCGAGCGAGCGAGTGGAAATCGCCCGAATCCAACCCTTTAACTTAGCCCGCCTTCCCACGCGGTGTCAAATGGATCCACGGTCGCCGGAGCCTAACTCCGCGCCGCCGATGCCTTGCCGTCACAAGTTAGTCACGGAACAAGGTTTGCACGCCGCAGGTTGGAGCGGCCGACCGTTGCGCCCCATCCTGCAGCCAGTTCAACACCGCGATGAAGGGACAAGTTTCTGAATCTGTGACGACGTTTGCGCGGTTTTGGTTCCCGAACCCCTATAAAAGGGCACGAAGCGATCCGATTGGGCGGCGGATTTTCTCCCGAACCTGGAAGGAACCGAGGGTGTCCACGGAACATGGATCAAGAAAAAAGGCGATTTCGCAAGTTGAAGCGAGATGTGAAGCGTGCCGGCGGCCGAATGGTGCGTCGTCAGCTGAAACGCGACCTCACGGAAACTCCGGAGGAAGCGCCGCACAGCCCCGTGGACTACGGCCATCGCAGCTCGCAGACCATGAACGGCAACGACCGGGATGCGACCCGACGACAGGACGAGGAAGAGTAATTCGGTGGGCCGGACACTCTTGTCTGGCCGGCCAGTCAAGAGTGTCCGGCCCACCTTGGCAAGTATCAATACGCGTTGCGGTGGATGATCCCCTTCCAGACGGTCATCCACAGGATCCGGAAGTCGAGCCAGGGGTTCCAGTGCGTGATGTAGTACAGGTCGTACTGCACACGCTTTCGCAACGACGTGTTCCCGCGCCACCCGTGAACCTGTGCCCAACCCGTGATGCCCGCCTTCACGCAATGACGCGCCATGTAATTCGGAATCGTTCGGCTGAACTGACTGATGAACACCGGCCGCTCCGGTCGCGGTCCCACCAGGCTCATGTCGCCTTTCAGCACGTTGATGAATTGCGGCAACTCGTCCAGGCTGGTCTGTCGGAGGAACGTGCCCAGCGCGGTCCGCCGGGGGTCGTCCTTCCGCGCCCATACCGCACCCGTCTGCTGCTCGGCGTCCAATCGCATGCTGCGGAACTTCAACATCTGGAATGACTCGCCATTCAGACCGCAGCGCTCTTGCCGATAGAAAACCGGACCAGGACTCGTCAGTTTCACCAGCGTGGCAATCAGCAGCATGACCGGCGACAGGACGACCAGCGCCACCAGTGACAGCGCGATGTCCATGGCTCGCTTGACCACGATGTTCAGGCCGAAATGCGGGCTCTCACGCAGGCCAATGACCGGCAAGCCGTCGAGGTTCGTCGTCGTCAGCGACAGTCCAGCCAGGTTCGGGATGTCCGCGACCAGGCGGACTTCGACCAGGGAGCGCGACAGGATGTCGAACACCTGGCGAGCATCGTTGTAGCGGCTGAGCGGCACGGCGATGAAAACGTGAAAGACGCCGTACTTTCGCACGATCTCCGGCAAATCCGCGATGGTTCCGAGCACATCCAGATCGCTGGTCCAGCGATTGGGTTGATCGGCGACGAAGCCGACGTTCTTGATGCCCATCCAGCTGGCATGACGCAGGGCGCGGGCCGTCTTGCGTGCGACCCGTCCGGTGCCGACGATGACGGCACGCGTCTGATTGTAGCCGCGGCTGCGCAGGTAGCGAATGGCCATCCACGACATGCGCCGCGCGGTGAGCACGCCGGCCATGGTCAAAACGGAAAACAGCAGCATCGACGCCCGCGATTCGTATGGATCGTGGGTGTAGAAGGTGGTCGCCATCACCAGCAGAGAGAGCAGTGCGGTGCCCTTGAAGACGGCAATCACCTCTTCGCGAAAACGGCGCAGACGGTGGATGACGTACTGGCCGGTAATCTCGTACGCCACGGCACTGAGCAGGATGACGAGGGGCAGGTTGCGCCAGCAAAGGTAGGGATCGGGCGTCTCCTTGGAGACCGGCACCCAGCCCGAATCGAAACGGAGGTAGTAGGCGCTAACCCACGCGATGGCAGTGAGGACCAGGTCCCACGTCAGGAACCAGAAGCAGAGAATTTGACTGCGGCGCTTGATCATGACTGCCCCCGTCCATGGGGTTGTTGAACTCGATCCGTCGCGGTTTGGGAGGTTTGTAACACGAAGTAATTCGGGCTGTCAAGCGAGTCTGGGGCGTCTCACGAACGGACCGACGTCCGATGTCCTTTTGGAGCTGCGAGTTTCGGCGGCCCACGATGCTGGGTGTGCTATGCTTGCTGCGCCAGATCGCACAGGGTCGAACCTGGAAGTAAAGCCGAGCTTTGCCATGTTACGCTGCTTCGCGATGTTCCGGTCCGGCACGTGGTTTCTCAACCGGACGCAAGGCGACTACCACGCCGCCACAACCAACGTGACTTCGTTCGGCGCGGCCGGGGACGTCCCTGTGCAAGGCGACTGGCTGGGCGACGGCATCGAACGGATTGGTGTCTTCCCCAACGGCACGTGGTATCTGAGCACCACCAACACTGACTATCGCGCCAGCAATAGCCTGCAACTTAGCTTCGGAGCGTTGGGTGACATTCCGATCGTTGGGCAGTGGCAGGCTGGCGCTCGCGACCTCATCGGTGTTTTCCGACCGAGTACCGGGCAGTGGTACCTGAGTACGAACAACCAGTCCTATGGCGGCAGCAACTTCCAGGCGTTTCACTGGGGCGCAAACGGTGACCGGCCGGTCGTCGGCGACTGGGACGGTAACGGCGTCGATGACACCGGCGTTTACCGTGCCGGTAACGAGGGCCCGCTGTCAAACCAGGGTTTTCTACAAAGCATGCCTGACCCCTTTTCGGACAGACTCTAACATGGATTCATTGGACCGATTCCTTCCATCCAAGAGCAGCGCTCGTGGCCAGCGGCGAGTCGTCAATTCACGAAGAGAACAAGCCCCAAGGCGCTGAGACGCCGTTCGATGGGATGGCGGCATCCCGCATGACGTTCTGGGCGCTGGCCCTCCTTGGTCCCACCGTGACCTTCATCGGCACAATCACTCCGAGCTACTACCTGACTGATTTCTGGCACCACCTGGCGATCGGTCGGGAAATCGTTCAAAGCAGCGCCGTGGTGCATGAGGATCGGTTCACCTTCACCGTGGGCGGCCGGCCGCTCCGCGACGCGGACTGGTTGAGTCAGATCATCCTTTACGCGGTCTACGAAACCGGTGGACTGGCACTGGTACGCACCGTCAATTCGCTCGTACTGGCCATTGCCATTGGCGTCTTGGTGTTTCGTTGCCAGCGGGCGTCCGGTTCGCTGCTGCTGGCAACGGGCGTGGGGCTGTTTACCTATTTCAGCCTGCGTGAGTTGTTCATTGTCCGACCACAGACCTTTTCGTTTTTGCTGTTTGCGGTGTTGCTGGCCAGCCTTGAGTTGTCTGAAAACCGCCGCGGCTGGCTGCTGGCGGGACCCGTCATCCAGGCGGTGTGGGTGAACATGCACGGGGCCTTTCCACTCGGCTTTGTGGCGATTGGACTCTTCGCTCTGGGTGCTCTGCGCGATGCGGTATGCGCGGGTCGCTGGGCCCGCTTTCGCGACCTGGCGCTATGTCTGGCTGCCGCATTGCTGGCCACGAGCATCAACCCGTACGGCTTCGCCATCTACCATTTCGTCTCCACGACCACTACAGCAGCGGCAAGCCGAGGACTGCGGGAATGGCGGCAGCCCTGGCAGGTCTTTGACATCCTGGAATGGGAGCCCCTGTCCAGGATTGTTGAACCGAATGCGGGGAAACTCTGGGTTGTGTCCATCCTCCTGGTCACGTGCGCCATGACTCTGACAAGAAGACGCCCGACATTCCGCGATTGGTGCTTGGTGTTGGTATTTCTGGCGCCCACGTTCCGGTCGGTCCGTATGCTCGGCTGGTGGTATCTGGTAAGCATGCCGATCATGACCGCGCAGCTTGGGCCGTACCTGGCTCTCCTCCGCTGGCGGGCAAGTCCATCGCGGCCTTCGCCCATCATGGGGGGCCTTTGCCTGGGCCTGATCGGTTTAGCAGTTGTCATCAGCTTGCCGGGGGTCCGCAATCGTCTTTCCTCCGAACCAAGTCCGGTGGAATCGACCACCGAAGTCGAACTCGGAAAGGCCGCAGAGTTCCTGCGCGAACGTCCGCGGGATGGCGGCCGCATTTTCTGCCAGTTCGAATGGGGCGGATTCTTCAACTGGGCATTGCAACCGGCCGGATATCGTGTCTTCATGGACATTCGCATGGATATCATCCCGGAGGATGTCTGGAACGAGTATGTATCGCTGTTTCATGGCCGAGCCGATTGGCAGACAATTCTGGACAAGTACCACGTCACGGTCCTGGTGCTGAACAGCGGCCAGCCGGAGCTCCGCGAGCTCATTGCTCAGGTCGAGCAGTCGAAGCGGTGGGTAAAGGTATTTCGGGACGGAGACGTCCTCATCTTCTTACGAGCTGCGGAGGGGAATCCAGCGCTCTCGTCCACCGCGAGAAGTGATCCAACCGCAGCCACCCGGCATTCCAAAAGAAAACCGGCGAGCGGCGACTCGCTCCTCGCGCGAGCGCTTCGCCGATCGCCGGTCACACCGTTTACTATTACAGCGCTCCATTCTGCGGAACGATCTGTGCAACGTCTGTAGCCGCAGGCTTCAGCCTGCGGAATCACATCGCAGATCCCGTACATTCACTCCGCAGGCTGAAGCCGGCGGCTACAGGCCGTTCCGGCGAATCGTGCTCCCAAACCAGCGCTGTAGTACTACCTGGTTTACTTGATGAACAGCATTTCGCGATAGGTCGGCAGCGGCCACAGGTCGTCGGCCACCATCGTCTCCAGCTTGTCCCCCAGCACACGCACCGCCGACATCGCCGGCAAGATCGCGTCCCGCG
>JAIEMG010000136.1 GCA_019752375.1 Gemmataceae bacterium | reverse complement strand
TCATCCGGTTTCAGGCCCCGCATGAATCACCAAGGCCCCCTAATTTCATGGGTAAACTCTCCGGATAGACTCTGAGAGCATGGTATGGAGGAAACGGGGGAAGCGCAAGGAAAAAGCCCGCAGACCTGCAGGGTCCGCAGGCTTTCAAGGACTCCGGCAAAGGAGCCCTCTCCTTGTCTTTGGGCGAGGCGGAGCGCTCGGGTGCGGCTCGCTTTTCCATTCTGTTGACGAGCCGGCGCGCAACGATATTCGAAGAGAATTTTCGGGACCGAGGACCATCGGATGGTTGCGACGCAAACCATTTTGCAACAACGGCTTATAAGCAACGTCGCCAACCGGGCACTTGCCGTTCGCGTTCGGGCAGGATGGTAGGGTGGGTCAAACGTACTCGCGCGGACGCACCCAAACCCGCTCTTGCCGGACGATACCCCCGATGCGTCTACATTCCGGTGCGTCCGCGCGAGTACGCTTGCCGGTTCGGTTCATCGGTAGCCGTAGGATCCGCGCAAGAATCACTTGTGCAATTCCTGTAGGACGGATTTCCAATCCGTCCGGTCTTCTCTGGACGGATTGGAAATCCGTCCTACGTGCAATTGTTCAACTTATTGTTACGCGGCTCCTAGGGTGCGTCAAGCGTACTCGCGCGGACGCACCGGAATGCAGACACGCTCGTGGATTATCCGGCAAGAGTTGGTTTGGGTGCGTCCGCGCGAGTACGCTTGACGCACCCTACGGCTACTACGCTACGATCGCAACCGGGCGCCAACGGCGTCCAAGGCCCACTGCTCGTCGGGGAATTTGCCGGTCTTGAGCTTGGAGTAGATCAGGTCTCCGTTGATCGACAGCTCGAAGCAGCCGCCGCTGCTTGGGATGAGCTTCAGGTCTCGAATCTTTTGCTTGTAGCTGGTCAACAGCTTGGTCGTCAAACTGACGGCCTGGGGTTCGTAATTTCACATCGCGCAGTATTTCAGTTCCAGGTTCATGGTCCTCTCCTTACTTGGCCCCCTGGGTATCCGAGGGGCTTACTGGTATCCTAGATGGCACGGTTTGGCGGTTCAAGCGAACGGGAGCACATGATGGAGCTCGGTTTTCCAAAAACGGTGATCGTTCGCCACAGTCGCGAAAATCCGAAGAAGTGCTCGATCATTCCGCTCAAGGGTCGACCGGACCTCTTTTTCTACCATTACCCCCTTGTGCACCGGCCACCGCTGGAAGGTTACGTCCGTCTCGCCGCGGAAGGGCCTGAACTTTCCCTTACGGACGCGACGATGGGCGTCCTCTTGTTAGATGGCAGTTGGCGCTGGGCGGATTCAATGACGCGTGATTTTCTCGACGTGCCGCCCCGCTCGCTCCACGGCTGGCGGACGGCTTATCCGCGCGTCTCGCGGCAAGGCACCGATCCCGGTAACGGCCTGGCGTCGGTCGAGGCCCTGTACGTGGCCTACCACATCCTTGGCCGGCCAACCGCGGGCCTGCTGGATCACTACCGCTGGGCCGCGGAGTTCCTGAACAAGAACGCACTGGCCGACGGGCAACTGACGGGAGATGCGCGATGACCATGCCGGTAGTCGAGGGCCGCATTCCTTTTCGCGGTTTCCAGGTCTGGTATCGCTGTGTGGGCGCTGATCACCCGGGCAAGCTGCCGGTCCTCTGTCTGCACGGCGGTCCCGGCGCGCCGCACGACTACCTCGAACCGCTCGAAGCACTGGCCGACAACGGCCGACGCGTCTTCTTCTACGATCAGATCGGCTGTGGTCGATCCGACCAGCCCAGCGATCCCTCACTGTGGAAAGTACCGCTCTTTGTCGAGGAGCTCGGTGCGGTGCGGAAGGCGCTGGGACTCGAGCGGGTCCACATCCTCGGCCAGTCGTGGGGCGGCATGCTGGCGATGGAGTACGCCCTGACGCAGCCCGCCGGCCTGGCGTCGCTGATCATTGCCAATTCACCGGCAAGCATGGTGCAATGGGTCGAAGAGGCCAACCGGCTGCGCGGCGAACTCCCCGCCGACATTCAGGCCACCCTGCTGAAGCACGAACGCGAAGGCACGACCGACGACCAGGACTATCAGGAAGCCGTCGCGGTCTTCTATCGCCGGCATCTGTGCCGCCTCGATCCGTGGCCGGAATGCCTGATGCGCTCCTTCACGCGCTTGCGCGCGGAAGTGTATCAGACGATGAATGGCCCCAGCGAATTCCACGTCATCGGCAACCTGAAGGACTGGAACGTCGTGCCGCGCCTGGGCGAGATCCATGTCCCGACATTGGTCCTGTCCGGACGTTACGACGAGGCGACGCCGTTGGTCGCCGAGACCGTGCATCGCGGCATCCCCGGCTCGGAATGGGTCCTGTTCGAGCAGAGCTCCCATTCGACGCATCTCGAAGAGACGGAGCGCTACCTGGAAGTCGTCGAACGCTTTCTGTGCAAGGTGGAACCGTAGGGCGCCGTCAGGGCTTAGGATCCGCGCAAGAATCACTTGTGCAATTCCTGTAGGACGGATTTTCAATCCGTCCGGTTTTCTCTGGACGGATTGGAAATCCGTCCTACGTGCAATTGTTCAACTTATTGTTACGCGGCTCCTAAATTCCCGGCCGGCATGACAGCAGGCAGGCCGGCCGAAAGCCCGTCCACTGGTTGCGCCGCATCACGCTGAGCCGGCGGCGATGCTGGCTCTTCATGCGTTCCGGATTGCTGCGCAGGAAGCAGCTGCCGCGCACCGCCACGTGCATTGACAATCCGTCGAGCTTCACGCTAACCACGGCAGGGGGCATCAAAGCGCTATCGTCGCCCTCGGTGGTCTGACAGAGCTCGGACACGTTTCCGATCAGGTCTTCGCAGCCATACGGCGTGCGCGCCCGTGCATGACTGCCCACGGCACAAGTGCCGGATGAATTCACGTTGGCAAGCTTCCTTGCGTTGGTCGCCGGCCGTCCCTCTCCCCACGGGAAGGGCCGACCGTCCGGCCCGCGTGCCGCCTTTTCCCAGAGCCATTCCGTCGGCAGCGTCAGACCCGCCCACCGGCAGTAATGTAATGCGTCAACATAGGAGACCCAGACGACCGGGTGCTGCTCCAGCTTCTTCGGCACCTTGCCGTCGCTCCAGTGCCGTAAAAAGAGCTCTGGCATTGGATGGTCCGACGGCGGCTGATAGCCGGTTTCGTCCAGGAATTGCTTGAACTGCATGTTCGTGACCGGAAAACGCGCCAGCGAAAAACCGGCACACGAGACGCGCTCATTCTGCGTGCCGACGAGGAACGGTCCCGGCGGAATCCAGATCATTTCCGAGCCATCGACCGGGTTCAGCCACGAGATGTTCTGACCCGCGCTGGCCTCGCACGGCATGACGAGGCCGTGCTCGAATGCGAAATCCAGTGCCACCGGGAAATCGCTGCAACTGGACGCCTGGAGAATGATTTCCCAGGCCCGCAACGCTCGTTGCTTCTTGCCCGTCTTGTGACGCAGCTGATCGAGCTCGGCTAGGAGAGTACTGAAGCGGTCCAGGTCTTGATCGCGCTTGTCGGACGGCTCGGTGGGTCGCTTCTTCATGGCACGCCGTCCTCCCCCGTCTCCGGACCGAGCAGTTCCTCGACGGCCTGAAGCAACTCGGCCCCCTCGTCGGGCTGGACCATGTGGATGTAGCTGGCGAATCCGCGAAGATACTCCGCAAACTGCGCGTGCCCGCGCGCTTGCGAGTCGAGGCCGTGCGTCTTGCAGTTGTGGAGGATGGCCCGGAAGCGGCGGCGCTCATCGCGCGGGACGTGCAGCTCGTCGTTGACCACGATGCCGGTCACCAGTTGCCGTTGCGACGCTCGGATCACGTGGAACTTCTTCTGATTCACCAGGAACCCTTCCTGATGGCAGATCTGATCGACCCACCAGCGAAAACGGCCCAGGTCGCCAGTGGCTTTTCGGAAGGAGAACGTCAGGTCGTCCGCATAACGCGTGTAAACCGCCTCGTTCCGCTTCGCCAGGCCGGCAAGCCGTGCGTCCAGCCGGCGACAGACCAGGTTGCTGATGGCTGGCGACGTGGGCGCACCTTGCGGCAATCGAGCATCGCCCCATTGCTGCGGGTCCGGCGTGTAACAGACGAGGCGGGCCAGGGTCGGCGCCACCTGCTTCGACGAATCGTTGGTGCCAAAGCGCCCATTACCGACCGAATAGCCAAGGCTCGCAAAGAAGCCGAGCACGCGGTAGTAGTGGATCGTCGGAAAGAAATCGGTCAGGTCGAACTTCAAGATGATTTCCGCGCCCTTGTGCTGGCTGGCATTCGTGACGATGGATCGTCCCACAATGAAACCGTGGGCCGCATCGTGAACCGGCACCTGGGCGAGGACCTTGTCGAGGATTTGCCGCTGCACCCAGCGCAATTGCTTCTTGGGCGCACAGATCTCGCGTTCGCGGCCGTCGCGCTTGGGGATGGTGAACCGAACGTAGGGCCCACCGTCCGCATCGCTGGCCAGGAGGAAGTAGCCGAGTTGCCGGGACGAGCGGATGCCCAGCAACTTCCGCAGCTGAGCGAGCGTGCCGATCACCGGCACGTCATGCCGTTCCTGAACGCGCTTGCCCTGTGCGTGCCGCGACAGCCGTCGGTCGACGACGCCCCGGAGCCAGCCCGTCGGGTCCCAGTCACCGTCTTTCTGGAGCGGAAGCGCCACTTCGTGCAGATCGCACCGCTGCACCAGGCGCCGCGCCCGGTTGCGTACCTTTGTGGACGGGTCCTTGACCAGCCGTCGGTAGATACGAGCCCGCGCGGGCTCCACCATGTGTGCTTCGGCGAAGACGAGCAAGCTCACGCGCACGGAGTCCGCATCCGCGGCGAAGAGCTGATCTAAAACATTCCAGACATGAGCGCTGGCCCGATTCACCGCTGGCTCATATTCACGATACATCTGCACGCCATCGAGCACGGCTTGCAGTCGAGGCAAGCTTTCCGGCAGCTTGGCGGCAAGTTTGTCGATACGGTCGTTCAACTTGTCGTCCGCGACGGCATGCACCGGCAGCGGACGCAAGAGCCAGGCAGGGGCGCGCTCGATGACGTTCATTGCGTTGGCTCGGATCTGGAGTTGAAACCATCTCTCGCGGATAATCTCTGCGACGACCGATGCCAAGTCAATCACTTACCATGCAATTGCCGAGCGATCGAATCCGACAACTAACGCACGCCCTGACCCGGCCGGAGTCCGCCGCTGCAGCCGCGGAAGCACTTCGCGGCACTTCCGAGCGCGCCGCCATCGAGGGCTTGGTGGACCTGCTCTATCGCGCGCCCCAGGCGAAGCCGGCCATCGCCGCCCTCGCGGCCTTACGCGAGTCTCGCGACGTCGTCGCCATGGATGGGGTGCTTCACGCATTGAGCAGTCCTCATGCTGCCGTCCGTGTCACTGCTGCCCAGGTGCTGGAAGAGCAGTGCGTTCCTTACGCCGAGGACGCCCTGACACGACTTCTCGCCAGTGATGAGTCGTGGATCGCGCGCCGCGCCGCATTGCGAGCGCTGGCTGCGCTCCCGGAGCGCTGGCAAGTCCTGATCGCTTGCACTGATCCACACTGGCGCGTGCGTCATGCGCTGATTCAAGTGCTTGTGCGATGGGGCAAGACCGAAGCCGTGCGCCAGGAGATCGACTCGCGGCTTGCGCGCGCCGGGGCGGACGTGCGAACGCAGGGCATCCGTGACTACTTGACCATCCACTGGAACCGCGGCAACGAGGCGGCGAAACAGGTCGCAGCTCCAGCTGCCCATCCGGCCTGGTGGGACCCGGACTCCGCCGTGCTCCGGCGTAACCTGGAACAACTGGACGACACTGGCCGGCGCCTTCTACTTGATGCCATGCCGAACCTGCTCGGTCACGCGGATGATCGAGTCCGGGGCATCGCATTCGAGACCTTGCGCGACCATGGCGAAGTCGCGCCATTGGTACAGGCACTCACCTGGCTCGATGAGCCGCGTGCCGGCGCCGTGGAACCCGTGCGGAAGCTGTTCGCCCATGTGGATGGGGATCGCGTCGAGGAAGTGGCACGCGCCGGGCTTCGGCTCGCCAGTCCATCAAGCGCGCAACTCTCGTGGGCGCTCGATCAGATCGGGCCTGTCCTGCCTCCCGCGGAAGTTCAGCCCGATCTCATCGCGCTCATGGAGCGAGCCAACACGCTCTCATCGAGCGCACGCGGCGCCCTTGCCCGGCTTGCGGGACGATGGCAGCACACCTCCGCCGAGTCCTGGTTACTCCGGTTTCTCGTGGATGGGGACGCTGACGTTCGGCTGGAAGCGCTGCGCGGTTGGAACCAACGCCAGCGAAGCCGCCTTGACGCAGTGTTGCTTCGCCGGCTTCGCATGGACACACATGCAACGCTGCGTGCCGAGTCGGCCATGACGGCCGTCGCCCAGGGTGATGACGTTGCCGCACTGGCAACCGATCCCGATGCCAGGGTTCGCAGCTGTCTGGCGGAGTGTCTGGTTGCCCGTGGCGACCCACATGGGATGCTGGTCCGGTTGCAGGCGGACGTTCATCCGCAAGTCCGTGCCGCGGCGCTCACGCCGGCACGGGCGGCAGCACTGGTCCACGAGCCGGCGCGGGAAACGTCGTGGCATGTCCTTGCCCGAGCGGCACGTCTGGCGCGGGTTCCACTCTGGAAACTGGAGCCGACGGAACCCTGGCGGTCAGCGAGTCTCACCAGTGAATCCACGACGTTGTTGCGGCCGCGGCGAATCGCTCCTTCCCACGGCCGCCTTCTTGGACCGGAGGCGCTTTCGGTCGCGCCGCTGGGAATCTCCGGGCACTACGGCTTACCGGTGGAAGGGTATGTCCGTGCCGTCGAAGCCGGCGTCAACCTGTTCTTCTGGGAACCGAACTATCAACATCTGACAGACTTTTCCGGCTGTCTGCACATGGTAGACCGTCAATCGCTGCACTTTGTCGCCGGCACGTTCGAAGCCGACGGCCAGCGGATCGAGCGCGATGCGGAGCGCGCGTTGCGAATGCTGAAGATCGACCGCCTTGCCGTGTTCCTGGTTTTCTGGGTCCAGGGCTGGAATCGAATCTCGGACGATGTGCGCGCGGCGCTGAATCGTTTGCAGACAACGGGCAAGGTGGTCCGTACTGGGCTCTCGACCCACTCACGCCCACTGGCGATGGAAGCGATGGAGCAGGGCTGGAACCCGGTCATGGTGCGGCACAGCGCGGCCCATCGCGGTGCGGAAGCGGAGGTCCTCCCCCGGGCCGTCGCACGGGGGACCAGCGTCTTCACGTTCAACAACACCTGCTACGGCCGGCTTCTGCAGTCGGACGGCAAACGAGCGGCGCCCACGGCTGCCGATTGCTATCGGTACACACTGGCGCAACCCGGCGTGACCGCGTGCTGGTCGGCGCCAGCGACGTTGCAGCAGCTGGAAGAGAATTTGCAAGCACTGCACTCTCCGGACTTGCCATCCGAACAGATCGCGGAGCTGCGAAATCACGGAGATCGGGTGTATCGGGAGGATACGATCTTTCGCCAGCTGGTGCGGTCGGTCTGACCAGCGAATGGTAGGAAGCAGTTTCCGCCCGCACCGAGCTACTTACCTCCTATGGGCACCGGTGCGCCTGGTCCATACCTGTATGGAACAGGCACACCGTCTTGACCGGCGGGCACTGCAAACCTCCCACGGCGTAACGCCGCAGATGTCGCTACCTCCGGTGCGGACGGAAACTGCACGCACGAATATAGAGCTCGTTCGCCGAAGTGAACAGAAGGAAAAGTGAGCTTCCGCCCGTCCCGAGCTACTTACCTCCAGAATGCACGCCTCCCGGGGGCATTCGACCTGTGAGTGGCCCCGGGAGGAACTTTACCTGGCGGGCATGGGAACCATCCACGGCGTAACGCCGCAGCTATCGCTACCTCCCGTACGAACGGAAGCTCGCCACGGATTCTACTCGGTAATTGGGACAAGCCTCAAAGAGAATTTGGGAATGGCAGCGGCAGATCAGCCAAGGCGGCACGGTCGCGGCTTTCGAGCCTGACAGCGGGTGCGGCGTGGCCCACTGTCAGGCTGGAAAGCCAGAGTGCGTCGGATGGTGGGGATTTGACGACGATTACTTGGGCAACACCTTTGACAGGGCTTCGACAATGGCATCGCTTGAAGTGTCATCCAGCTCATCGATCCGCAGGGCGAAATTGGCTTTCACGGCATTCTGGCGCCGGCCGGGTTCGTAAATCACGACCGTGATGTCGGCCCTTGCGGCGACGTTGTAGTCCTTCGGAGCGTTGCCGATTCCCATCGACACGCGTTTCAGGCCGTCCTTCTCGGCCCAGCCGCGGAGCACCTTGTCCAGGTTGTCCTTATCGCTGGAGCAGATGACATAGGTCCCAAGTTCCGCTGAGCCCTGCGGGCGGCGACTGGCGGCTTCGTTCACCCGCTGATCGATCTTCTTGACCAGACTGGTCAAGGGGTCGCTGACCTCGCTGACGAAGATCAGCGCGACCAGATCGGCCCGGCTTCAGACCGGGCAGCGGCGTTCGCCCGCCGCGGGACCGCTGATCCATTTGGGAAAAAAGCCGGATCGATTGTTCCGGTCCCCGACTTGCGGCCCCGATTTCAGCGAATCGTCGGCCAGCACAGTGCCGGTTAAAAGCAAGGCGCCAAGCGCTGCACCCGCGATGAGGCGTGACGACATGAACGGATACCTCCGAAGCGTGGGAAGGACTGATCTTGGCTTCTGACTTTAAAGCGGAGGCGGGGGCAGTAGGACGACAGGAATTATGGTTTGTTGCTTCAGTTCAGTTCTCACCATCCAGATCGAGATCCTGGCATCGCGTCGAGAACAAAAAAACGGAGGAAATGTTGAAACGAATCGCTGGCGGTGCGACGTTGGTTAGCATCAGGCTCGGTCGAGGAAGCGGCTCGGTCAAGGAAGCGTACCGCGTGAACGACCCTGAAGCGAAGCGGCATCACCGAAGCGTCGGTACGTATCCGACTGAAATTCCCACCCCACACCGCGGAGCCTGCCATGAAGCGCTCTCCCCTTGCCTTGCTCGGGCTCGGATTGCTCGCCGTGACATCGTGGGGCGAGGAACCGGCTGCGCTCAAGATTCACATGCTCGGCGCAGGTGAGTACAAGCCGGTGGAGTCGCTGACAGCATACAAGAAGCATCTGGAAGCGACATCCTCAACCCATGCCACGGTCGTTGCGGTAAAGCTGTACGTGGTAATCGGGATGGGCGAAGGCGGCGGACAACAGGACATTTTCCGGCGGCTCGCACGTTTCGGGCCGTGGCGGACGGAATACGGCGCATGGAAAAGGGCGTTGCCGGACGCGGGGTGTCTCGACCAGTCGGCATTGGCCTGCGGCGAGCGTCGGAGTCCAGCGATGAACTGGCGTCAACCAAGGGCGTTTGCGTGGAAGCGACCAGGGGCGGCAACACTCAGGTGCCCGAGCCCGTTAACCAGCCGACGTTGCATTCCTGGCGAGTCGGTCTTGTGACATCGTCGCTTCGTTTGACGCCTTTGGTTCGTTCCACATTCAATTCTTTCACGGAGAGCGGCACCTTTCGGGGAATTTCTTCCGCCGTTTTCCGAATCGCCGTTAGATTGCCGCGCGGGCGGACATTATTTAGGTAACGAGGGGGGCGATGATGGACGGGACCAGCGAAGAATTCATCACCCACCTGACCGTAGCTCAGCCCTCACTCTGGGCTTACGTCTTTTCACTCCTTCCGGATCATGGGGCGGCCCAAGACGTGATGCAGGAGACGAACCTGACCCTCTGGCGCAAGGCCGCGGATTTTCAGCCGGGGACGAGCTTCCTTTCCTGGGCATGCCAGGTGGCCTATTTCCACGTGCTGAGTCATCGACGCCGCGTGCGCCGCGACCGGCTGGTGTTCGGCGATGACGTGTTGGCTTATCTGGCCGAGCGCCAGGCCGAGCGAGCCGCGGAGCTGGGCGATCGGCTGACGGCCCTGCGCGGCTGCCTGGAAAAGCTGCCCCAGCCCTCGCGCCGCATTCTGGAAGAGCGCTATGGGCCCGGCGGCTCGGTGAAAGAGCTGGCCGAAACCGATGGGCGAAGCGTCGCGGCCGTCTCCCAGGTGCTCTATCGCATTCGCGAGAAGCTGCTGAACTGCATCGAAACCACCCGGACCGCGGGAGGTGCCTTATGAGTACGCCCTCGGACAACCATACGGAACTGCGTGCCCTGCTCCAACGCCTGAGTGACGATTCATTCTCTCCCGAAGACGCGGCCCGGCTCAACGATCTGTTGCACGGCAACCCGGAAGCGTGCGAGCTATACCTGGACCATTTGACGCTCGAAGCGCACCTGCGTCGCGAACTCGGCAGCCCGGCGCCTGGCCTCGATGCGCTGCCGGCTTTTGCCCGGAGTTCTTCTGTCGTGGCAGCGCGAGCGAACCAGGGCGCCCGACGAACCCGGATGTTTGGCGCCATGGTCCTTCGTTTTGCAGCGGCCGTCGTGCTGGGCGCCGTGGTCGCGCTGGCAGGCGTGTATGGGTTACGTTCGGTCCACCAACCGCTGGCGAATAAGACGGAAGACCCGGATGCCAGCCCCAAGCTCAACGGCGACAGCGTGGCCACGTTGCTCTTCGCCGATAACTGCCAATGGGGCAAGAAGGAACGGCTGGTCGAAGGGCAGCGGCTGTCCGCCGGGACGCTGCAACTGGAGCGCGGGCTGGTCGTCGTCCGCTTCGACGGCGGTGCCGCGGTCGTGCTGGAAGGCCCCACGGAACTACAGCTCGAAACGCGCGGTTCCGCACGCTTGGTTGCCGGACGGCTGACCGTTCGCGCTCCCGAAGCGGCGGCAGGATTCACGGTGCACACTCCGGCCAGCGATGTGGTTGACCTGGGCACCGAGTTCGCCATCAAGGTCGAACGCAACGGCGCCACGGAGTTGCACGTGCTGGAAGGCGAGATTTCTTACAGCAAGCCCGGCACCCCGCAGGAAGATGCAGAGCTGCTGAGTGCGGGGAAAGCGGTCCGCTACGATCAGGCCCGCGAGTCGGCGCCGCGGACCGTGCCCCTGGATGCGACGCGCTTTGCCGAGTTGCTTAGCCAGGCAAAAATCGGTCCGCGCGAAGACCTGCTCCTGGCTTATGAACCGTTCAACTACCCGCCTGGACGCGTCGCCTTGGCGGGCGCCAACGGCGGCAGTGGTTGGGCCGGACCGTGGCAGGTCAGCCCGGGCAGACTGCCCGAGGGCGACACGGGCGATCTGACGGTTGCCTTCGGCAAGCTCAATATCCCCTGGCGCGTGCAAGGCGGTCGCGGGCCGATGCTGGAAGCGCCGCCGGAATATCAGTCGCGCCGCCGGCTCCTCGCCCAGCCGGTGCGCCTGGACGAGGATGGCGTCTATTACGTCAGCGTGCTGGTACGCTGGGAAACCCCGCCGGCGCCGCCGGCGGGGCAGACCGGTCCGATGCCGGCGGTACGGATCGTCCTTCGCTCCTCCGCCGACTTCCAGGGCGACCACGTGATGTTTAATCTGCCGGTCTTCCAACGGCCGCAGCTCGACATCCGCAGCGGTGCCATCTTCACCAGCTCGCAGACCGTGGCACGCAACGAGACGCAGTTCTGGGTCGGCAAGATCGTGGCGCGCCGGCAAGGCGAGGACGAGATCTTCTTCCGTGTCTACGGCGAAGGCGAAACGCTCGACACGATCGAACCAGCCGATTGGAGCGTCCGCACCCGCGGCATCCGCAGCGATGCGAAGCTCGACCTGGTGCTGCTCACCAAGTTCGGCGGCGGCACCTGCTGGTGGGACGAAGTCCGCATCGGCAAAAGCTGGCGTGCGGTCGTGCCGACCGGAGCAATGCCGAAGCCGAAGGCGGAATGACGAAGGACGAAGAACGAAGGACAAATGTCTAATGAATAACCAATGCCCAATGATCCAAAGGCACCATCCGCGCTTGAGTCGTTCCCCGAAAGCCACCTGATTGCTGCATGGTCATTGGACAGTGGTCATTCCTTAGTCATTAGAAATTAGGCATTTACCTGCGGGTTTACTTATGCGAATCAACACCGTCACCCGATCCTGGCTGGCTTCTTTCGCGGTCCTGGCGAGCGTGCCTGGAGTGGCTGTGGCCCAGGACGCCCCGCGCGACAACGAAGCGCTGGTGCAGTTCTTCGAGAAGAAAATCCGTCCGGTGCTGATCGACAGTTGCTACACCTGCCATTCCGCCAGCACGAATGCCAAGGGCGGCCTGCGCGTCGATGACCGTAACGGCCTGATCCACGGCGGCAACAGCGGTCCAGCCGTGGTCCCCGGCCAGCCGGAGAAAAGCCTGCTCCTGCAACGGGTGACGCACAAGGACGTGAAGAAGAAAATGCCCCAAGAGGGCAAACCGCTGACCGACGAGCAGATTGCCGACTTGACGACTTGGATCAAGGATGGCGTGGCCTGGCCCGCGGTGCGGATTCCCGTGTCGCTCGGCAAGCCGAAAGCCCGCTACGAGAAGCTGAAGAAGGAACACTGGGCCTGGCAGCCATTGTCCGACCCCAAGGTACCGGCCGTGCGCGACACTGCCTGGGCGCGCGACGACATCGACCGCTTCCTCCTTGCCCGCCTGGAAGCCAAGGAACTGCGGCCGGTCGGGGATGCCGACAAGGCCGCCCTCCTGCGTCGGGTGACGTTCGACCTCACCGGACTGCCGCCGACGGCAGCGCAGCTCGACGCGTTCCTCAAGGACAACTCTCCCGAAACATTCGAGCGCATCGTGGACCGGTTGCTGGCTGCACCGCAGTTCGGGGAGCGCTGGGGCCGGCACTGGCTCGACCTGGCCCGCTACGGCGAATCGACCGGCCCGTCGCGAAATATCCCCTACCCGCACGCCTGGCGCTACCGCGACTACGTCATCGACGCCGTCAATGCCGACGTCCCGTTCGACCGCTTTGTGCAGGAGCAGATCGCCGGCGACTTGCTGCCGGCGGGCTCGGAGCAAGAACGCGATCGCCTGCTCACCGCCACCGGCTTTTTGGCCCTGGGGGTGAAGGACGTCAACCAGCGCTTCAAGGTCCGGTTCGTGATGGACAACGTGGACGAACAGATCGACGTCGTCACCCGCTCGGTGCTGGCCCTGACGACGACCTGCGCTCGCTGCCACGACCACAAGTTCGATCCCATCCCGACCACCGACTACTACGCTCTGGCGGGAATCTTTACCAGCACCGACAACTGTTCGGGAACACGCAACAAGATGGGCGGCGGCGGACTGGACTATTACTACCCGGCCATGCTGCTTCGTTTAAGCAGTGCGGAGCCCGCGCCGCCAGCCGCGCAAGTCGAGAAGCTGAAGCAACAGGTCGCCAAGGCCAAGGCCGACTGGGAAGCGATTCAGGGCACGGAGGAAGGCAAGGCTCCGGGGGCCAACGGTCAGCCGAAGCAGCGCCAGCTCCAGATGAAATATCAGCGATTGCAGACCGAACTGGCCACGCTCACCGACCCCGAGGCACGCCGGCACGCGATTCACGGGGTGCGCGATGCGCAGACGATTGGCGACACGGAAGTGCGCATCCGCGGCGAGGCGGAGAAACTCGGGCCGATCGCACCCCGCGGCTTTCTGACTGCATTCGAGGTGCCAGGCATCGCGAAGGTCAGCGCCCAGCAGAGCGGTCGGCTGGAACTGGCGCAGTGGCTGGCCAGTGCGAAGAACCCGCTCACGCCACGCGTGGCCGTCAACCGCGTCTGGCAGCATCTGTTCGGTCAGGGCATTGTGACCACCCTCGACAACTTCGGAGTCATGGGCGATTCGCCATCGAACCCGGAATTGCTCGACCACCTAGCCAACCGGTTCCTGCGCGACGGCTGGTCGGTCAAGAAGCTGGTACGGGTCATTGTGCTGTCCCGCGCCTATCAACTCGGGACGGACGCACCGGAAACGCACCGCACGGCCGACCCCGCCAATCGATTGGTCTGGCGCCATAGTCCTCGACGGCTGGACGCCGAGGAGATGCGCGACGCCACGCTCGCGGCGGTGGGTGCGTTGAATCTCAAGCGTCCCAGCGGATCCCCCGCGAAAGAACTCAAGATGGTCGAGATGCGCGACAACGGCCCGGAAGCCAGCACGCTCCGCCAGCACGCCGACCGCAGCACCCAACGCAGCGTCTATCTCCCGCTGGTGCGCGGCGTCACGCCACGGGCGCTGGAGGCGTTCGACCCCGTCGAGCAGACGCTCGTCACCGGTAGCCGGGACGTGACCACGGTGGCTGGTCAAGGACTGTACCTGCTGAACTCCGCATTCATGCGCCGCCAGTCGCTGGCCCTCGCGGAACGGCTGCTGGCAGAGAAGGAAGCCACCGACGCAGCCCGTTTGCAGACCGCCTACCGGCTCACCCTGGGCCGCTCGGCGAACGACAAGGAAATCGAAAGGGCACAGGCGTTCCTGACCAAGTATGAGGCGGCGTATCGCGAATGGAAGGCTTCTAATCCAGCTCCCGAGCCCAAGCCCGTGTCCGTCGAAGCGCCGAAACCGCCGAAGGCGCCACCCGCCAACCCCGACGAGATCGATCAGACCGGCGAACCGCACGTGGAAGATACGATCCTGCCCAAGGATGCCCGCGCGGCCGCGTGGATGGGCTTCGTGCAGGCCCTCTTTGGCTCCGCGGAGTTTCGCTACTTGAAGTAATGTCGCCCTCGTAGGGTCCGCTGTGCGGACCGGACACACGGCACCTGAATGATTGGTCCGCACAGCGGACCCTACGGTTTTCGGCAATCAACGTATTGAGGATGCATGCCATGTCGATCCCCACGATCTCTCGTCGCCAGGCGTTGAAGTCCGTCGGTGCCGGCTTCGGCTACGTTGCGCTTGCCGGCATGCTTGGCCAGGAGACGCGACGAGCGTTTGCCGCCGAGAAGTCCGTTCCGAAGCCGTTGGCACCGAAGGAGCCGCACTTCAAGCCGCGGGCGAAGCGGATCATCTTCATGTTCATGCAGGGATCGATGTCGCAGGTCGACACCGTCGAGTACAAGCCGCAACTCCAGAAAGACGGCGGTAAGCCCGGACCTGGCGGCGGCACGTTGACGGCGTCAAAGTTCAAGTTTCAGCAGTATGGCGAGACCGGCGCGTGGTTCTCCGAGCTGCTGCCGAACATCGCCCGGCACGCGGACAAGATGTGCTGGCTCCGCGGGCTGCACACCGATACGCCGGCCCACCCGCAGGCAGTCGTCCAGCTTCATACCGGCAGCGCCAATGCAGCGCTCACGCGGCCGTCGATGGGTGCGTGGATGCTCTACGGGCTGGGGTCGGAGAACCAGGACTTGCCTGGCTACGTCACGATCAATCCGCCGCCCAATTTCGGCGGGGCCGTGAACTTCGGCAATGCGTTTCTGCCGGCCCATTTCCAGGGCACGCGCATCAACGATGCCGGCTACCTGCCGAACCTGAAGGCCGAAACGCCCCGGTCCCTCCAACGGCAGCAGCTCGACCTGATCCAAGCGATGAACCGCGAACTGGCCGCGGGACCCGGCGCTCCGGATGCGGTGGACGGCATCATCGAGTCCTACGAACTGGCCTTCCGCATGCAGGGCCAGGTACCCGACCTGCTCGACATCTCGAAGGAACCGCAAAAGGTCCGCGAGTCCTACGGCATCAAGCCTGGTCCGGCCGGCGCGTTTGCCCGGCAGTGCCTGATGGCGCGCCGGCTCAGCGAAGCCGGAGTGCGCTTCGTCGAGATCTGCCAGCCTAACTGGGACCACCACTCGAACCTGCACCAGGGCCTGAAACAGAACTGCGCCGCCGTTGATCAAGCGACCGGAGCGCTGCTCGCCGACCTGGAGCAACGCGGCCTGCTCGACGAAACGCTCGTGCTGTTCGGCAGTGAGTTCGGCCGACTACCGACCGCCCAGGGACCGGACGGTCGGGACCACAACATCACCGGCTACCCGATGTTCATGGTCGGGGCCGGCGTCAAGAAGGGTTTCGTCCACGGCAAGACCGACGAGTATGGCATTCATGCCGTGGAAGGCCGCATGCACACGGCGGACCTCCATGCCACGCTGCTGGCCTTGCTCGGGTTGGACCACGAGCAACTGACCTACCGCTATTCCG
Organism: Gemmataceae bacterium; assembly: GCA_019752375.1. Taxonomy (GTDB): domain Bacteria; phylum Planctomycetota; class Planctomycetia; order Gemmatales; family Gemmataceae; genus JAIEMG01. The sequence goes on along the minus strand of JAIEMG010000136.1, from coordinate 18,320 downwards.
GTCGCGACTTCCGGCTGACGGACGTGGCAGGGAAGGTGGCCACCGAGATCTTCGCCTGATTTGTGGGGCCGGCTTCCAGCCGGCCATTCGTCAGGCCGGCTGGAAGCCGACCCCACGTAAAGCGGACGGACGTGGCAGGGAAGGTGGCCAGCGAGATCTTCGCCTGATGGACTGTTTGCGAGCGAGCTATGTCGGTGCCTCGGGGGTTACCGGTACACTGAGTACGTAAAACGGCGTTTTGTCAGGAAACGTCTGACGCAGAAGCGGCAGGGCGACATTGTAGACGGGCACGTTGCCGCGCGTGCGGCCGCACAATGTCCCGTGATGCGCGTGCCCGTGAAAAACCGCGGTGACTCCATAGCGGTCCACGGGCTCCGCCAGTCGACTCGAGCCGAGGAAGGGAAAAATCTCCAGGGGCTCGTTTTCGACGGTGGCTCGAATGGGCGCATAGTGCAGCAGCGCGATGCGTTGCGGCGTACGCAGCTTTGCCAGCGCCGATTCCAGCTTGAGCGTCTCATCGATGGCTTCGCGCACGAACCCCTTCATGATGGGTTCGCCCCACGGGGTCAGCATGCGTTGGTCAAAGCCGCCGCCAAAGCCCTTCACGCCCGCGAAACCGATGCCGTGGATCTCGCAGGCTTCTCCATCAAGCAGTGTCATGCCCCCATCCGTCAGGATTTGGCGCACTTCCTCCTGCTTGTGCGATTCGAAATCGTGGTTGCCAAGCACGGCCACGACCGGCACCTTCACGCCCGTCAGTTCGCGAACAAACTGCTGCGCTTCCTCAGGCAAGCCGTAGTTCGTCAGGTCGCCGCAGAGCAGCAGCACATCGGCCTCGTCCGCCACCTTGGCGACGACTGATTGCAAGCTTCCACTACTGGCCTTATCCAGGTGGATGTCAGCCATCGCCGCCAGGCGAACAGTCTGCTTCGGCGGGGTCATCGCTTGGCTCCGGTCCTCGTGGATGTAGGCAGTCCGTTCTTTGCTCGGCAAACTGCGTACCGACGGGGGCACGGATTTTGCTCTATCATTGCGGCCCTGACGCCAACAACTCATGGAAGGACCAGGGGCGCGAGATTCCGGCCCGAGTGAGGCTTTCCATGCAAACCAAGCAAGACGTCGGGAATGATTTGGGACCCGAAACCCGGCGGTTCTACCTTCATGTGCTGGATGTGCTTGAAGCTGCCGCAGTACCTTGTCTGGTGGGCGGTGCCTATGCGCTGGCATGCTACACCGGCATTGTGCGTCATACCAAGGATTTCGACATCTTTGTTCGTCCGGGAGATTGTCAGCGCGCGCTCGACGCTCTGGCTGCCCAGGGTTACTCGACCGAGCTGACCTTTTCCCACTGGTTGGGCAAGGCGTTGCACGGCGACGACGTAGTCGACCTCATTTTCAGCTCCGGCAACGGTGTCGTGGAGGTGGACGACGCCTGGTTTGAACACGCCGTCGACAGCGAGGTGCTCGGTCGCCCTGCGCGCCTGTGTCCGGCCGAGGAAATCATCTGGTCCAAAGCATTCGTCATGGAACGCGAGCGGTACGACGGAGCGGACATCGCCCACCTGATCCGCGCTCGCGCTTCTGATCTGGATTGGACTCGCCTGTTACGCCGTTTCGATCGTCACTGGCGGCTGCTCCTCGTTTACCTGATCCTCTTCGGCTACACCTATCCGGCCGAACGGTCGCGGATCCCGGCGTGGGTCTTGCAAGAACTGTTCGTCCGCTTTCAACAGGAACCCTGCTCCGCAGCCGTCGCTGACCCGGTGTGCCAGGGAACGCTGCTGTCCAGGGCGCAGTATCTGGTTGACGTGGAATCGTGGGGCTATCGGGATGCGCGCCTGGAACCGAGCGGGACGATGAGCCCAGAGGCAATCGCCCACTGGACGGCCGGCATTGCGATCGATGGACCGGATGCCCATTGACGGGTGCCTTTTGTGGGGCCGGCTTCCAGCCGGTCATTTGGCCGGCTGGAAGCCGGCCCCACAGAGGTACGATACCTGATCGCCTTACATTTCAACGTACGCGCTCAGGCAGACTCGCAGCTGATTGCGTGCGCGGTAGAGCAGTCCCTTGGCTGCTTGCAGGCTCATGCTCATCTCGCGAGCAATCTGGTCATAGCTGCGATCGTGGAACTGAAATAACTCCACGGCGCGACGCTGCCGACGGCCCAGCCTGGCCACGGCGGACCGGACGATCCCGGCCATCTCCGTGCGTTCCAGCGGCCGGGTGGGCGCTTCGGTACGCTCGCCCATGAGGCATTCCGTGGGACGGATGTCCTCCTCTTGACCCGCCAAGTTGCCCAGCGGGACACATGGATGCCGCCGCTTGGTGCGCAGGGCATTTCGCGCCACGTTCTGAGCAATGTGGAAGAGCCAGGTGGTGAATCGCGCCCGCGGCTGGTAGCGATGGCGCGAGCGATACAGACGCAGGAAGACTTCCTGCGCCAGGTCTTCCGCTTCCTGGCGGTCGCCGAGCTGGCGGAAAAAGCGGCTGAACACCTGGGTCCAGTAGGTCTCGACCAGTTCCTCGAACGCGCCTGCCTCATCGCGCTGCACGCGCAGCATCCGGGCAATTTCCGGATCGGCGGCGTGCGAAGGCGACAGCGTAGCCAGGTGGCAAGGTGAGAGCAGCGCCCGGCGGCGACTGGTCGCCTCGGTTGCCCGTCCGTTGCTCCGCGCCTTCGATGTTCGAGTCATGGTTCTTTCCTTCGCAAGTCACCTGCTTACGTGTGCGACGCGGGCAAATCCACCCGGAACGTGCTTCCCTGTCCCTCACTGCTCTCGACACTGATGTGGCCGCCCATCAAGTCGATGTAGCCTTTCACGATCGACAACCCTAAGCCGGCATGCAGGCCGGTCGCCTGCCGCGACGGATCGACGCGGTAGAAACGCTCGAAGATGTGCGCCCGTGCTTCCGGCGCGATGCCGATGCCGGTGTCGGTGACCTCGACGTGGAGATGGCCATTGTTACGCTCGACCTTCAACTCCACGCTGCCGTTGGGCCGGTTGTACTCGATGGCGTTGTGCAGCAGGTTGTTGAGCACCTCGCGCAGCTTGTCCGGATCGGTGTGCAGCGAAGCGGTCCCACTACGATGGACACGCAGGCTCAAGTTGCGCGCCTGGGCCAGCGGACGAACCAAAGCAGCGCACTGTTCGGCCACGACGGCGGCATCGACCTCGCGTGGCCGGAGCGTGTCCACACCGGCATCGAGCCGTGCCAGAGCCAGCAAACGCTCCACTAGCTGGCTCATTTGCTGGCCAATCGTGTGGCAGTCGGACAGAAGCTCGCGGTACTCCTCGGAAGCCCGCGGCTTGCGCAGGGCCAGTTCGGTCGTGGTGAGCAGCGCGGCCAGGGGCGTGCGCAGCTCGTGCGAGATGTCGGCGGCGGCCTGCTTCTCGCGGGCGAAAGCACGTTGTAATAGTTCGAGCGTCTGCGTCAGCCGTTCGACGATCGGGCGCAGCTCCGTCGGCATCTGTCCGCCGTCGAGCGGTAACCGGAAATCCTTTTCGGACACCTGGCTGACCGCGTGGGACAGGCGCCGCAAGGGCAGCAGGCCCAGGCGGACCAGGCCGAAGCCGCCGACAAACGTCAGGGCAAAGGTTGCCAGGCCGATCGCCAGCAAACGATTGCGAAGCGAGGCCATCGTTTCGCGCGATTCATCATCGAGGTTGACCAGTTCCCGGTCGTGTTCCTCGCGGAAACCGGCCAACGTCTCGTTGAAGGAAGCCGTGTCGATGCCGCACATGACGAGGATCGCCGGCGTGGCCGTCTCGGTGACGCGTTCCTGCGATGGAGGCCGAATGAAGAAATCGGGCCGCGGCTCCGTCCGGGGGCCGGTCAGGTAGCGAAAGCGCGATGCCGGCGCCTTGAGCACGACCCGGCGCAAGTGGACGCCCGGCTTGATCTCCACATCATCGAATTTCGCATCCAGCAGCTTGGTGGTCGCAAAGGCGTTGGGATCGATCGGGAAGGTGTGGTCTTCCATGGAACGCGAACGCCAGACATTGCCCCACTCGCTGGAAATCTGGAAGTACTCGGTACCGGGGCTATCGAGGCCGGGCACGTCGTCTTCGTTGAATTGGATCTCGGTGCCGCTCAGGCGATAGAGGCGATAATTGAGCGGCCCGCGCACTCCTTCGGCGATCCACAAGGGCACGACCGCGTAACCGCTGGGGTTGAGTCCCGCGCTCAACAGGCCAAGCGGGCCAAGCGTCGGCACGCGAAACCGAGTGCTCTGAAACTGAAACTGCGTCAGCCGGGCCATCGTCGTGGCCTGGGCGAGCAGGTTGTCGTCCATCTTGGTTTTTTCGCGCTGGCACTTCCGCTGGTACTTCTCACAGAGCAGTTTGCGCGTCGCGGCCCGGCGCGAATCGACGGTCTGGGCAGTCGTCCAGTAGGCCAGGGCGCTGGCAGTACCCAGTGTGAGCCCCAGGAGCACCAGGAAGTAGACGACCAGGGAGAGACGGATGGATTTCATGGCGTGCGCAGCCCTGCGGTGGTAGGGGAACTGTAGCACGCGCCGGATTAAAGGATCATGAGAGAAAAATGTCGGTGGCGGAATGCAGGCAAGACCGCCTTTGCTGTGAAGTTTCCGCGGGCGTCCGAATGAGCCACTCACACGGTGGCGGCAGACCTTCAGGTCTGCCAGTTCGGATCAACCCGGCAGACCTGGAGGTCCGCCGCCACGATGTCCGTCTCCGGAATGTGAAGGCATCCAAAGGTACCACGCGCGGAGCAAGGCTACCGGCCGTCCGCATCCCACAGTTGCGTGACGCTCCCGTTGCGATCGTTTCGGAAAAAGCCGGACGCGTCGAGGACCGCCAGGCAGAAGATCTGGCTGCGGGGCAAATGCCTCGCGGTACGGAGCGTTACGTGGGCTGCCCTGAAGCGTTAACGTTCAACAGCGACCAGTGAGTGCAGTTTGCATCCGCGTCGAGTGCCGAAGCGGCAGGGTTGTCAGGGGCGGTTGGGGTGCTAGAATCATCGCGATGGAGAGGAACCTCGCATGACGAACCAGCTGAACATCCGCCCCACCGGCGCTCTCGACTTTCTGTCCCTGGGCGCGCTGGTCCATCGGCTCGATCCGGGCATCATCCCGTTTCGTAAGGCGCACGAGTGCCAGATCCACGTCAGCGGCGGCGAGTTCAACGTCGCGGCCAACCTCGCGGACTGCTTTGGACTCCAGACCGGCGTTGCGTCGGCGATGGTCGATTACCCGATCGGCGAACTGGTGGCCGAGCGCGTCCGCGCCATGGGGGTGAAGCCCTTCTACAAGAGATTCGTCCACGACGGCGTCAGCGGCCCCAACCTGGCGACGGTCTATAGCGACCGCGGCCACGGCGTCCGTGCGCCCATCGTCTTCTACAATCGCTCCAATGAAGCGGCGGCACGACTCAAGCCCGGCGACTTCGACTGGAAAACGATCTTCGCCGACGGCGTCCGCTGGTTCCACTCCGGCGGCATCTTCGCCGCACTCTCGCCCACGACGCCCGCATTGATCCTGGAAGGCATGCAAGCCGCCCGCGCGGCCGGTGCGGTCACGTCCTTCGACCTGAACTTCCGCGAGAAGCTCTGGCGCATCTCGGGTGGGCTGGCGCACGCTCAAGAAACCATCAAACAGATCGTCGATCACGTGGACGTCCTGGTCGGAAACGAGGAGGACTTGCAGAAGGGCCTCGGCATTCCTGGCCCGGAGGTGGCGGCCACGTCGAAGCTCGACCCCAGCACGTTCTTCCTGATGATCGACCGCGTGGTGGAGCAGCACCCCAACATCAAGATCGTCGCAACCACCCTGCGTGAAGTCCATTCCACGAGCAAGCACAGCTGGGGCGCCGTCGCCTGGATGGGCGGCAAGACGCACGTCTCACTGACGTGCGACCTGGACGTTTACGACCGCGTCGGCGGCGGCGACGGCTTCTCGGCCGGCTTCTTCTACGGCCTGCTGACCGGCCAGTCGCCGGAAGAGTCGCTCAAGCTCGGCTGGGCGCATGGCGCCTTGCTGACGACCTATCCGGGTGATACCACGATGGCATCGCTGGAGCAGGTGAAGGCATTCGCCCAAGGCGGCTCGGCTCGCATTCAACGATAGAAGCCGTCAATCCATACTCTCGTACCCAAGCTCCGGCTTGGGTACGCACGGCCGAGAAGCTCCAGCTTCTCGCCGTGCATGGCTTCCGCGACTCCACGGCACCCGTCCATCGTCGCGTTCCGAGAAGCTGGAGCTTCTCGGCCGTGCATTCCCAAGGAGGACCTTGGGAACGAGGATTAAAGGGCGCGAAGCTGGAGCTTCGCGGCTGTGCGTGCCCAAGCCGGAGCTTGGGTACGAGGAAAAAGCCCCGACCCATGCACATCCTGGCACTGGACGTCGGCACCTCTTCCGTCAAGGCTGCGGTCCTCGACGTCGCTCGTGCCGCGCCCGTCGGCCCGGTGGCCCACATCCCCTATGCCCTGGACCATCCGTGCCCCGAGGCCGCTGAAGTCCCCGCCGAACGGCTCTGGAATGCGGTGGCCAGTGCGGCACGCGAAGCGACGCGCCGCGCACCCGATGTGCAAGCCGTCGGCCTTTCCGTGATGACGCCGGCGCTGGTACTGCTGGATTCGGCCGAGAAGCCCTTGCGGCCCATCTGGACACACCTCGATCGCCGGGCTCGGCCGGCGGCGCGGCAGGTCTGGGCAGCGGTCGGCGAGGAGTTCCTGGCCAGCGTCGGCAATCGGCCGCTGCCGGGCGGCATCTCGGCGGTCTGCTGGCGCCAGCTGCTTGCCGACGATCCTTATTTGAAGCACGACGTGAGGAGCTACCTGCACGTCAACGGCTGGCTCGGCCTGCGCATGACGGGTGAACGCGCCTTCGATGCCGGCAACGCCTCGTTCACCGGGCTCTTCAACACGATGACCGATCAACACTGGTCGGAACGCTGGTGCGAATTCTTCGAAGTCGAACGGACCTGGCTGCCGCCCGTGGTGGACGGCAAGGCGACGCTGGGACACGTCCGTGCCGCGGCGGCCTCGGAACTTGGCGTACCCGCCGGTGTACCGCTGAAGCTGGGCCTGGCCGACACGTCCAGCGCGGTCCTCGCCGCGGGAATGGAGCCGGGGGACCTCTTACACATCGTAGGTACGACGCAGGTCCTCGCCATGCTGACCGACCGTCCGGTGGCGGACGCGCGACGGCTGACGCGGTGCCACGGCACGGGGGCCCTGTTCCTCCAGGTGGCGCACAACCCGGTGGGCGGCGTGGCGCTCGAGTGGCTGCACGGCCTGTGCTTTCACGAACAGAGCGCCGAAGAGTTCTTTCACAAGACGATCCCGCTGGCCCGAGAGCGAAAAACCCGCGTGACGCTCGATCCGCCCTACCTCGGCGGCGATCGATTAGAGATTGAAGCCCACCGCGCCGCGTTCCGCGACCTGACGCTGACGACCGATCGCCTGGACTTGCTGGCCGCGACGCTCGAAGCGCTGGTGCGCCGCCATCGCGAAGCGCTGCAAACGGTCGGGATCTCGGGCTCGCCGCGGCGTTTGTTCCTGACCGGCGGCGCCGCGGAGATCGTGCACGGATTGATCCCCGAGTACGCGGGGGCCGCGGTCCACATGTTAGACGAAGGGTCGTTGCGCGGCGTGGCGGGGTTGTTTGCCGGCTCGGTTTAGTGCTGCATTGAATGGGTCAGTGCAATGACGAATGAATGACGAAGCCCGAATGACGAATCAATGTCCAATGACGAAGCCCCAAGGGGAGTCCTCGTACCCAAGCTCCGGCTTGGCGGAACAGAACGCAGCCAGTAGAGACACGGCCGCCAGGCTGGACGTCTGGCCGCTACACGGCGTGCTTCCTGTAGCGGAACTCGCCAGAGTTCCGAACCGGCCCTGTCGCACGGAAGTCTGGCGACTTCCGCTACTGGGCCCTGTCGCACGGAAGTCTGGCGACTTCCGCTACACCGCGCGACAGCCCGTTTTGATTCGTCATTCGTCCTTCGTCCTTCTCCAGGGAGTCATCTACTTCGGCTTCGGCGCCGTCCACTCCAGCACTTGCTTGTCGCGTAGCAGCCGTTCCTTCAGCTTCGCGAAGTCCACCTTCTGCACCGCGACGCCTTCATCAATCGCATGGCAGGCGGCGGTCGCCGAAGACTGGCCGAGCACCATGAAGACCGGTTCCATGCGGATCGAGCCGTAGCTGATGTGGGATGCCGACAGGCAGACTGGTACGAAGAGGTTGCTGCACTCGCTCGCCTTGGGCACGATCGAGCGATAGGCAATCGGGTACGGAGGAAACCCGCCGACCTGCACGTCGCCCTCGTTCATCGCGTGGCCGTCCTTCGTGACGTAGCGCTGTGTGTGGTGGGAGTCCATCGTATACGCCGCCAGGCCGACGGGGTCTTCGACGGTGCGCTTGCCGCGGCAGTTCTGCTCGATCATCACGTAGTCGCCGATCATGCGCCGGGCCTCACGAACGTAGAGCTGGTGCGGCCAGTGGTCGTTGTCCGCGAACTCGTCCTTGGCCATGCCCCACATCTGGTAGTGCTGCCGAACTTTCTCGGGCACGCGGGTGTGGTTGGCAAGCGTCCACATCAGGCCCTTTTGGTAGTCGACGTGCTCCGTCCAGATCCTGGCGCGGGTGGCGTAATCGCCGTCCGGGTAGGCGTAGTTCTTGCCGATGTAGTCGGTCGAGAAGGCAAAATTGTTGTTCGAGTCGGTCTTGCGGTTGGGCATGAGCACGGGATTCCAGGGCAAGCGTCCGTCGCCGGCCTCGAAGTTGCGCAGGAGCAGCTCGTACTGCTTCTCGTCGTAGTTGTCGGGCTTGGGCCAGGCCTTGCGATTGTCCGGACGGTCGGTGGCGCAGAGGCGGAAGTTGTAGGCCTGCACGCGGGCGTCGCCCTCGCCGTCGTCGCCGGGCGGTCCGGCGTGGACGTTGGGTACCAGGCCGCTGGTAGGGTCGCCCGGCTTGATGTAGGGGTCTACCTTCCTGATGAACTGGTGATGGACGGCATTCTTGACCTGGACGCCGTTGAGCGTCTCGCCGTAGGTCTTGTTCGCCTCGCGGCCGACGTGGTAACCGACGCCGGCCTTGGCCATCAGGTCGCCTTCGTAGGTCGCGTCGATGAACATTTTGCCCTTGTAGGTCTCGCCCGACTCCATGGTGATCGAAACGATGCGCGTGCCGTCCTTCTTGACGCCCTTGGCCAGGTCCAGGCGCTGGCCGAAGACCACGGGCACCTTGTGCTCGCGGATCAGCTCGCGGTAGACGGCGCTGGCGACGTGGGGCTCGAAGGTCCAGGCCGTGTCTTCCTTCGCTTCGTGACCGCGGCCCTTGAAGTCGGCGCGTTTTTCCTGTTTCCAGCTCGCATCGTCTTCGTAATGCTTGCGCACGCGCTGGTAGAATTCGCGAGCGATGCCGCCGATCGCCTTCTTGTTGCCGATGTCGGTGGCGCCCAGGCCGCCCGTGGTCAGGCCGCCGAGGTACTTGCCGGGCTCGATCAGGATCACGCTCTTGCCCATGCGAGCCGCTTGCACCGCGGCGCTGATGCCGCCGGAGGTGCCGCCGTAAACCACGATATCGTATTCCTTGTCCGCCGCTCGCGCCGAGCCGGGGAGACCGGGAAGGGCGAGCAGGGTCGTCAAGAACAGCAAGGTGCCACGCATGAACCGCTCCAGGCAAAGGGGGTGGAATCGCGGAGGCCGATCATACTGTCCGTCGCGTGCGGTGGCAACGGACGGGCGGTCGGCAGTATATTAGCACTCACCCCTTGGTCATTGGGCATTGGTCATTGATTCGTCATTCGGGCTTCGGCATTCGTCATTCCACCAGGCGCCGGCCGCCGTATGACCTTGATCCCGGCAATGGAGCGGTTCGCATGGCACAGTACTTCACCTGCCCCAAGGGGCATCAGTGGGAAGACACCTGGGGCGACTACTCCATGTCGCCCGACTCCACGATCGTTTGCCCGGTGTGCGGTGCCGTCACGAAGATTGAAACGTCGAGCCCGTCGCAAGCGCCGACAGTGCGCCGCGATCCGGCACCGGTGAACGCACCGCCGCCCGAAACCTCGTCCCCCACCGCGAAGGTGGCGACGGGACCGCCCACCCCTTCGATGAAGCCTCGTGCCACCGATCAGCCGATGGACGTCACCGCCGACATCCACAATTTCGAGCCGTTGCCGCGCTTCGTGGCACCCGAGGCGGAGGTCGTGGCCGGTTACGACATCCTCGGCGAGCTGGGCCGCGGCGGCATGGGAGTCGTTTACAAGGCCCGGCAACGCGCCCTCAAGCGTACCGTCGCCCTCAAGATGGTCCTCGCGGGCGCCGCCGGCAGCAAGAAGGGCGTGGCGCGCTTCCAGACCGAGGCCGAGGCCGTCGCCCGCTTGCAGCACCCCAACATTGTTCAGATCTACGAAGTCGGCGATCAGGACGGCAAGCCTTACTTCTCGATGGAATACATTGAAGGCCGCAGCCTGAGCGCCCACCTGGACAGCAGTCCGCAACCGGCCAAGGAAGCGGCCCGGCTGGTCGGCATCCTGGCCCGCGCCATGCACGTCGCCCATCAGAAGGGCATCATCCACCGCGACCTCAAGCCGGCGAATGTCCTGGTGGCGAACGACGGCACCCTCAAGATCACCGATTTTGGCCTCGCCAAGCGCCTCGACGAGTCCGACGGACCGACGCAGACCGGCGACGTGATGGGCACGCCCAGTTACATGGCCCCGGAACAGGCGCAGGGCAAGCTCGACCTGATCGGGCCGGCCACCGACGTCTACGCCCTGGGTGCCATCCTCTACGAGATGCTCACTGCTCGGCCGCCGTTCAAGGCCGAGACCGCCATGGACACGATGTTTCAGGTCCTGTTCAACGAGCCGGTGCCGCCCAATCAGCTGCGGGCCAAGATGCCGTCCGACCTGGAGACCATCTGCCTCAAGTGCCTGGAGAAGGAACCGCCGCGTCGCTACCCGACAGCCCTGGAACTGGCGGAAGATCTCGACCGCTTCGTCAACGATCAGCCCATCCTCGCTCGCCCGGTGGGACCGTTGGCACGGATGCTCAAATGGGCCCGGCGTCGTCCCGCGGCCGCGGCCCTGATCGTCGTCAGTGCTCTGGCGCTCGTTGGTTCGCTGGCCGCGAGCATCACGATGAATGTCCTGTACGAGAAGTGGAACGCGCAGGAGAAGAAGCTGAACGCGGACCTGGCGGCGTCCGTCGAAAATGAACGCAGGGCCGCCGAAGGCGAGCGCATCAAGACCAAGGAAGCCAAGGAACAGCGCGAAATCGCGGAGAAGAACGAGACGCTTGCCGTCCGCCGCGAGCGCGAGGCGCAGCGGAACTTCCAGATGGCGCGTCAGGCCGTCAACGAAATGCTCGGCGAGGTGGGACACGTCGACCTGGCGTACATCCCGCAAATGGAAGCGACGCGCCGCAAGCTGCTGCAGCGCGCGCTGGCCTTTCATCAGAAATTTCTCGACGCCAATAGTGTCGATCCGCTGACCCGACAGCAGGCGGGCCAGGCGTACCTCCAGGTCGGCGAGATCCAGCAGATGCTCGGCACCTACGCGGAAGCACAGCAGTCGTTCGCCGCCGCCGCGCGGCTCTTTCAGCAGCTGGCTGCCGGAAACTCCGATCCCGCCGCATTCCAGCGCGACGAGGCGAAGGCGTACTTCCATCGGGCCGAAGCACTGCGCGCCCTGAATCAACTGGGCGATGCCGAGAAAGCCTGCACCCAGGCCTTCACGCTGCAACGGGCGCTCGTCGAAAAGGACCCCACGAACACGGAGCTGCAGCGCGACCTGGGCCGGACATCGAATGAGATGGCCCGCATCCACTGGCTGAACAACCGCTTTCCGCAGGCACACTCGGCCTACCTCGAGGCGCTCAAGATTCAGGAACCGCTGGCCCGGCAACGAGGCAAGGAGCGGCCCGAGTTCATCGAGGACGAGGCCGGCACCCACAATGACCTGGGCATGTTCCTTCGCGCTGCCAAGACCAGCAAGGACTGGGGCGACGAGGCCAAGGACCAGTACGCGATGGCACTCGAACGGTTCAAACCACTGGCCGATCAGTACGCCGATGTGCCCGCCTACCGGCAGAAGCTGGCCGTCGTCTACAGCAACCTCGGCAACACCCTGCGCGACCTGCGTGACTCGCACGGCGCCGAAAAGGTGCTGCGCGAGGCCCTGGCGCAATGCCGACGACTGACGCTCGATTTTCCGCTGGTGCCCGCCTATCGTCAGGACCTGGCCAACGCGCACAACAACCTCGGCACCGTGCTGCTGCGCGATTCAAAACGACTCGAGGAATCGATCAAGGAGTTCACCCAGGCCCAGGAGATGCAGCAACGCCTGGCCGACGATTTCCCACGTGTGCCCGACTATCGCGCCATCCTGGCCGTCGTTCTGGACAACCAGGGCAACGCCGCCAGCCGCAATGGAACGCTGGCCGAGACTCGCAAGCACTTCCAGCGTGCGCAAGAACTACTCGACGGCGTGCGCAAGGAGCAGCCCGATCAGGGCCGCTACAAGCAGTTCCTCCGCAATCACTACGCGATGCAAGGGGAAGCGCTCGCCCGGCTTGGCACTCGCGAGAAGGGCGTTCACGGCCAGGCCGTCGAAGCCGCCGAGCAGCTGCCGCGCCTTTTACCGGCCAGTGCCGACGCCCATTACGATGCCGCCACCATCGTGCTGCGCTGCGTGCCGGTCGCGGAAAAGGAAAAGGACAAGCCCGCGGCCGACAAGTATCGGCAACGGGCCCTCGTGCTCTTGCAGGAGGCCGTTCGCCTCGGCTTCACCAACGTCGGCAATCTGAAGACGCTCGATCTTTTCATGCCGCTGCGCGGCGACAAGCAATTCCAGAAGCTCATCGACGATCTGGAAATGAAACCACCCGCGTAGAGCGAGCGCCACCGTTTCGAGCCCGCCGGGCAAGCATGTCGGAACCGTTTCAAAAATCTCCCGCGTGTGTCGAGGCGGGCGAGCACCGTTGTCCACGCTTCTCTGGACGCCGTCGAGACCGTGACTGCCGTCCAATCCGCCAGCGCCGGCCGCAGCACCTCAAGCGGGAAGGGATCCGGTTTCGGCTCTTCCTCCTCGGCATCGGATGCTGCCGGTGCAGCGGGCGTGAGCAGCTTCTGCACGCGCACGAGGCCCTGCAAGCCGCCAACCACCTCGGGCTGGAAGCCGCCCGCCAGGAGATCATCGATGCCCTTGCCGTGGGTTTGATCCCACCATTCAAGCTGGACCTCGAAGCCGGCCAGAGTGAGGCCAAGGATCGCCTTTTCCATCGCCGCCAGCGTGCCAGGCTTGCCATCCTGATCGAAGGCCAGGTGCACTTGCTTGGCGCCGAGGCTTTCGTTCACCATTTCCGCAAGACGGGCTCCGGCATGCCCGCCGGGGTGAGGACATCAACCGCCAAGTCGCTGCGGACGCCAAGGTTGGTGAGTCAGCTACGTCGAGGAAACAGACGAGGAACTGCGGGCCAAGAGCAACCGAACCTACCGCCGCATCCTGGCCAGCCTACCGATCGAGGTTGCATTGCGTTATGGGCATGTGAAGGACGATGAATGGGACCTGGAGTAGGAAATGCAGGCGGCCATCGTCGCAAGGGACTGGCCTCTGGTATCTGTCCTGTCGACTCGCTTGGCGCAGGAGCGCCAGCCAGTGGCCGGGTAAGCGCTGGCAGAGACAGGGGCGAAGGCCGTCCCGGAACAGAGTGTGTGAAATCCTGTGAAGTGTAATCCCGCCGGCGAAACTCCAAAAACGACTGTAGCCGCAAGTCCTTGACCTGCGGCTACTTCCTAGCGAGGACGACGGGACTCGAACCCGCAACCACCGGATCGACAGTCCGGTACTCTAACCAATTGAGCTACGTCCCCGACTCTTACCCTCGCAATTTTATAAGCGATGGTGACAGCCAGCAAGGGCTTTTCAAGGAACTGACGCCGGGGTTAGCCAAATACTTGCAGTTCTGCCCAGGAAAGTTTTGCCACGAATTGGCAACCCAGGTTCCAGCTGCTGCGTTCCGGCCGGCAACTTCGCACCTTGACCTGAACCCACGGAAAACTCGGATGGGCCTTGGTCGGCCGGACGCTCAAGACCGTTCCGGCAGATACCGACTGGTCCACCAGCAGACGAAGGCCCCCGGACGAGCGGTCGACCACCCAGCCCTGGAATGGCTCGGTGCGGGCGTTGGCGTCGCTCACCTGCACCGATACCGGATTGCCGCGCCGACGCGGTGCGGTGCGTCGTTCTTCGCCGGCGTCGGTTGGAGCCGTCGCCACGGGCGCGGCCGCTGTGGCGCGGCTGGGGCGTGCTTCCGGGGTCCGTGCCGCGGGGCGCTGGGGGATCGCTTCTTCCGAGGTGCCGTCGTCCTCGCTCCGCAGCAGCGTCAATTTCTGGGTGAGCAGCTCGCGGTAGGCGGTCAGCTCCAGCTGGAGCTCCTTCAGTGTCAGCTGCAGCGACTCCGTTTCGGCCAGCCGCTTCTCCGTCTGCTCGATGAGATCGTGCGACATGATGGTTGCGTCCCTCGACGGTCCGGGCCTTCCCCTCATGATCGCTTCGGGGCGGCGTTCCGGCCATCGACGCTCGGACTGCTCACTCCTCTCGCAGCGAGGCCGTGGAAATCAGCGACAAGATTGCACGTTTGATGTGCCTGGGCAAGTTGGGCCAACTCGCAATCACTCGTGCCAGGTCGTGGTCGGTTGTACCCGGCTTGATTTCAGCGTGGGACTTCGCGCCATCGGTGGGCTGCCGAGTGCTTGCCTGCAGAATCCGCGTCACTCGGCCCATGATGGAGTCACTCCTGTGCGATTCGGGATTGAAGGTAAGCTAACTCATTCTCACGCCAGCGTCAAACCTTCGCTATCAATCAATCAGGCGCCGCGTCAGGTCGCCATAGGCATCGATCCGGCGGTCGCGGAGGAACGGCCAGTTTCGGCGGACGTCCTCCACTCGACGCAGGTCGCATTCAACGATGAGCAACTCTTCCTTGTCGTGGGAACCGCGGCTCAACATGGTTCCGGAAGGATCCGACACGAACGATGCGCCCCAGAACTCCAGACCGCCATCGGCCGGTCCCTCGTGGCCGACGCGATTGACCGCGGCGACGAAGACGCCGTTGGCCACCGCATGCGACCGCTGCATCAACTCCCAGGCCTGATGCTGGGACTCACCGAACTGTGCCTTCTCGGCGGGGTGCCAGCCAATGGCGGTCGGATAAAAGAGGATGTCGGCACCCTTGAGCGCCGTCAAGCGGGCCGCCTCCGGGTACCACTGGTCCCAGCAAACCAACGTCCCAACGCGGCCCCAGCGCGTCGGGAACATCTGAAACCCAAGG
Organism: Gemmataceae bacterium; assembly: GCA_019752375.1. Lineage (GTDB taxonomy): Bacteria > Planctomycetota > Planctomycetia > Gemmatales > Gemmataceae > JAIEMG01. Next base: position 3,014 of record JAIEMG010000136.1, on the reverse strand, counting down.
TCGCCCGGCGTGAAGTAGTATTTTTCGTAGTAAAGCGGATCATCCGGAATGTGCATCTTGCGATAGCGGCCCAGCAGGCTGCCATCGGCGTCGAGGACGATGGCCGTGTTGTGATACACGCCCGCCATGCGCCGCTCGAAAAGGGACGCCACGATTACCAGACTCGTTTCCCGTGCCACCTGTGCGAGCCGTTCGCTTGTCGGTCCGGGGATCGCCTCGGCCAGGTCGAAAAGCTTGGGATCCTCGCGCTGACAGAAGTAGGGCGACAGGAACAGCTCCGGCAAACAGGCGATGCGGGCGCCGGCCGCGGCGGCCTCGCGCAGCCGCGCGACGGCTCGGTCCAGGTTGGCCCGCGGGTTCGGTTCGCAGCGCATCTGCACCAGAGCGATGGGAAATGTGGAAGCTGCCATCGGGGAGATTGCCTCGCGGTTCGCGTTGGTCGGGATGCTTCGAGACGGCACCGGCATATTATTATAGATGGCGGTCCGCCGGGACCGGAGCGCGTCCCGACATGTCCGGAGAGTGCGATGGCCGATTCGTCCGATGCCGAGCCACTGTCGCGTCAGATTCGTCAGCACCTGGCCAGCCTGAAAGCTGCAGGGGTGGAATGGGCACCGGCCTCGGCGACGGTGCCGATCAAGCCGGCGGAGCCTGCGCCGAGCGCTGGCCCGTCCTCGCTTTTTGCCGAAGAGTCCTTGCCGCGGAACACTTTGGACCTGGACCAGCGCCGACAGGAACTGACGGTCTTGGCCCAGCGTGTCGCCGGCTGCATGCGCTGCACGGAGCTGGCGTCCACGCGCACCCAGACGGTCTTTGGCGTCGGCAGTCTGTTGCCGGATCTTTGCTTCGTGGGCGAGGCGCCCGGCGCGGAGGAGGATGCGCGGGGCGAGCCGTTTGTCGGTGCGGCGGGGCAGCTGCTCAATCGTATTATCTCGGCGTGCGGCATGAAGCGCGAAGACGTTTACATCTGTAACATCCTGCGCTGCCGGCCGCCCGGCAACCGGACGCCCCTGCCCGATGAGGCTGCCCACTGTCGGGAATACCTGGAACAGCAGCTGGAATTGGTTGCTCCGAAGTTCATCTGTTGCCTGGGGGCCTGTGCGTCCCAGAACCTGCTGAACACGACCCAGTCGATCAGCCGGATGCGCGGGCGGTTCCACGACTATCGCGGCATCCCGGTGCTGTGCACATTCCACCCCTCCTACTTGCTCCACAATCCGGCCGCAAAGAAGGACGTGTGGGAAGACATGAAACGACTGCTGTCGCGCATGGGCAAGCCGATTCCCGCCCATTAACCGAGTTTCACCCCGGAACGCTTGTGCTTGCGAGGGACGGACAAGCGCTTGACTCAATAGAGCTGCAATGGCTGGCCATCGGTCAGCGCCAGCGGACGCCCCTGGTTGTCTTCCAGGTGCGTGTCCAGCGAAATGCCCAGTGCATTGTAGATCGTCGCGTGCAGGTCATTCGGCCCACAGGCACGATCGCGCGGATGGGCGCCGATCCGGTCCGAACTGCCGTAGACCTGCCCGCCACGGATGCCGGCGCCGGCCAGTGCCACCGAATAAGCGAAGGGATAGTGATCGCGGCCCGCGCTACTGACCTTGGGTGTGCGCCCGAACTCGGTCAACCAGACGACCAGCGTCTGATCGAGCAAGCCACGATCGGAAAGGTCGTCGATCAGGGCAGAGCTGGCTTGTTCCAGCGGCGGCAACAAGACCTTCTTCAGGCGATTGAAGTTGTCGCCATGCGTGTCCCAGTGATCGCCGGCTGAACCGTTCAGGTCGCCGGCGGCGCAGACCACCGTTACCAGGGGAACCTGCGCCTCGACCAGTCTTCGGGCCAGCAGCATGCTGGTCCCGCAGATGTGCTCACCGTAGCGATCCAGCATCCGCGGCGCTTCACGATCCAGATCGAGCGTCGCCCGCACCTTGGGACTGAGAAGCAAATCGACCGCCTTGTCGCGGAAGTGATCGAAGCTACGAACGGAAGTCGTCGGGCTCAGCGGGTTCGACAGCCGATCCGTCAGTGTCATGCGTTCCCGGAGCCGCCCCGCGTCGACACCCTGCGTCGGTTCGAGGACCAGCGTGCCAAGATCGCGTGACACGCCGCCATACGCCTTGCCGCGATTAGGCCGCAGGACAACGGGAGCGTGCGTCTTGCCGAGCCAACCGGGGCCATCGCCGGCCTGGAGCGTGTTGTTGTCCACCAGGGGATACGGAATCTGCACCGCACCCGGAAGCCCCTGGGGCGCCCGGCAGAGCTTCGAAACGATGGAACCGATGTTGGGCCGGTCGTTGGGCGAAGGCGGCAGGTTGGCGGCCACTTCCGGCGCCGGCGGCGCGTGGCCGGTCATGTTCCAGTACATGCCCTTGCCGTGGGCGCCGCAGCGGTGATGGATTGAACGCACCACCGCCAGCCGATTCATCTGCTGCGCCAGGAGCGGCATGTGTTCGCCGACGAAAATGCCCGGCGTGCGCGTGGCGATGGGCCGGAATTCGCCGCGAATCTCGGCCGGAGCGTCGGGCTTGGGGTCCCAGGTGTCGATGTGGCTGACGCCGCCCCAGCAGTATAGCACGATGACTGACTTCGCCTTGCCGAAGCCATCGCTGGTCGGCCGCTCGCCGGCCTGGCTCTTCAAGTTGAAGAACTGCGGCAGCGACAGGCCAAGCAAACCGGCCCCGCAACCACCCAGCATGCGACGACGGCTGAGACTCGCGAACTCGGAACAGGTGGGATGCGCCATTGAGTGCTCTCCCTCATGCAGGTCGGCGGCCCGTGGGAGCAAACCGTGGCAACTGGTCTGACCACTCCGCGGCAGGTGTATAGAGTCTAGCAGCCTGAATTTTGGCGCCCAGACATTTTTCGGCAGAATCCTGTCACTTTCGGACATCAGAGCTACTGGCATTTGTTCGTAGTCCCGCCTTCAGGCGGTGCGGGCAAACCGCCTTCTATGAGACCGCTTTTGTCAAGCTCCGTCGCTGATTTTTCTCGTGCCGTCGTGCGGGGGCGGACCG
>JAIEMG010000019.1 GCA_019752375.1 Gemmataceae bacterium | reverse complement strand
GAGCGGGGCGTGTAAACGCCCCGGTTTTGGTCTCTCAACCGGGGCGTTTACACGCCCCGCTCGCCTTAAGTAAATGGCATTCAGGGCTGAGGCATTTGTTTTCGGCCGTCGGGCGATTCGACCGGGCGAGAACACTTGGAGCATGTCTTTCTCAACACAGCGTCGCTGACCGGATCTGGAATCAGCACTGGGTTGAAATTACGATTCACCGGAACCGTCTGTAGCCGCAGGCTTTAGCCTGCGGAGTGGCATCGCAGGTGCCGTAATTTGGTCCGCAGGCTAAAGCCTGCGGCTACAGACGTTGCGCGGATCCTTCTCTGAAATGCAGCGCTGTAGTATCAACGCTATAAATGAGAAGTGAGGCAAGGAGGAAGCGTTGGCGGTCGTCACGGCGGCACGCATGTGAGATCACGAGGAACCTCAATGTCTAACCCCTTTCCCGGCATGGACCCGTACCTGGAGGGTGACCTGTGGACAACGGTCCACACCGATCTGTGTGCGGAGATCGCGCGTCAGCTTTCGCCAAAGCTACGGCCGAAATACGTGGCTCTCAGCACGCGGCGTGTAATCCTTGCTCCCACGGAAGAGAACGGCGGGACGGCTCAGCGCTTTCCGGATGTCGGCATCCATTCCTCCCAGGCTCCCGATGCATCGGCCACGGCTGCGGTTGCCTCGGCGCCGCTGATCCTGACCGCAAGTTTGCCGGAGCCAATCCCCCACGTCAGTGTCGAGATCCGCGATGTGGCGCAGCGCCGGCTGGTGACGTGCATCGAAGTCCTGTCGCCCACGAATAAGCGGGGCCCCGGACGCGAGGAGTATGCGGGCAAGCGCTTCCAGATCATCTCCGGCACCGCGCATCTGGTGGAGATCGACCTGTTGCGCGTCGGGGTTCGCTTCGCCACCACGCAACCGTTGCCGGTCGTGCCGTACTTCGTCTTCGTGAGCCGAGCCGAGTGTCGCCAGCAGGTGGAAGTGTGGCCGATTGCGCTGGAGCAGGTATTGCCCGTCGTCCCAATTCCCCTGCTGGCAGGCGATGCACCTGTGCCGCTGGACCTGCAACAGGCCCTTCGCGTCGTGTACGACATCATCGGTTACGACGAGCTGGTCGACTACGCTCAGCTACCGCCCGGACCGTTGACGCCGGTCGAAGCCGCCTGGGTGGACGAGCAATTGCGTCGCGCTGGCCGGCGCAAGCCGTGAAGCCTTCTTCCGTGTCTAAAGTCATGCGTCCGCCCGGAATCGCTTCTCAAACGCCGCGCGCAACTTAGCGTCGCCGTTCTTGGCCACCGCAGCCGCGGTCCGTTCGCGGATGCGCGCGTCGTAGCGATGCACAGCCAGGGCGGCCAATGCCGTCGCGGCAGCGGGTGGGGGCTCGTCGGAGACAAGAGTCAGCAGGTAATCCATGGCAGCCGGGAGCCGAAGGAGCGCGATCGCCGTATGGGCGACTTCCTGCAACTCGCCCGAATGTTCTTCCGCGAAGGTCTTCAGGATGTCGAATGCAGCGGGCTGTCGCGAGCTGCCGAGGGCGAGGAGGGCGCCTTCCTGGATGGCCACTTCCGATTCGGTGAGGAACTCGGCGACGAACGACATCCCGTCCCCCGGCATCAATTCCAGGACGCCGCCCAAGCATTCGGCGGTGACCTCTGGTTCCTTGTCGCCCACGCGAGCCTTCAGGCGAAGCAGGAGGCCGGCGGCTTCCGTCCCTGTCGAGGTGAGCGCTTGCACGGCACCGACCCGCGCGGCCTTGTCCTCATCGGCAAGCATGTCGATCAGCAAGGGCAGGACGTACCGATAGCGGCTGCGCACCAGGCCAAAGGCAGAGGCCACTCGAACCGGCACGGCCGTGTCGCGTGCCCCGCCCCAGGCCGGTTCCATCTGCACATAGCGGACGCCGCGTAGGTAGAAGTCTTCGCCGGTGAATTCCAGCTTGTTGAGGGCTTCGGCAATGGCAATCTTGGCACGGCACATCTTGTCCTTTTTTTCCGGTTCATCGAGGAAGCGTTCGAAGGCTTCGACCAGAACAGGAAGCAGGTCGGCCCCATGAGCCTCGCCCGCAATCTCGGCGGCCTCCGCGACGGCGATATTCGATGCATCGCGCAGGGCGCTACGCAACTCCTCGAGCAACGGCGGCGACAGCGGCTCGTTGCGGATGGCGCGGAGCCGGGCCAATTTCGCTTCCAGGGATCGTGCCTTTGCCATCTCCCACTCACAGGTTTGTGGATCGCTGTTCGCGCGAGTCAGACCGGGGCATGGCGCGTGATTCCCGGCACGCGGTCGAAATCGGCGTCATGACTGGCCAGGTCGGTCAGACCGTGAGCATGCATGACAGCCACTAACAGTGCATCACTGGAAAGCAACCCGTGCTGGCAACTATGGTCGGCCGCTAATGAAACCTGTGCGCGGGTCACGTCCAGCACGCGAACCCCAACCAGAGCAAGCTCGTCAATGGCTTGCCGGTGCCGGGATAATTGTTGCAATTGAGACGGGTGGTTTCTCATGCGGCGAATAATGCCGGTCATCGGCCAGGCGAACCGCTGGCTGGCCTCGTTGGTCATCAGTCGATGAACGGTTTCGGACAGAATGTGGGAAGAGGTGATTCCATCGATCTCCCCGTTCTCGATCCGTTGCAAGAGTTGCGCGCAAGCCGAACCCAGGACAGGATCGGGGCGGAAATAGTAGATGAAGATGTTGGCGTCGATGAAGACGACTTGGCCGGCAGGAATGTCGGCAAAGGTCATGACGTCCCCTCAAGGCCGAGCTCCGGGTCCAAGGCGAGCCGTTCGAGTTCCTCACGGCTGCCGGTCCACGGAGAACGATTGTGAATCACCACTCCCACTCGGCCGGGAGGATGAATCGTGATGCGGATGGTCGCTCCTTCGGCCAGCGGCAAAGGTCGGGGCAGTTTTAAGGTGCCGTTTTCGTATATAGCTTCGATGTCCAGGCCCATGATGATACTCCGCAATTGGTAGGCAGCGGCCGCGATGTTGTCAAACTTTATGGCAACCGTAAATTCCTTCATCGGGGTCATTGAGCCAGCGGTCGAATTCTTCGGGGTCGCCGGTCCAGCGCAGCGATCCGTAGAAGCGCTCGACAGCGCTGCCTAACTTCTGGACATGAAGTCTGACTCGCTGGCCGTTCTCCAGTGGCAATGGCTGGCTCGGCTTCAGCATGCCGTTTTCGTACACGGTTTCGATCTCCAGTCCCATGGCGGCGCCTCGCGGAAGGGATTCGTGTCAGCTTCGTTTATTTTATCAAAAGCTGAAGCGAAAATCGGCGAGCAAAACGGTCCGCATCGCGATCGTCGAAATCCAACCTACGCCGCTTGCATCCTCGCCCCGCGATTTGTCATACTCGTTTCGCTCCCAGCACCTCGTTTTCGACTTCCACCACCGTCACCAGACGGTGGGTAACGGTGAAACCAGCCGGAACCCACGATCGCGATCCCCTGCTGCGCCGGTTCCATGCCGCCACGCCAGGTTCCGCACTCATCCCGCCCACGCGTTGGTGGTGGCGGGGTGATTCGGAGCGTTCGCAACCGACGAAGAGTCCTTCATGGCCAGGCCATTCACGGTTCGTTATGCGGAGCTGCGTTGCAAGACGAACTACTCGTTCCTGCAAGGGGCCGCGCATGCCGATGAGCTGGCGACGCGGGCGGCGGAACTGGGGTACGAGGCGCTGGCCATCACGGACCAGCAGACGCTCGCCGGCGTGGTGCGGGCGCATGTGGCGGCCAAGGCGGCGGGGCTCAAGCTTCTCATCGGCGCGGAGGTTACTCCCGAAGACGCGCCGCCGGTGTTGCTGTATGCGTCCGACCTGGCTGCGTATGGACGGCTGGCACGGTTGATCACGCGCGGACGGCGTTCGGCGGCGAAAGGGGAGTGCCGGCTCTGCTTTGGCGACGTGGCCGAGCATGCCGAAGGGTTGCTGGCAGCCGTCGTGCCGGCGGGAGATGACGTTCAAGCCCTGGCTCCCTACCGCGACGTGTTCGGCGATCGCTGCTACCTGGCCGTCGCGCTTCACCATGGACCGGACGACGAAGCAGAGCTGGCGCGGTTCCAGCAACTGGCGCGACGGGCCCGGCTGCCATTGGTCGCCAACAATGACGTTCACTATCACGTCGCGCGCCGGCGGCCGCTGCACGACGTGCTGACCGCCATCCGGCACGGGACCACCGTTGCCGAACTGGGGGAGCGTCGTTTTCCTAACGGCGAGCGTTATCTGAAATCGCCCGCAGAGATGGCGGTCCTCTTCAAGCAGTGTCCGAAGGCCCTGGCGCATGGGCTAGAGCTGGCGGGGCGCTGTCGCTTCTCGCTCGACGAGCTGCGGTATCAGTATGCGGACGAGCTGTCGCCGCTCGGCCAGACGCCCGCGCAGTACCTGGCCCAGCTGACATGGGCGGGCGCCCGCGTGCGCTACCCGCAGGGCGTGCCGGACAAGGTAGCCGACCTGCTGCGCCGCGAGCTGGCGCTGATCGAGGAGTTGCGCTACGAGGCGTATTTCCTGACCGTCTGGGACCTGGTTCGCTTCGCCCGCAGTCGGAGCATCCTCTGCCAGGGGCGCGGGTCGGCGGCCAACTCCGCGGTCTGCTTTTGCCTGAACATCACCGCGGTCGACCCCGATCGGACCGACGTGCTGTTCGAGCGCTTTGTCAGCCGGGAGCGCGAGGAGCCGCCGGACATCGACGTCGATTTTGAGCACGAGCGCCGCGAGGAAGTGATCCAGTACGTCTACGAGAAGTATGGCCGCGACCGTGCCGCACTGGCCGCGGAGGTCATCACCTATCGGCCGCGCTCCGCCGTGCGCGACGTGGGCAAGGCGCTAGGGCTATCGCTCGACCGCGTGGACCGGCTGGCCAAGGTGCTCGATCCGTACGGCGACGAGGAGCAGTTCAACGCCCGGTTGCGGGAAGCGGGCCTCGATCCGCGGGCTGCCATCGCGGTCCAGCTGCGGCGGCTGACGGTGGAGCTGCTCGGCTTTCCCCGGCACCTGTCGCAGCACGTGGGCGGCTTCGTCATCACGCGCGGGCCGCTGTCGGAGGTGGTGCCGATCGAGAACGCCGCCATGCCCGGCCGCACGGTGGTGCAGTGGGACAAGGACGACCTTGACGCCCTGGGCATCCTCAAGGTGGACTGCCTGGCGCTGGGCATGTTGACGGCCATTCGCAAGTGCTTCGGTCTGGTGGCAGCGCACCACGGCCGGCACTTCGATCTGGCGAGTGTTCCCACGGATGACTCGGCCGTCTACGACATGGTGAGCCGGGCCGACACGGTCGGCGTCTTCCAGATCGAGAGCCGGGCGCAGATGTCGATGCTGCCGCGCTTGAAGCCGCGCTGCTTTTACGACCTGGTGATCGAGGTCGCCATCGTCCGACCGGGGCCAATCCAGGGCGGCATGGTGCACCCGTACCTGCGCCGCCGCAACGGCGAGGAGCCGGTGACGTACCCGGCCCCGAGCGTCGAGCAGGTGCTGGGCAAGACGCTCGGGGTGCCGTTGTTTCAGGAACAGGTGATGCGCCTGGCGATGGTCGCCGGCGGGTTCAGCGCCGGCGAGGCCGACCAGCTGCGGCGAGCGATGGCTGCCTGGCGCCGGCCGGGGCGCCTCGAAGAGTGGAGCGGGCGCTTGCGCGCGGGCATGCTAGCCAACGGCATGCCGGCCGATTTCGTGGAGCGGGTGGGCCAGCAGATCCGCGGCTTCGGCGAGTACGGCTTCCCCGAGTCGCACGCGGCCAGCTTCGCCGCACTGGCGTATGTTTCCGCCTGGTTGAAGTGCCATTACCCGGCAGCGTTCACCGCGGCGTTGCTAAACAGCCAGCCGATGGGGTTCTACGCACCGGCCCAGCTTGTTCGTGATGCGCGAGAGCACCATGTGGAGGTCCGCGCAGTTGATGTCAATGTCAGCGAGTGGGATTGCACGCTGGAGCATATGGAAGACTGTGTGGCTCCCCTCGCCCCTGTACTCGGGGGAGAGGGGATGGGGGTGAGGGGGTTTCACGAAGCCAGTGCCAGGTCCACCCCCTCACCCCCATCCCCTCGCCCCCGAGTACAGGGGCGAGGGGAGCAAGACGGTAAGGCTGCGAGCCTGGCTCTACGGCTTGGTTTTCGCTTGCTCAACGGCTTTCCGCAGGCGGCTGCACTGTCGTTGACCGAAGCGCGGGCTGCGGGCGGCCTGTTTCGTTCCGTGTCGGACCTGGCACGTCGGTCGCGGCTGAGTCGGGCATTGCTGGCGCGGCTGGCGGCGGCGGATGCGTTTCAATCGCTCGGACTCGAACGGCGGACGGCGCTGTGGCAGGTGCTTTCCGTCGGCGAAGAGCTGCCGTTGTTCGCGGGGCTGGAAGAGGAGGAAACCCCGCTGCCGCCGCTGGCCGCGTTGCCGCTGGATGCGGAGGTGGTCGCCGATTACGACAGCACCGGCCTGTCGCTGCGTGCCCATCCGATCGGTCTGCTGCGCGCTGATCTGCGCGCATTGCGTGTCATGCCGGCGTCCAACCTGGCTGCGGTGGCGAACCGCAGTTCCGTTCGTGTCGCCGGGCTGGTGCTGATGCGGCAGAAACCCTCCACGGCGAAGGGCACCGTCTTCGTGACGCTGGAGGACGAAACGGGCGTCGTCAACCTGGTCGTGTGGCCGCGGGTGTGGGAACGCTATCGCCGGATCGCCCGCGGTGCCGCCGCCTTGCTGGTCGACGGCCGCCTCGAACGCGCCAACGGCGTGACGCACGTCTGCGCCACCAAGCTGGATGACCTGTCGGAGCACTTGCAGGGCATCGCGTGCCGCTCGCGCGACTTTCGCTGAGCGCCCGTGGGGCCGGCTTCCAGCCGGCCAGGCAAGCCAGGAAGCTTGCCCCACAAACACATAGCCCGGCATACCGTTCACTGCCCCGTAACGAGCCCTAGTTCGTTCGCACGACTGGCGGAAAAGAGTGCCTCGATCTCGGCGATCGCGGCCAGACGGTGAGGGCTGTCGAGCACCGGCAATTCCACACGGCTTGGTACGCCGTCGTAGGTCTTCCCATCCAGTTCGCGTCCCGCCTTGCTCTTGCGGACGCCGCCCCACTGCTTGAAAAAGTAAGCAACGCCAGCCCGCTCGCACTGGTCGCGCAGCGACCGCACCCATTCCTTCTGCATCGGCCGCGCACCCGGTCCGCTCTCGCCGCCGACGATCACCCAGTGGATGCCTTCCCAATTGACTTCGCCCAGGTCTTCGAGCAAGGGCTCGACCGAAAGGAACCGCACCGCCGCCGGGGCCTGGCGCAGGTGCTCAACACGCGGCAGGCCGTGGGCTCGGTCCTCGACGCTGACGCCCCACCAGATGTGCGGAAGGCCCGCGGCGAACCGCAGTCGCGTCTGCAGCATGTTCCGCAACCGCGACGACCGCTTGGTCAGCACCTGGTAGGTGTGCCAGTTCGCCCGCTCCATCGTCCGGCACACCGCTTCGATATATTCGTCGGGAACGTCCTTGTGAAACAGGTCGCTCATCGAGTTGACAAAGATCATCTTGGGCGTCTTCCAGCGCAACGGCTCGGCCAGCTTGGCGGGCACCAGGCGGAGGTCGAAGCCCTGCTCATACGGATGCCCCGGCACGCCGCGAAAGCGCTCGGCGAACGTCTCGGCGTAGCAGTGGTCGCAGCCCGGCGTGATCTTCGTGCAGCCGCGCACGGGGTTCCACGTCGCGTCGGTCCATTCGATGGCGGAGTGTTCGCTCACGGGGCTTGGCTCCTCTTCGCAGCAGAAATCAGCCCGTTCGGAATGCGAGGACGGCTCCCGCGACGGCCTCGCCCCTACACTCCAAGCAATTCCTGCCAACTCGTCGCTTGAAGCAACCGCACTCCTAGCTCCTCCAGTTGGCGGACATCGGTCAGAGCGTCCAAAGCGGCCACCGCCTCCGGGGTTGGCTCACCGAAGCGGGCGCGACCCAGGAGCAGCAGCATTTTCCGGGCCTCGTTGGCTTCGCCTTTGGCTACGCCCTCGACAATTCCCCTGGCTTCGCCCTTGCGGAGGATCTTCTGGTACGTCACGGATTCTTCCATGGCAACCACTCCTTGCAACACGGTTTCGATCAGTGCGTCCGGATAGCACATGCCCATCAGGATGTAGGTCGCCAGCCACAAGTCCGCTCTCTGGCTTGGCGGCGCCTCGCGGTCGATCCGTTGTTTCATCTGGGCGATGATTCCAGGCAACGCCGTTTCCGACACGTCGCCCAGTGGCGTCAACGGCAATGTTCCCAACCCGCCCGCCAGCCATTGCTCGGGCGGCACTTCCCGGACGCGCACGGTTTGGTAGCGCAGGGCCACATCGAATGGTTCGCCCGGGAAGCCGCGCTCGTAGAAGCCGTTCAGCTGGGGCGAGTCGGCTCCGCGATGCAGAACCACGAGCAGGCTACGCACGCGCAGGCCGTGGCGCTTGAACAAGGCGCTATTATACAACAGCAAGTGAGGAAGCTTCGCGACCGTGTCGTGGCCGGCCTGAAAGTCCACCGCCAGCAGCCAGTCGGGCGGCCCGGCCACATGGATCACCTTGTCGGTCGCCCCGGTGATGGTGGCGATGTCGGCGTCGATCAGGGTGGCCGGCGCTGCCGACCAGCCTCCGCGCACCACCCAGTCTTGCGGCGACCACTCTATCAAGTGCTTGAGCGTGTCATCGATCGGTCCGGGCATCGGTTCTCTCCCCAGGTTGGACGAACGTCTGAGGGGTCCATCCGGACGGGCTCGGAAGCCCATCCGACGCACCGCGTTCAATCGACCTGATACGGACTGGTGCCGATGCCGACAATGCTGCACGCGACGATCACGTTCAGGCCCAGCGCCCGGGCGCGGTCGACCAGCTCCGGCGACTCGGCGCCGGGGTTGAGCCAGACTTCGCGCGCGCCTTTCTTGGCCACGTCGTCGATGATCGTCAGGCCGAGGTCCGGCGGGAGATAGATGCTGATGATGTCGAGGTTCGCGACGGGCACGTCGAGGATCGAGGGGTAGGCGCGGCGGCCTTCGATGGAGTCGGCGCGGGGATGGATGGGGTAGACGTCGTAGCCCTGGCGCGCGAAGGCGCGGACGGCCATGTTGCCGTACTTGTGGCGCTGGGCGCTGGCACCGATGATTGCAGCGGTGAGTTTCATGGGGAAAAATACAGGCCCTCGTCTTCGACCCGTTGCCGGGGCAAAGAAGAGGGCCTGAGAAAAAGCGTCAAGAAACGAGTTATACGCGTCCCGTGGAATCGACTGGCTTGGCAACCACCGTCGGCGCGGGAGCGGCGTCCGCCGCGCTCTTGCCGTGAATGGCGTCAAACACTTCTTGCCGATGCACCGGGACTTCCTTGGGAGCCACAATTCCTAGACGGACTTTGTCTCCCCGAATCTCCACCACCGTCACGGTGATGTCATTGTTGATGACAATGCTCTCGTTTTTTTTCCTGGACAGTACTAGCATCGCCGCCTATCCTTCTCTGAGACAAGGGGCCGTTCCTGGTGTTTTCTGATCCCCACGCGTTCCTTCGCAAGACGGAGAGTCAAGTTGGAAACGCGCCGGTGAAGATCCCCTTCCCCTGCAGGGACCAGGCGTGAGTCTCGGCGGATGGCGTTCGGTCCATGGACCGCGACCAACTCAGCATAAGCTGCCGGCCGCTAGCTGAGACCTCATCATAACTACTCTATACGTCAACCCATTGTCAGTCAAGGGACTGCGCCTGTATTCCCCGCAGTTTCCCACCCATTTGGCATGTCACTTGGCATCTTCACACACTCCTGAACAACCCGAAAACGACGCACGCAACAATCCTCCCTGCCACAACGCGCCCCGGATCGATCGGCACACTGCGACCAGCTTGGGAGGAAATCAGGTTGTAAGTCATATCATTGAATTAAGTTAAGAGCTGCGATCCACAGTCCAAAACGACCAGGCCTGCGGCATTCTTGCCGCGGGCCTTTCGGCTCACCTACGCATCTGGCGTTGCTTGAGCGGATTTCTCACCGTTGCTTCATTCGCTGGCGGTCGAGGTAGAACTGTGCCAGCTGGCGAACCGTTGAGCTAGGGTCGTGCTGGGCCATGTTTTGCAGCTGATCCGCAAAATCGACCTGGGCACTCTCGCCGGCCGCTCGAATCGCACCGGCCCGAACGGCGGGTGATGGATCCTGGCTCAGCCGCCGCAGCCAGACACCGGGTTCCAGGTCGGCTCGCGCCAGACGTTCGAGCACTTGCAAGCGCACCGTGGGGCGGGCATCGGTGATCAAACGCCCCATCGTCACATCGTCGTTCCGTAGGCCGCGACCGCGCAGCGCTGCTTCGCACAGCCGGCGCACGTCCGCATCCGGGTCGTGCAGAGAGCGCAGCAGGTCGTCCGTCGCGACCGCATTGGCGTGACGCGGGTCGCCGACCGCCAGCATCGCTCCCTGCCGTACTTCCGGCGACGGGTCGTCCAACAGCGGCGCAACTTGCCGCGACAGGTCGATGTTCGGGTTCATGGCCAGGCGGACCGCTTCGGCGCGGTTGGCGGCCTCTTGATCTTGAAGCGAAGTGCGGACCAGCTCGCGACAGGCGGACAGGGCTTCACCGTTTTCCGGTCGAGTGAGCAGCACGGCAACCAGGGCCAGAGCTCGGCCGCGCACCGCCTTGTCGGGCGCCCGGGATGCAACCGGGATCACCTGGATGGCAGCCTGGACATGCACCTCCGCCCCATGCTCGGTGAACAACTCGAGGACGCAGTGCTGCCCGGACATGCTCAGGCGCGGAAACACGTCCGCCAGGCGCAAAAACAGGGCGGCACAGCGCGGCGGTTCCGGCGTCCAGTGCTGCACCAGGCGGCCAAGCGCGACCTGCGCGCTGTGGCAAGCGCGCTCATCGGATCGTTCCAGACATTCCAGCAACCCGGGTACGGCCGCGTCATCCAGTGCGACGACCCGCGCTATCCATGCTTCCCGATCGGCGTCGCTTGCGCCGGCCAGGCCATGCAGTGCATACCACGCCATCATGGGAGAGTGCTGCCACCAGCCCACGCCGGACACCAGCAGAAGCAGAAACAGCACGAAGCCGATCGTCTTTTTCCATCGCAACGCGAACAGTCCGCGCATCGGGCACCTCTTGTCTATCGAGGACCGGAACATCGGCGGCGGACTTATAGCGCATGCGCGACGCGGCTGACAAGAGCGATTGGCGGAGAGAAGGAGAAGATCCTGGGCCGACCAGGTTCGAAACAGGGCGGTGAACAGCCGGAAAAAGAGAAAGATTAAGAGGAAGAGTAGGAGTAGGAAGAGGATTACGAGCAAGAGTAAGAGAAAGAGTAGGAGGCGAAAACTTGACGCGCCGGTGATGCCGTCCTGCTCTTTCTCCTCATCTTGCTCTTAATCTTCTTCCTACTCCTACTCTTCCTCTTTCTCTTACTCTGTTCCGACTTGACTGCCGACCATCGAACGGCGCTGGGTAAGCGCCAAACGGCATTCACCGCGGCAACGCGGCCAAACGTCAAGTTCGGCAAAATCCTTTAGTTCGGACCATCCCGCATTCGATGTATTGGTAGCCAATACCTTCCCTCCTTGCTGCTCCGAGGTATCCCAATGCGATGCCCCCGACCGCACCTGGGCCGGCTCCTTCTGGCGGCCGGCGTCTTCTGGGTAAGCGCGGCAACTGTCCTGGCCCAACCTGCCCCGATCCCGCGCGACGGTAAAAAGCTGCCGGAGAGGTCGCTGCCTGCCTCCGCCGCCCAGTCGGTGCCGTGGGACGAACTCCCGCAGCCGGCGCGGGATCCCGTGCGCCGCATCATCGAGCAACCAACACTTTCCGCCAGCGGCCCCGTCGAGGAGTTCACCGGCCACGGGCCGATGTATCTCTGGCTGCTCGATCATCCCGATCGCGCTGCACAAGCTTGGCGCCGCCTCGGCGCTCCGTGTCTGGATATCGCCGACCGCGGCCAGGGACGCTTTGGCTGGAGCGACCAGCAGGGCAGCGATCTATCCTGGGAAACGGTCTATCGCAGCGGGGAAATGCGCATCTGGTACGCCGAAGGACGCGCCCGTCCGGGCCTGCTGCTGCCTCCGCTGGGGGTTCGCGCCGTCGTCGTGCTTCGCCATGGCGAGCGTCTCGATGCACAGGGGCGGCCGCGGCTGTACCACCAGGCGGACCTCTTCCTCCAGACCGACAGCAAGACCGCGGGCCTCATGGCGCGCTTGATCGGTCCGACCGCGCCGCGCCTGACGGAGCAATGCGTCACGCAGCTCGAGTTGTTCTTCTCCGCGCTGACCTGTTACCTCAACCGCCACCCCGAACGCGCCGAGGTGCTCTTCTTCGGCGAGCGTCCGCTCGGATGGCTGCCGAGGGAAGACGGCACGCTGACCGTTGTCAGCTGCCCCTGGGCGGTCGAGCAGTAATCAAGGCAACGCTCGTTAGCCGGACGCGCAAGCGACGGACGGGCCATCCGTCGCTTGCGCGTCCGGCTAACCCAATTCCCCGAAGCTTGCGAGATTCACCAAACATTTGCGTGCCCTCGCCCACCGGGTTAGAATCCAAACCATTGGGGAGGAACGGACTGGTGCGCCGCGCGACGGATTCTTCTTGATGCCCAACGACCCGGTTCTCAACCTGGTGGATGTCTTGCGCCAGTTCCGGCTCCTCGAAGCAGCGCAGCTCGAGGAAGCGACGCGAAACCTCCAGCCCCGTTTGCCCGACCCCCGCCAGCTGGCCCGCGAACTCCTTCAGCGTGGCTGGCTCACCGCCTATCAGGTCAATCAACTCCTCCAGGGCCGCGGCGCCGAGCTGGTCGTTGGCGGCTTTGTGCTGCTCGAACGCATCGGCGAAGGCGGCATGGGCCAGGTCTTCAAGGCCCGCCACCAGAAGCTGGGCCGCATCGTCGCCTTGAAGGTCATTCGCAAGGACCGTTTGGCCAGTGCCGAGGCCGTCAAGCGCTTTCACCGCGAAATCCAGGCCGTCTCGCAGCTTTCGCATCCAAACGTCGTGCTCGCCTACGATGCCAACCACGCAGGCGAAACCCACTTCTTCGCGATGGAGTACGTTGAAGGGATCGACCTGGCCCGCTGGGTGAAGGAGCACGGTCCGACCACCGTCCCGGACGCCTGCGAGTATATCCGCCAGGCCGCTTGCGGCCTGGCGCATGCTCACGAACGCGGCCTGGTGCATCGCGACATCAAGCCGAGCAACGTGATGCTCACCGCCGAGGCGGTCAAGGGCGTCCGTCCCGCCAGCGGCCCGCTGGTCAAGCTGATGGACCTCGGCCTGGCCCGCCTCAGTGCGGGGAGTGACGAGGAAAGCTCGACGACGCTGACGCAGGATGGCTCGGTCATCGGCACGCCCGACTACATTGCACCCGAACAGGCCCGCAATTCGCGCAACGCGGACATCCGCGCCGACCTCTACAGCCTCGGCTGCACCTTCTACTACGTCCTCACCGGGCAGGTGCCCTTCGCCGGCGGCACGATGACGGAAAAACTCCTCAAGCACCATTACGACGCAGCCACGCCGATCGAGAAGCTGCGTCCCGAGGTGCCGCCAGGCATTCGCGCCATCATCGGCAAGCTGATGGCGAAGAAGCCGGAGGACCGATTCCAGACGCCGGACGAGCTGGTGGCGGCCCTGGAAGCGGCACGGAAGAACGGCAATGCTCGCACCCCTCACGTGACGCGCACTCCAAACAAGGCGGTCAAGGCGAACGGTACTCTGCCAAGAGTGGCCCAGGCGTCGGCAGGAAGCCGCCTGAAACTGGCAAACCTTCGGGCTGGCCCGCGCTGGTGGATCTTTGCCGGCGCCGCGGTGGCGATGTTGCTCGTTGTGCTCCTGGGCGCGACCTGGGCACTGTGGCCCAGTGGTTCCAAGTTCGGTCCGGGCACCAAGCCGGGGGCAGTGGTTGAAGATCCAATCGGTTCGCCGCTGGACAACCTGGCCGGGCGCTTTGCACGAGACCAGTGGGTGGGCTGGCAGGCGCCCGACGAATTGGTCGCCGTCATGGGCGAGCACAATGGCCGGCATTTCGGCCCCGTCCGCGCGCTGGCCTTCACGGGAGATGGCACACAACTCATCAGCGGCGGTCAGGACTGGGCCCTGCGCGTCTGGCATGCACAGACGCTCCAGGAGCGAAAGGCAGTCCGCAACCTCGGCGCTGCCATCGTCTCGATCGCCTTGTTGCCCAAGAGTAGCCGGGTCGCGCTGGGCATGGGTGACGGCACTGTACGCATTTACGAACTGGGAGGTCCGCAGCCACGCGAACTACAGTCGTTCAACGCGCACCAGGGCGCCGTGTACTCCATCGCTGCATCACCGGATGCCCGCGTTCTCGCCAGTGCCGGACAAGACCGGACGATCCGCCTGTGGGCATTGTCTCCCGGTGGCGGCGCCAGCAAGGGACCGGCGCTGGAAGAGCACCGCGACGCGGTCCACTCCCTGGCCTTCTGCGTGGACGGCAAGACGCTGGCGTCCGGAAGTGCCGATCGCAGCGTGCTGCTGTGGGACATGACCCAGACTCCGCCAAAGCCGCGCGGCGAGCCGCTGTGGCACAAGTCGACGGTCAACGCAGTCGCATTCGCCCCCGACGGCCACCTGCTGGCAACCGCGGGCGAAATGGGTACCATCCAACTCTGGGACGGACAGACGGGGAAGCCTCGCGATAGCACCGGTTTGAGCAAGCTGGGCGGCATGGTTTATTCGCTGGCCTTCGCGCAGGACGGCAAGATCCTCGTGGCTGGCGATTCCTACGGCTATACGGCGACCTACGAAATCCTCAACGACGGCGTGCGGGCACGCGGCCGGCTCGATGGCGCCGCAACCGTGACCGCCGTGGCCGGACACGGCAATTCCTTCGCCTCCGCAACGCACAGCGGAGCCATTCGCGTTTGCGACATCTCGGGCAGGCCCGTCGAGCGGCGGCTTGGCAAGGGGCACCAGGGGGCTGCGACCGCTCTGGCGTTCGTGCCAGGCAGTTCGACGCTGGCCTCCGCCGGCGCCGATAGTAATGTCATTCTGTGGAACCTCGAGGGTGCCGAACCGAGGGAGCAGGAACGCCTCGCCTCGCAGCTGGGAGGCCTGTCTTCCCTGGCGATTTCTCCCGACAGCAAACGGTTGGCCGTGGGCAGTCCCAATCGCAACACCATTCGTCTGTGGGAGGTCCAGGGCACACGACCGCTTCGCGAATGGCCCCCGCTGCGCGTCCACGACCATGGCGTCTTTGCACTCGCCTTTTCCCCCGACAGCAAGACCCTGGCAACGGGCGGCCTGGACGATAAGATCGGCCGTGCCCGCCTCGTGGACGTTAGCGGCACCGAGGCGAAGCTGGGCAAGCCCATGGGAAGTCACATGGGCTCAGTGACGGCGGTCACATTTGCCGCCGGCGGCCGGATGCTTGCGACTTCCAGTGCCTCCCAAGAGGACTGGACGGTGGATTTGACGGACTTCGCTTCCGGCCGGGAGGATCGCCGCATTCCCTCCAATCCGGCGACCGGCGCCCCAACGGCCATGGCAGTCTCTCCCGATGGCCGGACGCTCGTTTCCACGCGTTCCAACGGCTGGCTTCGCCTATGGGACGTGAGCCAATCGCAACCGCGCGAGCTGGAAACGCTCAAGGGGCCGCACCAGTACATCGTCTGGTCGGCCGCGTTCTCGCCGGATGGGAAGACGCTGGCCTCCGTCAGTGCCGAGGGCAAGCTGGTCCTCTGGGATTGGGCCGCCGCCAAGCCGTGCCGCGAGTGGATGCTCCCCGGCAGCGGCCTGGGCGTGGCTTACGCGCCCGACGGCCGCCACGTCGCCGTCGCTCTCGCCGATGGCACCATCTTCATTCTTCGCGTGGCCAAGGCGAAGTAATCAGGAGACAGGAGCCAGGGAAGAAGAGTCAGAGAACAGGACTGAGGGATCGGGAATCAGGCGGTGGTAAACTGCTCGTCGGCCCATATTACTGACTCCTGACTCCTGACTCCTGATCCCTGACTCCCGACCCATGACGAAACTCACCTATCGCGACGCCGGGCTTGACCTGGAGAAGTACGAGCAAAGCCTCTCCATGATGCCGCCGCTGTTGAAGCGGACGCACGGGCCGCGCGTGCTGGACGGCTTCGGCGGCTTCGCCAGCCTGTTCAGCCTCGATTACAACAGCCGGCTCTTTGCCAAGAACTACCGCCATCCCGTGCTGGTGAGCTGCACCGACGGCGTCGGCAGCAAGCTGAAGGTTGCCAGCACGGTTGGCAGGCACACGACCGTCGGCATCGACCTCGTCGCCATGTCGGTGAACGACTGCCTGTGCACCGGCGGCGAACCGCTGCTGTTCCTCGATTACGTCGCGATGCCGAAGGACGACCCGCCGCTGACGCGCGACATCATCAAGGGCATTAGCGACGGCTGTCTGGAAGCCGACTGCGCCCTGGTCGGCGGCGAGACGGCGATCCTGCCGGACTTCTATCAGCCGGGCGACTATGACCTGGCCGGCTTCTGCGTCGGCGTCGTCGAGCGCGACCACATCATCAATGGCAGGATGATCCGCCCCGGCGACAAGGTGCTCGGGTTGGCGTCGTCGGGCCTGCACTCCAACGGCTACAGCCTGGTACGCAAGGTGGTGTTCGAGCATGCCGGCCTGAAGGCTACCGATTTCGTGCCGGAGTTGGGCCGCACCGTTGGCGACGAGCTGCTGGAGCCGACGCGGATCTATGTGCGGTCGGTGAAGAACATCCTGCGTCACTATCCGGTCAAGCGGCGGGTGGTGCGCGGCCTGGCGCACATCACGGGCGGCGGCCTGGTGGACAACATCCCGCGCATCTTGCCGCCGGGCCGGCGCGTGTTCCTGCAGCGCGGCACTTGGAACGCACCGCCGGTCTTCGGCTGGCTGCAGCGGCTCGGCAACATCGACCAGGACGAGATGGATCGCGTCTTCAACGGCGGTATCGGCTTCGTGATGATCGTCAGTCCCTTCTTCGCCGATAGCATTCAACGCCAGCTCGAAGAAGACCGCGTGCCGACGCGCGTCATCGGCGAGGTGCGCGAAGGCGAACCGGGCGTGGAGTGGATGTGAACGATCAGCCTCATGTCCTCGTTACTGGGCTCTGCCCAGTAACGCGCACTGCCCGGGAGGCTCTGCCTCGCGAGACCAGATCGTGGCGGCTCGGCGCTCGCGGCATAAGACCCGGTGACGCGAGGCGGAGCCTCGCCGACAGTGCGTTACTGGGCAGAGCCCAGTAACGAGATTCTGGTTTCTGCTTTTTCACGAAATCACGGCCGGGGGCTTGCAATCCGCTTCGGCAACCGCCAATCTAACCACGATACGGCAGGTCCACGTGGTCCCCCGGAGCCGCCTCATGGCCGATGATCGCATTATGGAAGATAAATCGTCCGCCGTCACCGAGGCGCAGACGCCGCTGACGAAGCCGGAAACGCCGGAGTTTCAGCCCTACGTGCCCGACGTCTCGGCGCTGCCGGAATTCACCTGGTCCGCCGTCCTGGTCGGTGCCGTCCTCGGCATCATCTTCGGCGCGTCCTCGCTGTACCTGGTGCTCAAGGTCGGCATGACGGTCTCGGCATCCGTGCCGATCGCGGTGCTGTCAATCACGCTATTTCGGGCGTTTTCGCAGGGGTTTGGGTTCCGTCGGGCCACGATCCTCGAAAACAACATCGTGCAGACGACCGGTTCGGCCGGCGAGTCGATCGCCTTCGGCGTCGGCGTCACCATGCCGGCCCTGCTTCTGCTCGGTTTCGAGATGGACGTGACGCGCGTCATGACCGTGGCGGTGCTGGGCGGGTTGCTCGGCATCCTCATGATGATCCCGCTTCGCCGGGCGTTCATCGTCAAACAGCACGGCAAGCTGGTTTATCCCGAAGGAACGGCCTGCGCCGAAGTCTTGATTGCCGGTGAAAAGGGTGGAGCGACCGCACGGATGGTCTTCGTCGGCTTTGGCATCGCCTTGGTCCACAAGTTCTTGACGCAGGCGTGCAAGCTCTGGGACTCGGAACCGTCCACGCCGCTGTACACCGAGACGGCCGGCGCCAAGAGCGGGCTCAAGGGCGCGGAGGTCGGCGGCGAGCTGGCGCCCGAACTGCTCGGCGTCGGGTTCCTGATCGGGCCGCGCATTGCTTCATTAATGATGGCAGGTGCGGTGCTGTCGTACCTGGTGCTCGGGCCGCTGATCGCCAGCTTCGGCGAAGGGCTGAATGAGCCAAAGGCACCGGCGGTGTCAAACGTCGATCCGAAGACCAACGAAGACAAGGGCCTGATCCGCAACATGGAGCCCGGCGACCTCAAGGCCAACTACCTGCGTTTCATTGGCGCCGGTGCGGTGGCGGCGGGCGGCATCGTCAGCATGTTGCGGGCCATGCCCTTGATCTTGAGTTCAATCGTGTCCGGTCTGCGCGACCTGCGCGCCAGCCGGGCCACCGGCGCCGAAGCAGCGACACGCACCGAGCACGACCTGTCGATGAATGTCGTGCTGTTCGGCAGCTTGGGCATGGTGGTGGTCCTGGCCGCGGTTCCCTCGCTCGGGCTGGGGTTGAGCGTGCAGGGCATCCTCGGCGCCCTCATGATCCTCTTGTTTGGCTTCCTGTTCGTGACGGTCTCGTCACGCTTGACCGGCGAGGTCGGTTCCTCGTCGAACCCGATCTCCGGCATGACCATCGCAACCCTGTTGCTGACTTGCCTGATCTTCGTGCTGGCGGGCAAGCGCGACATCTCGGCGATGCTGACCGCATTGTCGGTCGCCGCGGTGGTCTGCATTGCCTCTTCCAACGGCGGCACCACGTCCCAGGACCTCAAGACCGGTTACCTGGTTGGCGCCACGCCTCGGAAGCAGCAGCTCAGCATCCTGGTCGGCTCGCTTACCTCGGCCCTGGTCATCGGCGGAACCATGCTGGCACTGAACGCGGCCGGCGTACACTACACCAAGAAGGGCTTCCCCGATCGCACGGTCTCTGTCCCCGCCGATGCGCCGCGCGAAACAGTGGGGCGGCCCTATGAGGAGGCAGACCAGGCCTCCTATCGCATCGTCCACATTCATGAAGGCGAGTATTCCGAAAACAAGGAACACAAGGTCGGGGAAGTGAAGCCGGGCCGCTATCTGGTGGACGAGCAGGGACGCCTGAAGTACAAGACCGACATCCCCATCGCGCAAGAATCCGACAAGATGGACAACGACCAGCCGGCGCCGCGGCCCTTCACCGCACCGCAGCCACAGCTGTTTGCTTCCATCATCAAGGGCATTCTCGGCGGCACGCTGGAGTGGGGATTGGTCGTCGTTGGCGCGTTGATCGCGTTATCGCTCGAACTGGCGGGCGTGCCGGCGCTGCCGTTCGCGGTGGGCATGTATCTGCCCTTGAGTTCCTCCACGCCGATTTTCGTCGGCGGCGCGCTGCGCTGGCTTGCGGACCGAATCCGCGGTGTGTCGGCATCCGACGCGGAGACGGAAACCAGTCCCGGTGTATTGCTGTCCAGCGGCTACATCGCGGGCGGAACGCTGTGCGGACTCATCATTGCCTTTTTCGTGTTCCTTCCCGAGTCGTTCAACAAGGCCTTGGACTTGAGCCCACTCCTGGGCGCGGCCTGGAACGCCAAGGGATCCGGCTATCCTAAGATTGCGTCCCTGATTGCCTTCGGAGCACTGGCGGCAGTCCTGCTCTGGGTAGGAGCGCGGAAGTCCACCGCGCTGGAGGCCGAGGCGCGGGAGACGCCAACCCATCCATGACCGCCGCGCGGCGAATGGGGCGACTCGTTTCGCGAGTTGCCAACCATCCGGGATTCGCTGCGTAGAGATAAGTAGCACACGGTTTGTGTTGTGTTTCACAAGGAGTGCGTGACCATGAAAGTCGCCGTGCTGGGGCTGGCGCTGATCGCGGTGCTGTTTGCCGCGTCGGGAGCGTCGGCCGATGAAGGGATGTGGCTCTTCAACAACATCCCCGACAAGATCCTGAAGGATCGCTACAAGTTCGTTCCCGACAAGAAGTGGCTCGATCACGTGCAGAAGTCGTCCGTCCGCTTCAACAGCGGCGGGTCCGGGTCGTTCGTGTCGGCCGACGGCCTGGTGATGACCAACCATCACGTCGGCGCCGACTGCCTCCAGAAGCTCGGCGACGAGAAGCACAACTACTATCGCGATGGCTTCCACGCCAAGACGCTGGCCGACGAGAAGCAGTGCCACGACCTGGAGCTGAACGTGCTCCAGTCGATCGAGGACGTGACCGACAAGGTCAACGCGGCCGTCAAGGCCGGCATGTCGTCGGAAGAAGCCTTTGCCGCCCGCCGCAAGGTCATGGCCGACATCGAGAAGGAATCGCGCGAAACGACCAAGCTGCGCAGCAACATCATCACGCTCTACCAGGGCGGCGCCTATCACCTGTATCGCTTCAAGCGCTACACCGACGTGCGCCTGGTCTTCGCTCCCGAGCAGCAGATTGCTTTCTACGGCGGCGATCCGGACAACTTCGAGTATCCGCGCTACGACCTCGACGTCTGCTTCTTCCGCATCTACGAGGACGGCAAGCCGGCCAAGGTTGAACACTTCCTCAAGTGGAGCAAGGACGGCGTGCAGGACAAGGAGCTGGTCTTCGTCTCCGGCCATCCGGGCCGCACCAATCGCCTGGCCACGATGGACGAGCTGGCTTACCTGCGCGACTATCAGTACCCTTACTCGCTGCGCCGGCTGAATCGTCTCGAGGTGCTCCTGAGCACATTCAGCGATCGTACCGAGGAGAACGCCCGGCAAGCGAAGGAGTTCCTCTTCGGCGTGCAGAACAGTCGCAAGGCCCGCATCGGCGGACTGGCCGGCCTGCTCGATCCCAAGCTGATGGCCGAGAAGCAGAAGATGGACGACAAGCTGCGGGCCGCGGTGAACAAGGACCCAAAGCTCAAGGACGCCGCCGACGCCTGGGAACGGATCGCCAAGGCCGAAAAGCTGCGCGCCACGCATGCCCTGACCTACAACCTGCTCGAAGGCGGCGCGGGGTTCAATACCGAGCTCTTCGGCATCGCTCGCCAGCTCCTGCGCGCCGCGGAAGAGAAGCCCAAGCCCAACGGCGAACGGTTGCGCGAGTACGCCGACTCGAACCTGGAATCGCTGGAGTTCCAGCTCTTCTCCGACGAGCCGATTTACGAGAACTACGAAATCGTCAAGCTGACCGATTCTCTGACGTGGCTCTCCGAGATGCTCGGCGCTGAAAACGCGCTGGTGAAGAAGGTGCTGGCCGGCAAGTCGCCGCACGCCCGCGCCACCGAGCTCATCAAGGGCACCAAGCTCCGGGACGTCAAGAAGGGCGACAAGCTCGTCCAGAACGGCGTCGAGGAGCGCAAGCGGCTGTGGAAGGACGGCAAGAAGGCTGTCGACGAGTCGAAGGACCCGTTGATCGAGCTGGCCCGCCTGATCGACAAGGAAGCGCGCGACGTCCGCAAGATCATGGAGACGCAGGTGGAGGAGCCGAAGCGTCAGGCGTACGCCCAGATCGCCAAGGCCAAGTTCGCGCTGGAAGGCACGAGCACCTATCCAGACGCCACCTTCACCCTTCGGTTGGCGTTCGGCGTCGTCAAGGGCTACGAGGAAGACGGCAAGCAACTCCCGGCCATGACAACGTTCGCGGGCCTCTACAAACGGTCCGAGGAACACCACGACAAGCCGCCGTTCGACCTGCCCAAGCGCTGGATCGAGCGCAAGGACAAGCTGAACCTGAAGACGCCGTTCAACTTCGTCTGCACGGCCGACATCATCGGGGGCAACTCCGGCAGCCCGGTCATCAACAAGGATGGCGAAGTCGTCGGCCTGATCTTCGACGGCAACATCCAGTCGCTGGTGCTGGACTTCATCTACACCGAGGACCAGGCACGGGCCACGTCGGTCGCGTCGCAGGGCATCATCGAGGCGCTCCGCAAGGTCTACGAGGCCGGGGCGCTGGCCGACGAGATCACCGCCGGCAAGCGCTAAGGCGAACAGTGAGGCCGCTCCTTCTCAAGCAAAGGCGGCCTCGGGTCTGGTCTAACGAGTCGTTGCGAGATTCCGTAGCCGCAGGCTTCAGGCGGCGAAAGCTTGCGGCTACGGATGTGGACGCCGATCCGACCTCCGAGTTCTGTTTCCCTCCAATGCGAATCCGGGGTTGCGATCCATACGATGTCAGGAAGAATGCGTGCGTCCTAAAAACTCGGAGAAGCATCATGTCTTCAGCCGCTGATCCGTCTCCGCTCAGCCTCGTCATCTTCGGCGCGTCGGGCGACTTGACCGGGCACAAGCTGATCCCGGCCCTGTTTCAGCTCTTTGCCAAGCACCGTTTGCCGGCCAACACCCGCATTGTCGGCGTTGCCCGTTCTCCATACAGCGATGACCAGTTCCGCGATCGGCTGGCGCCCCTGGCCGAGAAGTCCGCCGGCAAGGAATGGAATCGCGATGGATGGAACACATTCGCCCAGCACGTGTTCTACGTCTCCGCCGACGCGGCGAAGCCGGGCGGCCTTGCTCCGCTGCAGAAATGGCTGGCCGACAAGGAAGGCAACGGCAAGGCGCATCGGCTCTACTACATGGCGGTCGGACCGGACCTGTACCCCGGCATTGCCACGCAGCTCGGCGAGAACGGCATGGCCGGCGAGGAACACGGCTGGCGTCGGCTCGTCGTCGAGAAGCCATTCGGCCGCGACCTTGCCACCGCAAAGGAGCTGAATCGTCTGCTTCATCGCTATTTCGACGAGGATCAGATCTATCGCATCGACCATTACCTGGGCAAGGAGACGGTCCAGAACCTGCTGGTCTTCCGCTTCGCCAACACCATCTTCGAGCCGGTCTGGAACCATCAGTTCATCGACCACGTCCAGATCACGGTAGGAGAGACGGTCCCCGTCGGCAGCCGTGGCCCCTATTACGATCGGGCCGGCGTGCTGCGCGACATGATCCAGAGCCATCTGCTCCAGGTGATGACCCTGGTGACGATGGAAGCGCCGTCACGATTCGACGCCCGTGCCTTGCGCAACGAGAAGCTGAAAGTCCTCGAATCGGTCCCGGTCCTGAGGGTGGAGGACGCCGCGACCAACGTGGTTGGCGGACAGTACGAAGGCTATCTGAAGGAAAACGGCGTGGCGGCGGACTCGCGAACGCCGACGTGGGCCGCCGTGCGGCTGCACATCGACAACTGGCGCTGGCGCGGCGTGCCGATCTACCTGCGCTCCGGCAAGGGCCTGGCCAAGCGCTACACCGAGGTCATCGTGCAATTCCACTGTCCTCCGCACATGATGTTCCCGCTGCCGGCCGACACGCTGCTGCAGTGCAATCAGCTCGGCCTGTGCATCCAGCCGGACGAGGGCATCCACCTGAACTTCCAGACCAAGGTGCCCGACACCGAAGGCGTCGTCCTGCGTCCCGCCGACCTGCAGTTTCACTACCGCGACGCCTACGCCGACGTGGTGATCCCGGACGCGTATGAACGGCTCCTGCAAGACGCCATCCACGGCGACGCATCGCTCTTCATGCGCAGCGACGGCATCGAACGCGCCTGGGAGATCATGGACCCGTACATCGCCGCCCTGGAACGTCCCGAGGCTCCGCAGCTGCAGTCATACCCGGTGGGATCGCAAGGCCCCAAGAGTGCCGATGAGTTCATCGCGCGCGACGGGCGCAAGTGGTTGATTCGCTGTCACTGATCGTGTTCGCCGGCACGTCACGCTGTCGGCGCCGCGCCAACCGCGGTTTGCCAATGGTGGCCCCATTCAGATTCCGCCGTGTGTTGTCGGCCGCGCCGAAAAAAGGTACAGCCATTGCGTCCCTCTCGCCGGAGCCCGATGGCTCACTCCTCCATCAGCTTCTCGAACTCGCGCATCAAATCCCGCTCGTCGCGAGCGATCCGTTCCTCCCGGCTCAACCGGCGACGACCGGCACCGTACTTCCGACGTTTTGCCAAGAATCGGCAGATCAAGGCGTTCGTGGACGGCGTGACGGCCGCGGCCACCGGTGCCATTGCCGGCGCCGCAGTCGTGCTGGGACGGCGCTCCATTGTTGACGTGCCCACCGTGCTGATCTGCCTGGCCACGCTCGCCATCCTGTTCGGGCTCAAAAAAGTGCCCGAGCCGCTGGTGATCCTCGTGGCGGGTGCCGTGGGGCTTGTCTTGAATCGTTGAGCAGCCACAACGGCCCCTTCCTTCCCCGGCGCTTACGGGTTTTTGGATCGCTCTTGCCGCGCTCATAACGACGCCGTTACCCGCAGGCAACCGCCGCCCCAATTGCGCCGTGAGGCACGCTTTCCCAGACTGCGCACTCTTCGGACCTTTACGCCGTCACGTCGTGAACCCTTTTTAATCTAAGTTCGCTGTCTTGAGGGATCGGGAACTTCCGATACAGAGTGTAGCCGTTGTCGGGGACGTTCAGTGCAATGAGACTTATTCACAAGAGAACTGGCAGCAACCGAGGGATTAGCGGAGCTTTGAGGCGAAGGCGATGCAAAGCGTCCATACGCTCAGGTTCCTGGCGCTGACCCTGCTCGGGACGACGGTCTGGGCTGGAATCATCGTCCGGGAGGGCATGACGCAGGAAGTGGCACCCGTTCCGATGCCGCTACCAGTGACCAAGACGCCGGCCGCTCTGTTCGTGGCTCCGGTGCCCGCGCCGTGCGACCGACCGCTCCCGATCAATCTACCGACCGCGCTGAAGCTGGCGAATGTCCAGAACCTCGACATTGCGCTCGCGTCGGCACGCATCCAGGTCGCCACTGCTCAATTCGATCGTGCCAAGGTGCTTTGGCTGCCAACCCTCGTCACCGGCGGCGACTATTTCCGTCATGATGGGCAGATCCAGGACGTCGGCGGCATCGTCTTTGGCACCAGCAAGACCAGTCTCATGGGTGGCGTCGGCCCCATCATGACGTTTGCGATCACCGATGCGGTGTTCGAGCCGCTGGCTGCACGGCAAGTGGTCCGCGCCCGCGAGGCGACGCTGCAAGCCGCCATGAATGACGCGATGCTGGCCGTCGCCGAGGCATATTTCAATGTGCAGCAAGCCCGCGGCGAACTGTCCGGCGCCATCGATGCCGTGCGCCGGGCCGAAGAAGTCGTCGCGAAGACCACGGAGCTGGAAAAGAAGAGCGGCCTGGTGCCTCCCGTGGAAGTCTCGCGCGTTCGCACCGAGCTGGCGCGTCGTCGGCAGGCCGTGCCGGCAGCGCGGGAGCGCTGGCGCGGTGCCAGTGCCGACCTCGTCCGCGTCCTGCACCTGGAGCCGGGCGTGGTCGTCGACCCGGTCGAGCCGCCGTCGCTGGAAGTCTCGCTCGTTTCGCCCGGACAATGCGTGGACGACCTCATCGCCCAGGCACTCACCAGCCGGCCGGAACTGGCCGCGCAGCAGGCGCTGGTACAGGCGGCGCTACGCCGCCTGAAGGAAGAAAAGCTCCGGCCGCTGGTGCCCAGCGTGCTGCTGCGCGGCGCCGCCACCAACCCGGCCGGCACGCTGTCCAGCGGCGTCTTTGGCGGTGGCCGCAACGATCGGATCGGCGATGCCAGCATGCGCAATTCGATGGACCTGCAAGTCCTCTGGGAGCTGCAGAACCTGGGCTTCGGCAACCGCGCCCGCATTCGCGAACGCAGTGCGGAACGCGAGGCCGCGATCATCGAGCAGTTCCGCACCCAGGACCTGGTCGCGGCGCAGGTGGCCCAGGCATTCGCCCAGGTGCAGTCGGCAGCCATTCGAGCAGGCGAGGCGGAGACCGAACTGAAGGACGCGATCGATTCCGCGACTCAAAACGTCGAGGGCATGACGCAGACGAAGCGGGCGGGCGGCAACCTCATTCTCCTGGTCATTCGTCCGCAAGAAGCGGTGCAATCGGTCCAGGCGTTAGCCCAGGCCTATTACGATTACTACGGCGCCATCGCCGACTACAACCGCGCCCAGTTTCGTCTCTATCGCGCCCTCGGCAATCCGGCCCAAGCGATGCTTCAATTCCCATGCTCAGCCGATGCGGGTTCCGGCGAAATCGGGGCGGTTCCACCTCTACCCTCCCAACTGCCCGACCATAAAGTTCGCCCAGATTAGCGATTTTTAATCATCGAGTACTGGAGTTCCCGTCTGACATCGTCAGAATGGACTCCATGAACCCGATCATCTTTGCGCTCCGGCATCCGATCACCATCCTCGTCGCCATGTTCGCCCTGGTCGGCGGCAGTGTCCTGGCGGTCAGCCGTAGCAAGGTCGACATCTTTCCCGAATTAAACCTGCCCGTCATCTACGTCGCGCAGCCCTACGGCGGCATGGACCCGGCTCAGATGGAAGGGCTGCTGACCAACTATTACGAATACCACTTCCTCTACATCGCCGGCATCCACCACGTGGAGTCGAAGAACATCCAGGGCGTGGCGGTCATGCGTCTGTACTTCCACCCCGGCACCGACATGGCCCAGGCGATGGCCGAAACCATCAATTACGTCAACCGTTCGCGTGCCTTCATGCCGCCGGGAACCGTGTCGCCGTTCGTCATGCGCTTCGACACCGGCAGCGTGCCGGTCGGCTACCTGGTCGTGTCCGCCAAGGGCTCCAACCGGACCATCGGCGAAATGCAACGCATGGCGCTGTTCGACGTGCGGCCAATTTTCGCCAGCTTGCCGGGCGTTTCCGCGCCTCCCCCGTTTGGCGGCAGCCAGCGAACGATCGTTCTCAAGGTCGACCCGAAGAAGCTCGATGCCAAGCAGGTCTCGCTACAAGAGGTCATCCGGGCACTGGACTCAGGCAATACGATCAGTCCCTCCGGCAACGTCTATCTCCAGGACCAGATGCCCATCGTGCGCGTCAACGCGGTGGCCGCCAATCCTCAGGAACTGGGCAATATCCCGGTGAAGCCGGGCTCCAGCGTGTGCCTGCGCGACATCGGCGAGATTCGCGACGCAACCGACATTCCGACCGGTTACGCCCTGGTCAACGGCAAGCGCACCGTCTACATGCTGGTGACGAAGCGGTCGGATGCGTCCACGCTGGCTGTCGTCAATGCGGTGAAGGAAAACCTGCCGCGGATGCAGAAGGCGCTTCCCGAAGACATTGACATTCGCTTCGAGTTCGACCAATCGCCGTACGTGACGCGCGCCATCTGGGGCGTCGGCACCGAGGGGGCGCTGGGCGCCATCCTGACCGGCTTGATGGTGCTGCTCTTCCTGCGCGACTGGCGCAGCGTCATCGTGGTCGTCCTGAACATCCCGCTGGCCCTGCTCGGCGCAGTCATTGCTCTGTGGCTGACCGGACAGACGATCAACCTGATGACGCTGGGCGGACTGGCGCTGGCGGTCGGCATCCTGGTCGACGAGGCCACCGTCGAGGTCGAAAACATCCATACGCAGATGGAACGGACGGGCAACATCGCCTGGGCCGTCCGACTGGGCAACGCCGAGACCGCCGTGCCGCGATTGCTCGCGATGCTCTGCATCCTCGCCGTCTTCATCCCCTCGTTCTTCATGGAAGGTGCGGCAAGGGCATTGTTCGTGCCGCTGTCGCTGGCAGTCGGCTTCTCGATGGTGGCCAGCTACATCCTGTCCAGCACGCTGGTGCCGGTCCTTTCCGTGTGGCTGTTGCGGCATTACCACGTCGAGGGCAACGCGGCGCGGGCAGGACGCTTTTCCTTCGTGCGATTTCGCGGACTCTACGCGCGCGTGTTAAGCCGTGCGATGCCCTTGCGCTGGTTGACTCTGGCCGCCTACGTCGCGGTGCCGATCCTTCTGGTCGCGTGGTGGACGATGGGCCATCCGGGGCTCGGCACGGAGATTTTCCCGTCGGTGGATAGCGGACAATTTCAGCTCCGGCTGCGGACGCCCACCGGCACACGCATCCAGCGGACCGAGGAGATGACGCAAGTGACCCTGGACACGATCCAGGAGGTCGTGGGGCCCGACCGGGTGGGCATCACGCTCGCCTACGTCGGCGTCGTGCCGCCCAGTTATCCGATCAACAACGTGTACCTGTGGACGAGCGGTCCCGAGGAAGCAATCTTGCGCGTGGCGTTCAAGCGCGGCAGCGGCGTTCGCGTCGACGAACTGAAAGAGCAGTTGCGCCGCGATCTCCAGGCGAAGCTCGAAGGCTGGCTGAGTGAACGCCTGACGGCCGACGGCATGGCTCCGGACGCCGTGGCAGCGAGAATCAAGGGGATCCGCCTTTCCTTTGAACCGGCGGACATCGTCAATGAGGTCATGAGCTTTGGCGCGCCGACGCCCGTCGAAGTGGCGGTCAGTGGGCCGCGTCTGGCCGAGAACCGTGCGTTTGCAGAGAAGATTCATGCACAGCTCGCCAAGATTCCGGCGCTGCGCGATCTGCAGTACATGCAGACCCTGGACTATCCCACGGTGGACGTGAAGGT
This sequence comes from Gemmataceae bacterium, assembly GCA_019752375.1. Classification (GTDB taxonomy): domain Bacteria; phylum Planctomycetota; class Planctomycetia; order Gemmatales; family Gemmataceae; genus JAIEMG01. Next base: position 6,400 of record JAIEMG010000019.1, on the reverse strand, counting down.
GAACCGGGAGAAACTGGGCCGCAGCGGCGGCAGCGTCAAGGGCGTCACTGATTCGGTCATCGCGGCCACATCGTCCAGCCGCTACATGGTGCCGATGTATTGGCCGGACCCCAACACCGGCATCGGCTTTCAAGTGCAGGTCGAGATTCCGGTGGAGCGGATGACTTCCGAACAGGAGATCGGCCTCCTGCGGATCCATTCGGACGGCGATGGCCCACCGCTCCGCGTCCGCGACATTGCCGAGATCAGCCGCGGCACCATGCCGGGCGAATACGACCGCTACAACATGCGCCGCCTGGTCAGCATGACTGCCAACATCCAGGGCGAGGACCTGGGGCGCGTGGCGGACCAGCTGGCGAAGGCCGTGGCTGCAGCCGGCGACCCGCCGCGCGGCGTCCATGTGGACGTTCGCGGGCAAGTGGTGCCGATGCGGCAGATGTTCCGCGACCTTTCCATCGGCCTGGTCATGGGTGCGGCGGTGATCTTCCTCTTGCTGATGGCCTATTTCCAGTCTCTGCGGCTGGCGCTGGTCGCCGTGACAACAGTCCCGGCGGTAATTGCCGGCGTGGCCGCGGCGCTGGTCGTGACAGGCACGACGCTTAATATTCAGTCGTTCATGGGCGCGATCATGGCCATCGGCGTGGCGGTAGCCAATGCCATCCTTCTGGTGACATTTGCCGAACGCGCGCGGCGCGGCGGGGCAGCTGCGGTCAGCGCGGCCGTGGATGGGGCCGAGCATCGCTTGCGTCCCATCCTGATGACCAGCTGCGCCATGATCGCCGGCATGGTGCCCATGGCCCTGGCTCTGGGCGAGGGCGGCGAACAGGTCGCGCCGCTGGGGCGCGCCGTCATCGGCGGGCTGATCGCGGCCACGCTGGCCACGCTCTTCATTCTGCCGTCGTTGTTCGCCATCGTGATGGGCTGGGGAGGAAAGCGTTCGCCGTCGCTGGATCCCTCCGATCCGGACAGCGCCCATCACGGACCACCCCCGAGCGTCGCATCCGAACGCCACGGCCTCACGACCGCATCCATCCAGGGAGAACCCAAATGGCTCGGCTCAACGCCCTCCTGATTACGCTGTTTGCGGTAACGTCGCTCGTGGGGGGCTGCGCGCGGACGGGCGAGCCCGCACACAAGCCCGAAGCCGCTCCCTCCGCGCCACCGGTCGTGAAGGTGGCCAAACCGGAGCGAAAGACGCTGCGCCGCATCTTGGAACAACCAGGAGAGATCGAAGCGTTCGAGCAGACCCCCGTCTTCGCGAAAATCTCCGGTTACGTCCAGAACATCCGCTTCGACATCGGTGATCCGGTGAAGAAAGGCGCTGTGCTCGCGGAACTATGGGCGCCGGAACTGGACGCGGAACGCAAGCAGAAAGAAGCGCTGGTCGAACAGGCCGAAGCAGAGCTGAAACTGGCCACACACAGCGTCGCCGTTGCAGAAGCCGAGAATCGCCGCTCCAGGTCGCAGTTCGAACGGCTGGCACGCACCGGCAAATCCGTGCTCGACAAGGAGACGATCGACGAAAGCCAGTACGGTGCCGAGGCGAGCAAGGCGCGGCTGGAGATGGCACAATCCGACGTCGCGGTGAAGAAGGCCCGGGTCGGCGTGGCCCAGGCAAACCGGGATCAGGTCGATGCCATGCTCCAGTACACCAGGCTCAAGGCGCCCTATGATGGAGTGGTCACGCGTCGGACGGTGGACACCGGACACTTCGTCCAACCCGCCTCCGGCGCCAAGGCCGAGCCGATCTTCATCGTGGCCCAGACCGACCCCGTGCGTATCTTCGTGGACGTACCCGAGAGCGATGCCGTCCTGATCAACAAGGGGACCCCGGCCCAGGTGCGCGTGGATGCGCTACGCAATCGAGAATTCAAGGGCGAAGTCCACCGCTCGTCCTGGGGCCTGGACCCGAAGACCCGCACGCTGCGCACCGAGATCGACCTGAAAAATCCGGACGGCAAATTGCGGCCCCGGATGTACGCCACGGCAATGATCACCGTGGAGCACCCCAATGTACTGGCGTTGCCGGTCGCCGCGGTCGTCTCCCAGGGCGACCACCACTTCTGCTTTCGCGTTGCGGACGGCAAGGTCCAACGCATGCCGGTCCGGATCGGGGCGCGCGACGCGAACTTCGTCGAGGTGCTGAAGAAGCAAAAGCTCGGCAAGGATGGCGGCTGGGAAGACCTGACCGGTTCAGAGGAGGTGATTATCACGAACCCGGCATCCTTGTCGGACGGGCAAGCGGTCGCGGCGGCGGTCGGGCCGTGAGCCAAACCGGAGACCGCCGCCGCTCAGGCACAGGTCAGGCGCAGCCGGTTCATCGTGCAACTGCGAGCCTCCAGCCGGGTCGCTCTTGGTGAGTGATCACCCAAGGCTCCCACAGATCCGTACGTGCGCGGTTAGCGCATACGGCTCGTCAAGGCGTGGCTTCACCTACGCAAGACACACCGAGTGGACCGGCACCGGTGGTGGCAGCGGATACCGCGCCAACAGCCGCTGGAATTGGGGCCAAGGAATAAAGCCGCGCCGCTTGCGCCGCGTTAGCCAGTTCCTCCAGAGGCGGGCCACCGCGTCCCGGCAATGGCGCATTGGCGCGACGCACACCTACACCATCGCGACGCTCATTCTCCTCTTCGACAAAATCGGCGACGCGGACGACGTGCCGCTCCTTCATTCGCTGGCCGTGCGTCTCATGTTCGGCCAGTATTATGCGGGCGGTTGGAGCTACCTGTGTCCGCCCTGCCCGGCGGACAAAGCGAAGCGACTGATGAAGCTCCTCAAGGACCGGGCCGACGACGGAACTCGTGAGAAGAAGGAACCGGAGCGTGATGGCCTGAATCCGCCGGCGCTCCCAAAGGAAGTCGAGGAGCAGATCAAGCGATGGGCCAGGGTGCGGCGCGAGGCAGTGCCGGCGCCGGACAATTTCCAGGGCCGCGGCGATGACTCGAACACGCAGTTTGCCGTGCTCGGCCTGTGGGTAGCGCGGCGCTATGGCATCCCGATCGCCCCATCGCTGGCGTTGGTCGAGGCGCGTTTTCGCAAGAGTCAAAACCCGGATGGCGGCTGGGGCTATGTGCCGTCGGCGCGCGGTGAAATGAACAAGGACACGGGCTCCACGCCGTCGATGACCTGCGCGGCCCTCATGGTCCTTGGGATGAGCTATGCCAATGCCGTTGAATCCGCGATGCGGGCTAACGCCAACCCCGCGGACGTGCCCGAATTGGCGAAAGACCCGGCCATTCGCCGCGGCTTTGGCTACCTGGCCGGCGGCATCGGCATGGCGATGCCCAAGGGACCGGCGCGGCCAGGGTTCACGCAAACCGGTTATTACTTCCTGTGGTCGCTGGAACGCGTCGGCGTCGGCTACAACCTGCGTGTCATCGGCAACAAGGACTGGTATGCCTGGGGCGCCACCCTGCTGGTCGCCAGCCAGGAATCCGACGGCTACTGGCAGCACGAATATGGACCGGTCGTGGATACGTGCTTTGCCCTGTTGTTTCTCAAGCGCGTCAACCTCGTCAAGGACTTGAGCAAGGACTTGAAGGGCGTGCAGAGCCTGGGCGAGTTGACACCGGGCAAATCGGCGAAGTGAATCCATTTTGAGCCCGCGGGGCAAGCAAGGTTCCGCCAATTGCCCTTGGCCGAAGCCTCCGCGGCGCATACGATATCCCTTCTTATCCATCGCCGATGTCCCTCTGCCGCGGTCGGGTGACGGCGGCTTTCGGCACCCAACCGGTTGCCGAGGGGACCTCTCGGGTCGCTTGTGCGAAAGGCGCGTCCGCCATGGCTCTCGGTCTGCTCGGATTGAAAGTCGGAATGACCCAGGTTTACGATGACAAGGGCGTGCTGGCCCCCGTCACCGTCCTGCAAATCGGGCCGTGCCCGATCCTCCAGGTGCGCAACCAGGAGAAGGACGGCTACGACGCGGTGCAGCTCGGCTTCGAGGACAAGCCGCGTCGCGCGGCGACCCGGCCGGAACGCGGCCACGTCTCGGGCGAACTGGAATCCAAGCGCCGGCGGGCACGCACCGCAGCCGGCATTACGCTGCCGGCCAAGGCCAACGTCGAGCCGCAACGCTATATCCGCGAGTTCCGTCTCGAAGCGCCGACCGACCTCACCGTCGGCAAGCAGTTGACGCTCCTGGAAATCTTCGAGAAGGTGACGGACGTGGACGTCATCAGCAAGAGCAAGGGCCGCGGCTTCACCGGCCCCATGAAGCGGCACAACTTCGGCGGCTTGCGCGGCAGCCACGGCGTCAAGAAGGGTAATCGGCAGCACGGTAGCATCGCGTCGAATGCCAGCAACCGCGGCAGCGGCCGTCCCAAGAAGGGCATCCGCATGGCCGGGCAATACGGCAACACCCGCGTCACCGCCCGCAACTTGACCGTGGTGCGCATCGATGCCGAGAACCACCTCCTGCTGGTCAAGGGTGCCGTTCCGGGGCCCAACGGCGGTCTGGTGATGGTGCGGCCAACGAGCAAGAAAGGCTAAGACCTGCTGGAATGACGAATGACGAAGCTCGAATGCCGAATCAATGACCAATGACGAATGGCCAACAGAGGAAGCCGCGCGTTGAACTTGGGTCATTGGGTCTTGGTCATTGATTCGGCATTCGGGCTTCGTGATTCGTCATTCCCCAATGGGCCATTCCCAAGGGGCCTGGGCCTCTGCTCTTTCGCGAGTCTTCCGCACAGGCTACAATCGATGAAACCTGACGCGTACGCCCGCAATCCCGAATCCGCAACATACAATGGCTGTCGTCGGCATTGACCTGGGGACCACGTTCTCTGCCATCGCGACACTGGACGACCGGGGCCAGCCCGTCACCCTTCCCAATCGCGACGGCGAAATGCTGACTCCCAGTGCCGTGCTCCTCGATGAGGGCGGAGCCGTCGTCGGGCAGGCAGCGCTGGACGTTTCCCTCGAACATCCCGATCGCGTCGCCACGCTCATCAAGCGGCGCATGGGCTACGCCAACTTCGGCCGCCTCGTTTCCGGGCGCGAGTGCCGGCCCGAAACCCTCAGCGCCATCATCCTGCGCAAGCTGGTCCAGGACGCCGAGCTGCGGCTCGGGCCGATCAAGCACGCCGTCATCACCGTGCCGGCTTACTTCGACGACACGCGTCGCAAAGCCACCAAGGACGCCGGGCGTATCGCCGGACTCGACGTCCTCGATATCCTCGACGAACCGACAGCAGCCGCACTGGCGTACTCGTTTCAGCCCGCCCAGGGCCAGGCGTCGCCCGAGCAGGCACTGCCCCAACAACTGCAGACAGTGCTTGTCTACGACCTGGGCGGCGGCACCTTCGACGTGACTGTCGTGCGCCTGTCGCAACGCCGGTTCGAGACGGTCGCCATCGAAGGAGACGTGCGGCTTGGCGGCAAGGACTGGGACGATCGCATCGTCGATCATGTCGCGGCCCAGTTCCAGAAGCAGCACGGCGAAGACCCGCGCACCGATCCGCAATCGCTGACGGTGATGCAAGCGGCCGCCGAACGCGCCAAGCGCACGCTGAGCAAGCTATCCAGCACGACCATCACCTGCACACACAACGGCAAGGTGCTGAGCGTGCCGCTGGGCCGGGCCGACTTCGAGGGCCTGACGCGCGACTTGCTCATGCGCACGCGGCTGACGACGCAGCAGGTATTGCGCCAGGCCGGCATCCCCTGGGACAAGGTGAATCGCGTGCTCCTCGTCGGCGGCTCGACGCACATGCCGGCAACCCGGCAGATGCTGGGCGACATCAGCGGCAAGCCGCCCGACAACTCGCTGGCGGTCAGCGAGGTGGTGGCCCGCGGCGCCGCCATTCACGCCGGCATCACCGCGGCACGGCGGACAGACAACGGCATCGCACTCAGCGACGGGCTGCGCGAGGCGCTGGGCGACATCATCGAAATCAACGTCAATTCGCACAGCCTGGGCATCGAGATCAAGAAGGAAAACGAACGCGTCAACGACATCCTGATTCCCAAGAACACCCAGCTCCCCGCCGCGGCCAGCCGCGTCTACCGCACGGTGATCGAGAACCAGCAGCGCGTACGCGTGAAGGTGCTGCAAGGCGAGGCCCACCAGGTCGATGCCTGCATCTCCATCGGCGAGGTGTGGATCGAGGACTTGCCGGCCAACCTGCCGAAGCTGTCGCCCATCCAGGTACGCTGCGGCTGCGGCAGCGACGGGCTCGTGGACGTGATGGCCCTGGACATGACCAGCGGCAAGATGGCCCGCGCCGAGATCCATCGTGCCAGCGGCCTGTCGGACACCGATGTCGCCAAGGAAGCGGAGTGGGTTCGCCAGCTCAAGATTCAATGAACGGCGACCACCCCTCGTTACCGGGCTCTGGAGACGGCTGAAAAAGTCCTACGGGCTCCCACTTTGGCCATCAAGACGGCCAGATAGTGG
>JAIEMG010000197.1 GCA_019752375.1 Gemmataceae bacterium | reverse complement strand
GCGCGACCTGCTTGGTCGAAGCCCACGCCCTCGTGACCGGGCTGATGGGCGCAGAAACGGGTTTGCACCCGCCGGGACGAGGACGGTAGCATCTCTCGATGGCCCGCGTACAATAAGACGTGCTCTCGACAATCCCTCGCTTGCCGCGAATGAAGGGCGAGCATACCGGTCCTGCCCATCCAATGGCGGATGCATGAGCGACGAGCTATTTTCGCATGGGTGTCGCCGCGCTCGGGCTTCGATTTGACCACAACGAGTCATTGCCATGATCATTCCGACCGAGCTGATCGGAGGCATCCCCCGGCCCCTTCGTCTGATCCGCGCTGGCGTGTTCAACACCTCGCTTGCCACGGAAATCATCGGAGGCTGGTGATGGAGTCCGAAGAGCGAGAAGCGCACCTGCTGCACTCTGTGCCCTTGCCAAACGCCCAGAGCATCCTGGCCGCGCGCCAGCGTGGCGAGTTCGACCTTGTCAACGCGCGGGAGGAGTTGCAACGGCAGTCGGAATGGCTGCGGATCACGCTGGCCAGCATCGGTGATGCGGTCATCACCACCGACGCCGAAGGCCGGGTGACATTCCTCAATGGCGTGGCCGAGTCCTTGACCGGTTGGGCCTTGACTGATGCAGCCGGTCGGCCGCTGCCCGAGGTGTTTCGCATCATCAATGAGAGAACCCGCCAGCTCGCCGAGAACCCCGCGCTGCGCGCACTGCGCGAAGGGACGGTGGTCGGACTGGCGAACCACACGGCGCTGATCGCCAAGGATGGGACGGAGCGGCCCATCGACGACAGTGCCGCGCCCATGCGCGGCCGTGACGGCGCCGCGGTCGGCAGCGTGCTGGTCTTCCGCGACGTGACCGAACGCAAACGAGCTGAAGAGGGGCAGGCACGTCTGGCGGCCATCGTCGAGTCGTCCGAGGATGCTATCCTCAGCAAGACTCTCGACGGCATCATCCTGTCGTGGAACGCCGGGGCGGAGCGGCTGTTCGGCTACACGGCCCAGGAAACGGTGGGACAACCGATCACCTTGATCATCCCGACTGAGCGACGGGATGAGGAACGGGCCATCCTGGAGCGGCTCCGGCGTGGGGAGCGGATCGAACACTTCGAGACCGTGCGCGTGTCCAAGGACGGCCGCCGGCTCGACATCTCGCTGACCATTTCCCCCGTCCGCAATGCGGAAGGAGACATCGTCGGCGCTTCGAAGGTCGCCCGCGACATCAGCCGGCGCGTCCGCGCGGAGCGGGAGCATCGGCAACTGGTTTCCATCGTGGAGACCTCGACCGACCTCGTCGGGCTGGCCTCGCTCGATGGCCGCATCCTGTACTTCAATGACGCGGGGCTTCGACTTCTGGGGCTGAACAGCGTCGAGCAGGCCAGGACGAAGTCCCTCTTCGATTTTGTCCCCCCCGAGTATCTGCCTACCGTCGAGAAACAGATGCTTCCCGCCCTCCATGCGGAAGGCCGCTGGGAGGGGGAGTGGTGCTACCGGAACGCCACGACGGGGCGGCTCGTGCCCGTCTCGAAGAAGGTTACGTTGATCCGGGATACCCAAACGGGGGAGCCGATCGCCTTCGCGACGGTGAGCCGGGACGTGACGGATCGCATCCAGGCGGAGGAAGAACTGCGCCGCAGCGAGGAGCGTTACCGCCGGGCAGCAGCGGAGGCGAGCCAGGCAGCCGAGGCCAATGCCAAGTTCCGGGCGTTCTTCGAGCAGGGAACCAACTTCGCCGGCGTGCTGGCCCTGGACGGCCGGGTCATCGAGGCGAACCGACTCTGCCTCGACGCCTGCGGCTTCGCCCGCGAAGTAGTGATTGGCAAGCCGTTCTGGGACTGCGGCTGGTGGAACCGGTCGGCCGCGCTCATGGACATGGTCCGTGCCGGGTGCGTCCAGGCTGCCGGCGGACTGATGTTTCGGGCAGAAACCAACTACTTCATCGCCGACGGGAGCGAGCGGGTGGTCGATCTCCACCTGGCTCCCGTGACGGACGAGGCGGGTTGCGTCCTCTTCATCGCCGCCACGGGGACCGACGTGACGGACCGGCGGCGGATGGAGGACTCCCTTCGCGCCGCCGACCGCAAGAAAGACGAGTTCATCGCACTGCTGGCCCATGAGCTGCGCAACCCTCTCGCCCCGATCCGCAACGGCCTCCAGGTGATGCGGCTCGCCGGCGGCGACGCGGGCGCGGCCGACCGCGCCCGCGAGATGATGGACCGGCAGCTCTCGCACATGGTCCGGCTGATCGATGACCTGCTTGACATCTCCCGTATCAACCGCAACAAGATGGAACTGCGTCGCTCGCGCGTGTTGCTCGCCGACGTGGTCAGCAGTGCCGTGGAGACGGCTCGCCCGCTTCTCGATGCCGCGGGCCATGACCTGACCGTCTCGCTGCCGCCAAAGCCCGTCTACCTGGACGCCGACCTGACCCGCCTGGCCCAGGTGTTCAGCAACCTGCTTACCAACAGCGTCAAGTACACCGAGCGGGGCGGGCGCATCTGGGTGTCGGCCGAACGGCGCGGCGGCGAAGTGGCGGTGTCCGTGCGGGACACTGGCATCGGTATCCCCGCCGGGTCGCTGGCCCAGATCTTCGATATGTTCGCCCAGGTGGACCGGCCCATCGAGCGCTCGACCGGCGGTCTCGGCATCGGCCTTGCCCTCGTGAAAGGCTTGGTCGAGATGCATGGCGGCACAGTGACGGCCCAGAGCGACGGCCAGGGCCAGGGCAGCACATTCACCGTCACGCTGCCCGTCCTGGCGACTCCGGAGGAGCCCGCGACGATGGCCCGCGAGAATGGTCAGGCTGCGACGGGCCCGAAGCGTCGCATTCTGGTCGTGGACGACAACCGCGACGGTGCCGACAGCCTGGCCATGATGCTGGGACTCATGGGCAACGACGTCCGTACGACCTACGACGGGCTCCAGGCCATCGAGGTGGCGCGGCAGTTCCTGCCCCAGGTCGTCCTGATGGACGTGGGTATGCCTCGGTTGGACGGCCTGGAGGCGACTCGCCGGATTCGCCAACACGATTGGGGCCGCGACATGACCATCATCGCCCTGACCGGCTGGGGACAGGACGGAGACCGGGAGCGTTCGCACGACGCAGGCTGCGACGGCCACCTGGTCAAACCGGTCAACCTCCCCGACTTGGAGAAACAGCTGAGCGAACTGGTGAACGAGCGACGCGCGAGCCCGCAGTGATCGGTGAAAGAGCCCATCGTGTCGCCCGGCCGGGTGGGCCGCGCAAGCGTTCCCGCGAGGCACCCGCCGAGTACTTTCGCCGCTGGACCACGCTGAAACAGGTCGTCCGCCGGCCTGCCCGCTGTGAAGAGAGCCCTATCTATTCCGAGTCGCTTCGATCAAGCAACGGTCTTCGCGCCACCACCAACGCCTTGGCGGGGTGATGCCACCTCCGCGTCGCTGCTGGCGCTTTGCCAAATCACCCCGGTTGATCGCGCCACCACCAACGCCTTGGCGGGGTGAGCCGGCGCAACGGAGCGCCGGTCGAACGAAAGGATCGCCCCGACGAGGACCGTCAGGGACCACGGATTGCGGCCTTCGCAATGGATAAGGTGGCGGCCCGAAGCAGCGGATGGAAAGCTTGGGGCGGGCGACGTGTCATCAAGGGAACGCCGGGCGAGCGACCTTGCCGCGCAGTTAGAGCTACAACTCATGGATGCACAGAGCTCATTTAATGATATGTCGATTGGTGGCTTGGCCATGGCGGCGGCGGGCGGTAGCGGTGCCCGCCCGACACGGCTCGCCCAGCCTGTGCCGCGACGGTCCCCGACCCCGACCCAACCGACGCTGGCCGTCAACACCAGCGACGGCCAAAATTCAGTTGACATTCATCGGTATATCTTTGTTTTGCTTGGCGGAGTCTTCTGTGGCAGCAGCCCTCCCGGTCTGCCGGTTTGGTCTCGAACGGCAGACCGGGAGGTCTGCTGCCACGGGGAACCGGAACAACCCTCTGAGTCGTGACACGTTCGGAGTGTCGCCAGCGCGAAGTCTTCGCCGACAGCGAATTCGGCGGCTGCGTGGTCGCCCATCGCGCTTTTTGAGCATTGCCGGTACAACCCGCATTCTCGCACCAGCTTCCCTCGTTCCATCGCTGCCGCGCTCCATCTCGCTGGAGCCGGTGCTTCGGGGCCGCCGATCTTCAGCGGTTGCCTGTCGCCGCCCGGCCCGGAGCGAGAACCATGTTTGAAGACCTCGATCGCCTGCGTGCGTCGGAACCGTTGCGCCAGCTGCTGAAACGGTATGTAGAAGTCGCGGATGTGCAGGCATGGCAAGATCGGGTGATGGCAATGGACGGCCTGAAGCCCCGCGACCTGGTGGACCTCCACGGGCAGCTCCTGGCTTTCGATTGGCTGGAGCAGAATACGGGAGTGGTGACCGCGGGCTCACCGGGCACGGTTGCCGGCTGCTATAAGGCCACCGCGGCGGGTCGGCGGGCGCTGCAGGCAGCCTTGGATGTTCCCGTCGAAGAGGAAATTCCAGCCGAGGCTGCCTGATAATGACGGGAGGACGTCGACGCAAAGCGTTCAGCGGTGCCTTCCAGCGGTAGACAGGGCCGATCGGTCCGGTATACTGGGACGAAGAGCATTCGCTCTGGACCCGCGCATGAGGCGGCACGAAATTCGCAAGTAGGGTCACGGTGAGTGGGTCCGTCGCGCTGCGGAGAGTTGGGGAACGGGGAACTTGTTTCGCCCAGGTAGTTGCTCATGCCACGACCGCGCCAGTATCGAGATGATGCGGTCCAATCGTCGCTGGACACTTATTTCCGCGAGATCGACCAGACGCCGTTGCTCACGGCCGAGCAAGAACGGCAACTGGCCTATCGCATCCAGACCGGCGACCTTGAGGCTCGCGATCAGATGGCACGGGCGAACCTGCGCCTCGTCGTGAACATCGCGCGCAGCTACACCGGCAAGGGCCTCAGCCTTCCGGACCTCATCGAAGAAGGCAACCTGGGGCTCCTGCGTGCCGTCGAGGGCTTCGACCCGACGATGAACACGCGATTCAGCACCTACGCCAGCTACTGGATCAAGCAATCCATCAAGCGAGCGCTGGTCAACACGGCCAAGACCATCCGCGTGCCGGTCCACATGGTCGAGCTGCTTGCCAAGTGGCACCGGGCGTCCATCCAGCTGCAGGAAGAGCTGGGCCGTACGCCAACGCCCGAGGAGATTGCACGCAAGGTCGGCCTGCCCAAGAAGAAAGTGGCGACCATCCAGAAGGCGATCCGCGTCACCGCCTCTCCGGCACAGAACGAACAGGCGGAAGAAGGCTGGTCGATTGAAGAGATGCTGATGGACGGCCGCTCCAAGGCGCCTGACAGCGAGCTGGTCGAGACCGACGACCGCGAGCAGGTCCAGAGCCTTCTGCGCAAGATGGACCCGCGCGAAGCCGCGGTGCTTCGCATGCGTTTCGGCCTGGATGACGAGGAGCCGAAGACGCTCAAGGAAATCGGCGAGTGCCTGGGTTTAACGCGCGAGCGCGTGCGGCAAATCGAGAGTGAAGCGCTGCTCAAATTGAGTGCGAGCCTGCAGGCGCATTGACATCGGTTCCGCCCGTTGCCGCCGGAGGTGACGGCGCGATCACTCCGTTCCCGTATCCTTCCAGCCACCACAAGCCCGCGAACACCACCAGTCCACCCGTCGCGTAATCGAGCATTACCTCCGTAAAGTACTGCGTCTTTGCCCAGACCACGCCGAAGCCCGCGAGCACGATAAGCAGACCTGCAACGCCATGCGCCACGTGTCGATAGCGGGAATCCTGGCGGTGCACCAGGGCCGCGATCATGGCGAACACCGCAACCGCACGCATCGGCACCAGCGACGCGAAACCGTGCGGCCAGCTGCTCGTGTAGCTGGGCTGCACCTCGTTCACGTGCAGCAGGCCAACCAGCAGCAAGCCAATGGCTTCGCTGGCGACCAATGCCCAGAGCATCGCCATCTTCTCGCGCCACGGCCGACCGCGATACCACAGAAAGACGAGCATCAGCGCGGTCCAGAGCGTCGCCGCGGGCAGCGTGGCGACATTGGCACCAATCACGGCCACGGTGTCGAGCCATGGCAGGGGATGGGCGGCGATCCAGTCCTGAATTTCTCGATCCACAGGCGTGCCGCGGCGCCCGCGTGCCAGCGTGAAGAGCAGACCGATACAGATGACTTCAACAATCGCCGCCAGCATTCGCTGCACGATCTGGGCACGCGTCAGCCCTTCCAGCGGCCGAAACGACATGGTGCGCAGGCGGCGCAGCAGGTACGGCAAGCCGACGATCAGCACCACGCAACTCAGGATGATCAGCCCGCCACGGCCGATGTACGTGTGCAGCAACTCAAAGCTGTTGCCAAAGAAGTAGCCCAGCAAGCTCATGGTGACGGCCCATGCGATCGCACCCGCCGTATTAGCGGCGACGAAGCGAGCCCAGTGCATGCCCGCCATGCCGGCCGAGAGTGCCGCCACCACGCGAAGTCCCGTGATGAACCGCGCGAAGAACACGGTCCACAGTCCGTAGCGGTGAAAGTAGCTTTCCGCGAGTTCTTGCGTTTTGGGCGTCAGGAACAGGAATCGCCGTCCCTGCTGGAGATAGGGCCGCGCATAACGATGGCCGAGCCAGAAGCCGAGGTTGTCGCCCAGCACCGCGGCAAGGACGGTGAGCAGAATGACCCAGATGACGTCGAAGTGCCCGCCACCGGCTGGACTCGACAGGAAGCCGGCCACGAGCACTGCCGTCTCGCCCGGCACCGGCACGCCCACGTTCTCCAGCAATACGCCGACGAAAAGGACCGGGTAGCCATAGGCGACGTACTGTTGCGCGAATTCCTGGAACGCGTCGGCCATGGCGGGGTCCATCCTCAGGAAAGAAGCAATCCGAAGAGTTCACCACGGATTTCACGGATAACACGGATATGTAGTGACGTGATTCCCCCGGTCGCAAAAGCACTGCGAGGGAGCCTCAATGCATCAGGCCGTTATCTGTGTTATCCGTGCAATCCGTGGTTCTGCAATGCACCATCCAGGCAAAAAACAACGCCACCGCCTTTACAGGGAGGTGGCGTGGAGGAAGCGATCGGGAAGACCGGCGTGCCCCCCGTTCGCGCGCTGCGGATCGGACCAGGGGCGGCGTGCCGATGCAGGATGAATGAAACCGGACGATTACTTCGTGTAGGCCGCAAGCGCCTTGGTGACTTCGGCGAGCTTGGCTTCGCCGGAATCGTTGATCTTGATGAGCAGCTGCTTGGCCTTGACGTCTGCCGAGGACAAGGTGGCATTGACGCCCTTGACGCCCTTGAGCGACTTTTCCAGGTCCTTGGCGTTGGCAGCGGTCAGCTTCGGCGCGTCGACGACGAGATAAGCGCCGGGGGCTTCGACTTCCTTATGGGGCGTCTCAGCACCGGCAACGGCCTTGCCGATGGCGCCGATATCCGTCTTTTTCAGATCGGCATCGATCGTGACGACCGGCGTCTGCTTGCTCGGATCGGTCTTGACCTTCACGCCCGCGACCTTGCCGACGGCGTCGCTGATGGCGCTGGCGCAGGCGTCGCACTTGACGCCGTCGCACTTGAGCTTGATGGTTTCCGCATTGACGAACGCCGCGCAAACAAACGCGGCGAACGTGGCGATGACAAGTCTTTTCATTGGATGAACCTCCCTTGTTGTGTTCGAAATCTGCCGCCCCATCCGTCTCTCCCTCGGGCGCAAATCTTGCGGGAGTGGGCGCGCAAAGTCAAACAGGAAACACCGGTTTTCCGTCGCCCGCACCACTGTCGGCGATGCGATTTCACGAGATTGGCCTTCCCTCGCCGTGCCGCGGTCCCTTCCGATCGAGGTGAAGGAATCGGCGCTGCATCAGTCGGCGTGCCGGTTGACGGGACCGCATCGACGTACGATAATTCGGCGAGACTTCGGTCATCGACGAGCGTTGAACATGGATGGAGGGTTGCCGAGCGTGCGCTTGCCCCTTCAAGCCATTGTGTGTATCGCACCAAGGGAGGCTCACTTGAAAACGACTCGATGGACAACGGTGTCCAGTCTCTGCGCGCTGCTGGTCGTCGCTGGCGTTGCGCGGGCAGAGACAAAGGTGGAGCTGAAGAACGTCCACCTCTGCTGCGGCGCGTGTGTCAAGGGCGTGGCGGAGGCGGTCAAGGGCGTGGATGGCGTCAAGGCAGCCTGCGATCAGAAGGCTGGCACCGTTGCCATCACCGCGCCCGACGACAAGACGGCGCAAAAGGCCCTCGACGCCCTTGCTGCCGCCGGCTATCACGGCGAATCGAGCAACAAGGAAGTGTCGATCAAGGATGATAGCGGCGTCAGCAAGGGCAAGGTCAAGACGCTGACGCTGACCGGCATCCACAACTGCTGCCCGATGTGCTGCAAGGCCATCAAGGGCATCGTAAAGAAGGTGGACGGGGTCGCCGGCGACACCGCCAAGCCCAAGGAGACGACCTTCGACGTGACCGGCGACTTCGACGCCGCCGAGGTGGTCAAGGCGCTCAACGCGGCCGGGTTCCATGTGAAGGTGAAAAAGTAGCGCTATATTTCGCAAGGGGGCCGTGCGCTTGCTCGGACTGTAAGCGCGCGGCCCTCTTTGTGTTTGCCGCTCGCATCCGGACAAAAAGATTCGCTCCGCGCCGGCGATTCGTCTACACTCGAACGAACGTCCTGACGGCCTCCACGAATCCAACATACCACCCCCATGTATCGCTTCCTCTCCCGCAGTTCAGTCCTCCTGTTCCTCGTCGTCGTCGGTTTGCCCGCGCCGGCTGAATCGGCCTCCTGTCCGTTCACGTTCAAGGACAAGGACGTTCACCCGCTTGCCGAGAAGGCGTTCCTGGACTGGGACCCGGACAAGAAGCTGGAGAGCTTCACGCTCCAGCCGCGCTTCGAGGGCAACAGCGCCGATTTCAGCGTCCTGATCGTCACGCCGGCACAACCGACGGTCGAGCCGGCGTCCAGAGCGCTCTTCACCGCACTCGACACGCTTACCATCCTGAACCAGCGTCGCTATCCGATTTCGAAGCTCAAGGATCCGCCGCGCGACGAGGAGGACGTCAAACGTTCGGTTGGTCTGCGTGTTCTTCCTGAAGAGCAGATCGGCGTCGTGAAGCATCAGACGTTTGGTCCCGAGCGTCTGGAAGACCTGTTCACATGGCTCAAGCAGCACCAGTTCGACTTCACGGGGGCAGAAGACGTGCTGAAGGCGTACGCCGAGAAGCGGTGGTTCTTCACCATCCTTATGCTCGACCCCGCCCAGGTTCCGAAGAAGGGCGACGCCTTTCGTGGCGAACTGCAGCCGATGCGGTTTACATTTACATCGGATCGACTGGTGTATCCCCTGCGCATCAACCAACCGCGCACACGCGAGCCGGTCGAGTTGACGCTCTACGTGCAAGCGCCCTACAAGGTGGACCTTCCCGGCGAACTATCGTATCAGTACCAGTGGGTGCCCATGCTGTTGAACTCGCGCGGCTGGTTCCCTCGAGGAGCATTTGGCAGCGACGATTTGCCTGGCAAGGCCGACGACTGGCTCAAGGCCATCGACAAGGACGTGCCCGCCTTGCTCAAAAAGGGACAGGATCTGGGCTGGAGTTTTGTCAATCGCACGCGCCCGCAGCCGAACAAGCTGGGAAGGAGCGCCACCGCGCTGGAATGGGCGCACCGCATCACGTCCGGTGATGTAAAGATCATGAGAGGGGACGCTCCCTTTGGCGAGACGGTGCCGGATCCGGACGAAGGCTTTGTTGTCGCCGACCTCAAGGACGGTCGGCGAAAAGAAGCCATCTTCAAGGTCATTGCCCAGCGGCAGGCGAAGTGCTACAAGGACCACCCGTTCGGCTACCTGGTGCGTGCCGCGCCGGCTTCCGCCCTGGCGACGTTGAAGACCCTGACGCCGGTGGTGCAGGAAGGGAAGTACCTTACCCGACTGCGGAAGGTATTCTCGCGTGACGAGATGAACGACGACCTGATCCTCCAGCGGTCCAAGTGGGGCTTGGCGGAAGACGATTCGGAGTACACGGAGCTGTTGCCGGCCTCGCCGCCATGAGCCGGGAAATCGTCTGCTTCGCCCCTGTGCTCTAATCCCCGCCCAGACCGCGAGGTCGGGAGAGGCTTGATGGTGACCGAGTCCGGCGTCAGTTTCGTGGAGGCCATCCGCCAGAACAAGGTTCTGGAAGCGGAGCAGCTGACTGAGCTGGCCCGCCTCCAGTCTCAGTTCCCCGATCCGCGCGTCCTGGCCAAGCACTTGATGCAACGCAACTGGCTGACGCCTTACCAGATCAATCAGCTGATGGCCGGCCGGGGCGCCGACTTGGTCCTCGGCCAGTACCTGGTGCTCGAGCGCCTGGGCGAAGGCGGCATGGGCCAGGTCTTCAAGGCCCGCCATCGGCGCATGGACCGGGTGGTCGCCGTCAAGCTGATCCGCAAGGAACATCTCAACAGCCCCGATGCGGTCAAGCGCTTCAAGCGCGAGATGCAGGCCACGGCGAGCCTGTCGCACCCCAACATCGTGATGGCGCTCGACGCCGATCAGATGGGGGACATGCACTTCTTCGTGATGGAGTATGTGGAAGGCGTGGACCTCAGTAGCCTGCTCAAACGCATGGGACCGCCACCCGTGGCGCAAGCGTGCGACTACATTCGGCAGTCCGCGCTGGGCCTGCAGCACGCCCACGAAAAGGGCATGGTTCATCGCGACATCAAGCCGAGCAACTTGCTGGTGGCGCGCCCGGCCGAAGGCTCGCTGTGGGGTAATCTGATCAAGATCCTCGACATGGGTGTTGCTCGCTTGCAAGACCCGCCCGAGGGCGTCGATTCGGTCAGTGCGTTGACCAAGGAAGGGCGCGTGGTCGGCACGCCGGACTACATGGCGCCCGAGCAGGCCGCCAATTCGGCCAAGGCGGACATTCGCTCCGATCTCTACAGCCTGGGCTGCACCTTCTATCACCTGCTGAGCGGCCAGGTGCCCTTTCCCGGCGGCACGCCGATGGAGAAGCTGCTCAAGCATCGGATCGAGACGCCGCGCCCCGTGGACAAGATTCGTCCGGAGATTCCTCCGCCCCTGACGGCCATCGTACAGAAGCTGATGGCAAAGCGCCCCGAGGAACGCTTTCAGGTTCCCAGCGAGCTGGTGGCTGCTCTCGATGATCTGCAACGGAACAAATCGTTCAACCGTGCGATCCAGACTTCGCCGAGCGCTCCCGTGCCCGCGCGAACCGGTCCAAACAGCGCCGTGGCTCCGCCGCTGGCCCTCCCCACTCCGCCACGGCGCCAAATCAAGTGGCCAATTGTGCTGGGAGCCGTTGCCCTGCTGCTGGCCGGCATGATCGTCCTGGCACTCGCGCTGGTGTCGATGGGATCGAAGAAACCGACGCGCCGAGCCGGGGCCGACGACCCCGCTTCGGTGGCACTGGCCGAGTTGACTGCACGGGCCGGCGACCCCAAGGCCAATATCGACGTGCTGCGTCGCGACGTGCTTCGCTTCAGGCTCGAGCAAGTGGGCACGGGCCAGGAGATTGATGCGGCCCGACTATTGATGAAGTTGCCTTCGCCGCTGGATACCCTCAAACACGACAACATTCCCTCCAGTGAAAGTGCGGGAGTCCCCGGCGACGTCGTTGCCGTCCTGGGGGAACGGCGGCAACGACATTGGGGCCCGGCGCGGTCGGTGGCCGTCCATGCCCAGCGCAATCTGGCCGCCAGCGGTGGCGCCGACCAGGTGATCCGGTTGTGGGACGCCACGAACATGCAAGAAAAGGGCGTGCTGTCCGGGCACACTGCCGCGGTGTACTGGGTCGCGTTCCTGCCCGATTCGCCATTGCTGCTCTCCGCGGGTGCGGACAACCAGCTCCGCTTCTGGGACGACTTGACGACGGGCAAGCCTCGGGAGCGGACGGAATTGATGACCGGGATTGGAGGTGCCCAGGAGGGCATCGCGCTTGCGCCGGATGGCCGCACCCTGGCGCACGTGTTGCCGCCGGGTGCGCCTGCCATGCCTGGGTACGTTCGTCTGCTGGACCTTGAGCCCTGCAAGGAAGGACGCCGTCCACGCGCCAAGGCGGCGACAATTCGATTCGCCCGACACATTCGCGCGCTGGCGTTCAGCGCGGACAGCGCCACTCTGGCCGTGGCAGGCGATGATGCCTACGTCGCCCTTTGGGACGTCACGGGCAATACCGCGAAGGAACTGCGCACCCTTAACGACTGCGAGAAAGGCGTGCGGGCGCTGGCCTTCAGCGCTGAGCGCGAGAAGCCGCTGCTGGCTGCCGGGGGTATCGACCAGCTGATCCGCGTTCACGACTTGGCTGGTACCGACGATGCCGAGCCGCGGGTCCTCAAGGGGCATTCGGGGGCGGTTCACGCTCTCACATTCGCTCCGACTGGCCGCCGCTTGGCATCCGGCAGCACGGACTTGACACTGCGGCTGTGGGATCTGTCGTTGACTGCGGGAAAAGAGAGTCTTGGATTCAAGCGATTGCCCCACTGGGTCAACAGCGTGGCGTTTGTTGTCAACTCGACACGAATTCTCACCGCCGGGCAGGATTGCACGATCCGAACATGGGGATTGATGCCCGATTTGCGCGAGACGGCGCCGCTGAATCTTCCTGCGGGGATGACCAACGATGTGATCTTTGGCCCCGGGGACAGGCAGCTGCTCAGTTCCAATGACGGCGATGAGCCGGTCTGGACGTGGGACCTTACGCGTGAGCTGAAGCTCGCGGCGTTGAGCAACGCCACGCACCAGTTCTTCTGGCTGGCGTCCGCACAGGATGGAAAGACGCTGGCGTCCGCACTGATGTTCGGTGCGCGCGTGCAGCTGTGGCGCCAGTCGGAGGCAGGCACGCTGGCCAGCGAAGAATTGCCGAATCAGCCGTTGCCGGCAAACCGGGCGCTGGCCCTGGCCATCGCTCCCGACGCCAAGACTGTCGCGGTTGGCATTGCGCCGGACGGCAGCGTGCGTGTCTGCAGCCTGTCCGGACCCAAGCCCCAGCCATGGCGACTTCTGCGAGGACATCAGGCATTCGTCGTCGCCCTGGCCTTCTCTCCCGACGGCAAGTGGCTGGCGTCGGGCGATGAGCGCGGCGCCGTGTTGCTGTGGAACCTCGAGACCGCCAAGGAAGGGATACCGGTGGCAACGGCACTCAATGCCATTGGAGCGCTGGCATTCGCTCCAGATGGCAAGACGCTGGCCGTGGGCGGGGTGGACGGTAGCGCCGGCGACGTCCGTCTCATGGATGTCACGGCACATCCGCCGAAGCAGCGCACCATCAAGTGGACGCGCGCCCATACCCGTGCGGTCACCGGATTGGCCTTCACGCCCGACGGCGGACGACTGGCCTCGTGCAGCCTTGATGGACGCGTTAATGTTCACGGCACATCCTCCGGGCAGGTCGTCGGCAACTGGCAGCTAAACGGCCCGGTCCGCGGCGTGGCATTCGCAATGGACGGCCGGCACCTGGCCACCGCCAACGGCAACGGCACTGCCTACGTTTTTCAGGTCAAGTAAGCCCCTTCTTTCGGCATTTCCCGCAAACTCCTCAAACTCGATACGGGCTGAACGGCGGCTCCGGTAAGTGGCGCGGAATGCGCAAGTAGATTGGAGTCGCATCGGCGGAGATGTGGTAAGTGTTGATTACCACCACTTCTTTCCGGGACTACCGGAAATCCCGACGAGACGACGACCATGACTCGCCGCAACATCGAGGGTTCGCGCATTTTGATCACCGGTGCCTCGCAGGGGATCGGCAAGTCCCTGGCGGCGGCCGCCGCCCGGCGCGGCGCACGTGTCTTGGCCGTCGCACGGTCCGGCAACTTGCTCCAGGAACTCTCTCAGGACATTCCGAACGAGCGTGGAATCCTCGAAGTGGTGCAAGCCGACATCACCCGGCCCGAGGATCGGCGTCGCATGGTCGAAGTGGCCGTGCAGCGGTTCGGCGGGATCGACGTGCTCATCAACAATGCCGGCGTGGGCGCGACCGGACACTTTGCCGAGGCCGGCGCCGACCGCCTGCGCCAGATCATGGAAGTGAACTTCTTCGGCTTGGTGGAGACAACGCGCGCCTTCTTGCCGGTACTGAAACACGGCAACCGTCCGGCAATCGTCAACATTTCCTCGGTGGCTGGGAAGCGTGCCATTCCGGCCCGGAGCGATTACTCGGCCAGCAAATTCGCCGTCGAGGGCTTCAGCGAGGCACTGCGTCCGGAGCTCGCCAAGGACGGAATTGACGTCCTTGTCGTCTGCCCTGGCCTGACGCAGACGAACTTCTCCCAGAACATGATCGAGCAAAAAGCCCGCATGGCGATGGACCACATGCGCGGCATGTCATCGGTTGAAGTCGCCGACGCCACGCTCGCCGCCATTGAACGCGGTACGCGCGAAACGATCCTCACGTTCCAGGGCAAGCTGATCGCACTGGTCGGCCGTTTCCTGCCGCGTCTGGCGGACCGCATCGCCGCTCGCAAGGTTCGCGCTCTCTTCGCCGAGGAGATCGCCAACCGGCAGCGTCAGCGCAGCATGCCAGCGGCCGCACAGAAGCAGTCGAAGGTGCCGGGGTAAGCCAAACTCTCGCGGTGCTTGAGGAAGCCCGGAACGTAGGGGCAAGCACGGCTTGTTCCTTCCTTCCGGGCTTCCTGAATTCAGGAGCAGTTCCCACCGCGGATCCCGTCCGAACCGATCGTTCTTCACTACAATTCCCCCAGCGGTCCGGCGTGGACCGTGCTCATTCACTCCGCTGGAAGGATGCCCGTTGTCATGCAACGCACGTTGATCCTCATCAAGCCTGACGGCGTTCAGCGCCGCCTGGTGGGTACCATCACCCACCGCTTTGAGCAGAAAGGCCTGCGCCTGGTCGGGCTCAAGCTCGTGCAGGCCAGCCGCGACCTGGGCGAGAAGCACTATGCGGTCCACAAGGGCAAGCCGTTCTACGATTCGCTGCTCCAGTTCCTGACCTCCGGCCCGACCGTGGCGCTGGTCTGGGAAGGCCGCGAAGCCGTGACCGTGGCACGCACCTTGATGGGAGCGACCGATGGCACCAAATCGCCGCCGGCAACCATTCGCGGCGACTTCGCCCTGAGCGTGCAGAACAACCTGGTCCACGGCAGCGACAGTCCGGAAAACGCCGCGATCGAGATTGCGCTCTGGTTCCGCCCGGACGAGCTGGTGAATTACACACCGACCGATGCTCCCTGGATTGCCGGCAGCTGATGCGTTTTGTTTGCCCACGGGTTTCGGCCCGTGGGCAAGCGCGAGTCGTCGTCATGACCCAATCCGAACCCCGCAATCCCTTCTATCTCCCGCTGCTGATCGTCAGCCTCCTTTTTGTGCTGACGGCACTCGGCACTGCGGTCATGCCGGTCTTGGAAGACAAGGCCGCCGAAGCGGGGTCGCCGCCGCCACCGTCCGAGTTTCGGGACAGGCTGCGCACCGAGGGCTGGCTCTGGCTCCTCTACCTGGTGAGCGCCATGGCAGTGCTCGGCATCCTGTGCATGGGCTTGGATCGGCTACGGCGCTTGCAAAAGGACCGCGCGGCGGGCACAATTCCACCAAATCCACCCGGTCCGCCTCCTTGACCACCATGGGGAAGTCATGGCAGCCATCGCCAAACGCGCCGAAGAACTGCGCCGCCTTCTCAATCTTCACAACCACAAGTACTACGTCGAAGCGAAGCCCGAAATCTCCGATCGGGAGTTCGATCGCCTGCTCGACGAGCTGAAGAAGATCGAGACCGAGCATCCGGAGCTGCTCACGCCAGACAGCCCCAGCCAGCGCGTCGGCGGCGCGCCCATCGAGGGCTTCAAGACCGTCGCGCATCGCGAACCGATGCT
The DNA here is from genome assembly GCA_019752375.1 of Gemmataceae bacterium. Lineage (GTDB taxonomy): Bacteria > Planctomycetota > Planctomycetia > Gemmatales > Gemmataceae > JAIEMG01. Next base: position 18,841 of record JAIEMG010000197.1, on the reverse strand, counting down.
GTCGATCGACAACACCTATAACGCGACCGAACTGCGCGAGTTCGACAAGCGAGTGCGCAAGCTCCTCGGCAACGAGCCCGTCACTTACGTCGTCGAATTGAAAATCGACGGCGTCGCCATCTCCCTGACCTACGAGAAGGGCGTCTTTTCTCTTGGCCTTACACGCGGCGACGGCGACAAGGGTGATGACGTGACGCACAACTTGCGCACAGTGCGCGACCTGCCGCTGCGGCTGGCGACCGACAAGCCGCCCGATTTGTTCGAAGCGCGGGGCGAGGTCTACATGACGCGCGAAGACCTGGTTCGCGTCAACGAGCAGCAGAAGAAGGCCGGCAAGGAACCGTATGCCAACCCGCGCAACCTGACCGCCGGCTCTCTCAAGTTGCTCGCCCCCAAGCTCTGCGCCGAACGCCGGCTGCGCCTGTTTTCGTACGGCATGGGGGCCGTCGAAGGGATCGCGATCCAGTCGCACCGGCAGCTGTTGAAGCTACTGGGCGAGTATGGTTTCCCGGTCAACCCGCACGTCGAGACGTTCACCGATATGGAGAACGTCATCGAATATTGCGGCAGCTGGGAAAAGAAGCTCGGCGACTTGCCCTATGAGACGGACGGCCTGGTCATCAAGGTGGACGACATCGATCAACGCCGCCGCCTGGGTAACACCGCGAAATCGCCGCGCTGGGTGGTGGCCTACAAGTTCGATCAGGAGCAGGCGATCACGAAGCTCAAAGATATCGAGATTTTCGTCGGCAAGAACGGAGTGCTCACCCCACGGGCCCATTTCGACACGGTCCAGCTGGCCGGCACGAAAGTCACTTATGCGAGCTTGCACAACGCGGAAAATATCCGCGCGAAGGACATCCGCGTGGGCGACACGATCGTCGTCATCAAGGCCGGCAAGATCATCCCGTATGTCCTGCGTTCGGAACCCGGACTGCGCAAGGGAAAGCTGCCGGAGTACAAGTTCCCGGACAAGTGTCCCGTCTGCGGATCGAAGGTCGAGCCGGACGAGAAGAAGACGTTTTACTACTGCACGTCTCGCGACTGCGTCGGCCGCACCAAGAAAACGCTGGAGAGCTTTGCCAAGCGCGACCGCATGGACATCGAAGGCCTGGGCGAAGAGATGGTGGACCAGCTCGTCGAGGCGGGGCTGGTCAAGACGGTCCCCGACATCTACCGGCTCAGCCTGGAATCGCTCCTGGAACTGGAACGCGTGGGCAAGAAATCCGCCCAGAACCTGCTCGACGGCATCGCGGCCAGCAAGCAGCGTGGCCTGGCGCGAGTGCTGGCCGGGCTGGCGATCCCGCACGTGGGCGACTCGGTCGCTGAATTACTCGCCGACGAATTCGGCTCCATCGATGCACTCATGGAAGCGTCGGTCGAGCGCCTCTCGCAGGTCAAGGGTGTCGGTCCGATCATGGCCAAGGATATCCGCGCTCATTTCCAGACCGAATCGCAGCGCAAGATCGTGCAAGACCTGCGTTCGCACGGCGTCAAGCTCACCCAGGACGCCAAGGTCAAGCCCAAGGGCGCGACCGACCTGGATGGTAAGACCTTTGTCGTCACCGGCACCTTGAAGAACTACGAGCGCAGCGACATTGAGGGGCTGATCAAGAAGCTGGGCGGCAAGGCGGTGGGCAGCGTGTCGAAAAAGACCGACTATGTCGTCGCCGGCGAGAAGGCCGGCAGCAAGCTCGACAAGGCCAAGGAACTGGGCGTGACCGTGCTGACGGAGGAACAGTTCGAGAAAATGGTCGGGAAGTAATCGCCTGCGACAGCGATCACGCTGTGGCAATGGACCGGGGAGCCTGCGGTGCCATCAGCCTCTTTGCTGCACTGGCAGAATGATCGGATGGCTCGGCTGCGGCAATTTGACCTTCAGTGCGCCGCATCTCTGGCGGCAACTCCTCCGAATATTCACCTGATCGACGAGAACCTGCGCGGCTATGTTGTACTGCTCAGTGCGCACTTTCAAGCGTTCTGCCGAGACATCTACACCGAATCGGCCATGGTCGTCGCTTCCAGGGTGCGATCAAGGCTCCGACTGTTGATTCAGGACCAATTCACCGCGCATCGGACGCTTGACCGCGGAAATCCAAACCTCCAGCATCTCAAGGACGACTTCGAGCGCTTTGGCTTCGTGCTGGACTTGGCGGCTGACCCGGCGAACGCATCGCGGCTAAACGATCTCTCGGCACTGAACAAGTGGCGCAACGTGGCGGCCCACCAGGGAACCGCGCTTCCCGCGGGGATCCCTCTCACTCTTCCGTCTGTCCAGGCTTGGCGAGGATCCTGCGACGGCCTGGCCACTTCCCTGGACACCGTCATGTATAATGAGCTACGCAAGATTCTTCGGCGAGCCCCTTGGTGACGATGGGAGGGCAGGGCGATGGCCACAATGAAATCGACTCCGTCATTTCAGGTGGGGGATCGTGTGAAGATTCGCTACTCGGACTGGCGAGCGCGCATTGTCGAGTTTCGTGGCCCATTGGGTCCCGGTGGGGCATTTGTCTACCGCATCCGTATTCTCCCGTTCAAGCCACGGCCGCACTACATCGAGGTCCTTGAAGATCAGTTGATCGCGATCCCGACGCCGCCCAAGGTGGGAGCATCCGAATCCCTGACGACTTCACAACCGCCCGAACTCAAGCCCAAGAAACGGCGAAAGGCCCCGTGACTTCCCGACCCAGCGACGGTTCCCCTCTTTCGACCCGGAGTGAGCAATGCGCACTCACATGCTGCTGGTCCCTTTGCTGGCGTGCTTGATGGCCGCGGACGACCCGAAGGACGTCACCAAGACCGAGCTGAAGAAGTTCGAAGGCATCTGGCGCCTGACGGCCCAAACGCGCGACGGGCAGAAAGTGGCTGCCGAGGCATTCGAGAAGGTGCGGAACGTCTACTCGGCCGATGGGCGGTTCAGCACCTGGGTCGGCGAGAAAGTCGTCCAGCGCACGAGCTTCACGGTCGATCCGACCAAGAAACCCAAGACGTTCGACGCCACGATCGCGGACGGCGAAGTGAAAGGCAAGAGCCTCAAGGGCACGAAGATCTTCGGCATCTACGAGTTCGACGGCGATACGCGCAAGATCTGCTACATAGTTGGCGGCACCGAGAAAGACCGTCCCACCGAATTTGTGTCGAAACCCGGTAGCGGGCACTACCTGGAAGTGCAACGCCGTGCGAAGGAGCGACGTCGAGATTCACGGCAGCGTAGCCGTCAGTTCCCTGGTCCGCCAATGCACTGGCGGCGGGGCAGACGATCGGCAGCTATACTTCATGCGGCGGCGAATGGCTGCGTGCGGTGGGCCAGACACGCTTGTCTGGCCGGCTAGACAAGCGTGTCTGGCCCCGCGTGCAGCTAATCTGCGGTCTGGTCCTTTCTCTCCGCCCGTTGCCCTTCCGCGCGCAGCAGCCGTTCCAGCAGGACGCGGTTGATTCGTCCCCAGAAACGCATCTTGCCGTTGACCTCGATTACCGGCACCTTGCCGCCGTACTTCTCGAGCAGCGCGGCTTCGCGGTCCACATCGACGGACTCCAGAAGGAAGCCGTACTTCTGTCGGGCCGCTTCCAGGAGGTGCCAGGCGTCGTCGCAGAGATGGCAGCCTTTCCGGGTGAACATGATCAGGCGTAAGTGTCCCGCCGGCGCGGTGCGTCGTTTTCGCCACCAGGATGTCAGTGCGGAGAGAAACATGGCTCGTGTAAACCCGGCGATTGGCGCGGGTTGTGCTTGCGGAACAGCGTGTAGTCAGGTTCCCAGGCTTTTGCTATCCTACAATTAAGTGCCTGGCCCAGAAGCCCGGTTCCAGGATGAATCGCCAGGGAGCACTTGAGGAATATCCATGCCTGCGCGCCAGACACCGCCACCTGCCGGCCCCAAAAGCAAACGCCCCGGCCCGGTCATGCCCAATAGCTGGATCTGGCTCGTCATCCTGGCGACCGTCGTGGTCGCGATGGTGGTGTTCCCTCCGCTGGGTAGCGGCAGCACGATCGCCTATTCGGACTTCCGTGCCCTGGCCAAGTCCGGCAAGCTCAGCAAGGTCACGTTCACGGGCAACGACACCCTCATCGGCGAGCTGAAAGACCCCAACGACAAGGCCCGCGAGGACTACAAGATTTCGCGCAGCGGCAAGTTCAACACCCTCCTGCCGCCGTCGGAGAAGAACCTGGCGGATGAGCTGCGCAAGGACGATCCGAACCTGAAAATCGCCCGCGAGGAAGGCCCCGGCACCTGGATTGGTCCCCTCTTCATGATGTTGCTGCCGACCATTGTCGTGCTCGGCATCATCTTCCTGTTCTTGCTGCCGCGCTTCCGCGATCCGCTGGGCGGCGGCATCCTCAACAACTACATCAAGAGCCCCGCGCGCCGTTACGACCGCAGCAAGATGCGGATCACTTTCGACGACGTGGCCGACATGCAAAACGCCAAGCGCGAGCTGCGCGAGGTCGTCGAGTTCCTCAAGAGCCCGGAGAAGTTCCAGCGCCTGGGTGCGGTGGTGCCCAAGGGCGTGTTGCTCGTCGGCCCGCCCGGCACCGGCAAGACGCTGCTGTCGCGGGCTGTCGCCGGTGAGGCGGGCGTGCCGTTCTACAGCATCAACGGCTCCGAGTTCATCCAGATGTTCGTCGGCGTCGGCGCGTCGCGCGTCCGCGATCTGTTCAAGACCGCCAAAGAGAACGCGCCTTGCCTCATCTTCATCGATGAAATTGACGCAGTGGGCCGCATGCGTGGTGCTGGCGTCGGCGGCGGCTCCGACGAACGCGAGCAGACGTTGAACCAGATCCTCAGCGAGATGGACGGCTTCCAGCCGACCGAGACGGTGATCGTCATCGCGGCCACCAACCGGCCCGACGTGCTCGATCCCGCGCTGCTGCGTCCGGGCCGCTTCGACCGCCACGTCACCATCGATCGGCCGACCTGGCAGGGCCGGCTGGAAATCCTCAAGGTCCACACACGCAACAAGCCGCTGGGCGACAACGTCAACCTCGAAATGATCGCCCGCCGCATGATCGGCATGACGGGTGCCGACCTCCGCAATCTGGCGAACGAAGCAGCCCTGCTAGCGACGACCGAGGGCAAGAACAAGCTCGACCTGAGCGACTTCGAGCGTGCAGCCGATCGTGTGCTGATTGGACCGCGTCGCGAAGAGATGCTGAGCGTCGACGAAAAGAAGCACACCGCCTACCACGAGGCGGGCCACACGCTGGTCACCTGGCTGGAGCCCGGGTCCGATCGTCCGCTCAAGGTATCGATCATTCCGCGCGGGCAGGCGCTGGGCGTCACCTGGTTTATTCCGGAGGAAGAGCGCTACGACCGCGGTCAGGACTACTTCAAATCGCGATTGATTGCGACGATGGGCGGCCGTGCGGCCGATCGGTTGATGTTCGGCCAGCCTTACGCCGGCCACGAGAACGACCTGAAACAGGCGACCAAGCTGGCGCGCTATATGGTGACGCACTGGGGCATGAGCGAGCGCCTTGGCCCGATGTCCTTCCGCATCGGCGAGGAACACGTGTTCCTGGGCAAGGAAATCCAGGAGCAGCGCGATTTCAGCGAAGGCACCGCACGCATCATCGACGAGGAAGTGCAAAAGCTCCTGCGCGAGGCCGATGCGCGTGCCTTCGAACTTCTCGAGAAGAACCGCACCGACCTGGAATTGGTGGCCGAGACCTTGCTCCAGCGCGAAGAGCTGCAGCGCGAGGAAATTGACGAACTGCTCAAGCGCAACCGGAACGTCCGCGACGGCAAGCCGGTCGATGAAGTGTTCGCACCGGTTGCGCCGGAATAATGCAGCCTCTAGCCTGCGGCACGGACAGAAATGTCCGGCCCCCCATTGTTTGTAGTGTGCGTCAAGCGTACTCGCGCGGACGCATCGAACCTTGCAAGCACGTGACGGATCCGCGCGGGTCCGGTGCGTCCGCGCGAGTACGCTTGACGCACCCTACGACATAGCGCTTGCGGAAGCGTGACGGGCGATTTCCCGTGGCACGGACATTTCTGTCCGTGCGCAGATCCGGCCGGACAGAAATGTCCGGCGCACCCGCCGGTCGGTTTTTCGGGTTACGGATCCAGCGGCACCCAGTCGGTGATGTCAAAGCGAGCGTGCGGTGACAGGTTGGGGATCGCGGACATGTCGCGATAGGCCGCCCGGCAGTAGCCCAGCAGTTTCTGCAAGTCTTCCGCACTGAGATAGCCCTGCTCTCGACAGAACATCAAGTCTGCCTGGCCGGGCACGCGCACCAGGTGCAAGCTTGGGACGGCTTGCTTGGCTTGCTCACCCAGGCTCTTCCCGGATTCGCTGGCGGGCAGCAACAAGAAGGCCTGCTGATTGCCCTCATCCTTGCCCGAAACCATCGGTGCGGCGTTGGTGTAATGCGTCAGCGCGCGCGAACGGATATCGCTTTTGCCCGCGGCCGCAGCCGAGGACTCCACTTCGGCCACGTCCGTGATTGGTAGCAATTCGCCCAGGCTTTCGGCTGCCTGGTCAGTTAGCGGACCAGCAAGACTGCGGAGGAGGTCGCCGCTGCTGACGCAAATGTGGTGCAAGCCGCCCAGGGGCGTCAGGACGCGCTCCTGCAGTGCCTGGTCGAGCTGGCCCTTCTGGTCCGGCGTCAGCATCTGGACGAAGCGGTCGGCCGCGCGTTCGAGGTCGTTCTCTCCGTCGGGCAGGACAATGTAGACCGTGTCCGATTCGCGGATCGCTTCCCAGTACGCCTCGGCGGAAGGCACCGGCGTCGCGGCGCCGGGCGTCACGTCCATGGCGAAGCGGCCCGCGGTGATACTCTCCGCTTCCTCCGGTGCCGCTTCCAGGCCCTCTTGCAGATTGCGCAGCCGCTGGCGGCAAAAGGAGATCTCGCGCACGCGCTCTTCGAGTCGGCCATGCAGGAGCGCGAAGAACTGAATGCCGGCCGCGGCGACTTCTTCAGCCAGGCGTTGACGGGCAAAGGTCGTCGCGTGATCGACGAACGCCCGCAGGATCTTGCGCGACCGTCCGCCGAAGAAACTAAAGCCGCCGCCGCCCGCGACGCACGTTTCAAGTGCTGCCCCCAGTGCATACCAGCTCTGCTCGGTCCGGCGCGACTGCTGCTCCAGACGCTGACGCGGCGCGTGAGTGGACTCCAGGCAGAACTTGAGGAAACGCTGCAACACTGCTTCGGCGGACGCCAGGCGCCGGCCCTGGTGCTCCATGACGCTGAACGCCACCTTGGCCAGGCGTTCGTCCCATTCCTGGGCCACCTGCTGCGTGGTCTGGGTCAACACGCGGCCAAGCTTGCTCTTGCGCCAGCCGCTCTCGCTCTCGCCGCCTGGGCCGGCGCCGATCCACTCTTGCAACCGCGTCAGCGTCTGCTTGGCCCAGTTGCCGGGATCTTCCTGGGCGACGGATTGCTGCGATTGTTCCTCCAGCCGCGTCAGCAGCTTGGTCAGGGCTTGGCCGGGCGTGCCCTCGTGCGGCACCTTGGCGCTTTCCTCGATGCGTGCGGCGATCGCCTCGGGCTTGAGCTGTGGTTCGTCCACGGCCTGCGAGAACGCGGCCTCGACGGCCTCGGGCGATGTCGGGTCGCCGGCCGCTTGCCATTCCTCGATCAAGCGCCGGCACATCTCGCGGGCCGCCAGACGCAAGAGCAGGCCGCGCGGGAACCACACTGCATAAGTGCCGAAACTGCGGAACGGCGTGACGCCCTCCGCACGACGGACGTGTCGGCTTCGGTCCAGGCGCGAGCCCACCGGCGTGCTCACGTCATGGAAGATGTAACTGCCCAGATGGGCCACGGCGTCGCGCAACGATTCGGGGCTGCGGTGCGCCAGCGGCATCAGGTAGACGCATTTGTACGGCTGCCCCTGCTCGACGATGCGCGGCGCATCCGGGCCGTACTGCGCCGCAAACTGGCTGCCGGCATCGTAAAAGTGGTTCAGCTCCGTCAGCGTCGCATAAACATTGGCCTGCTCCGCCTTGGGTGTTGCCGGGTCGCTGGGCGCGCCGCACAGCAGGAAGGCGATGACGTCGGCATCCTGGAACTTCAACTGCTTGAGCATTCGGCGCAGCTCGAACCCCAGGTCGACGAGGATGCCGCTGCCGCCCCCTCCGGCTGCCGCGATCACGTAGACGCGCGGCACATTCTCGCGCAACGCCAGGCCCGTCTGGCTTACCGACTGATAGAGCGTGTCGGGATGCGTGGCCTGCTGCAGATCGCGTTTCAGCCGTGTCATGAAACGCAGGTGATTGTCCGCGAACGCAAGGCGGCCCAGCGCTCGCGAGCCCTGCGTCTGCAGCGAGCGCGGAATCCCGTAAAGCTTCTCGCGCGGCAACCACTCGTTGAGGTGGTCGATCATCCGCCGCCGGTAATTGCCGACGGGCTGCAGACCGAGGTGATACACGGCACCGTTCGAGAGTGCAACTTCGGGAGCACCGCGCGTCGCGGAGCGGACGGCCTCGGGATCGGTGTCGACGTACAGGAACCGCACCAACGGTACCTTGCTCAGGTCCTGGAAGCGGTCGAGGAACCGGCAACGCAGCTCCATCAGGGCGCGCCGCCCGAAGTTTCCCAGGCCAAGGATGAGCGTCGGCCGCAACGTCCCCGTTTGGGGCTGAGCGACGGTGATGCCCAGCTCCGACACTTCGATGTCCGCATCCTCGAGCCCATATGGACGCGCCGGCAAGGGCGTCGCCCGTTCCTGAACGGCTTCAGGCGGCCCGCCCATCAGCATGTCGTCCATGGTGTCGGCCATGGTCTTGGGACGCATGCCGGATGCGGTGGCGGATTCCACTTCGGGCCGCGCCGGCGAGCGCGCCATGTAGAGGGCACGCACGAAGGACAGGCAGTTCGGAAAGCGGGCCGTCGGTTCCTTGGACAGGGCACGAGCGACAACGGGCCGTTCGGCCTCGGGCAGGCCGCGCAGCTCGGGCTCTTCGTTCAGGTGCTGCATCGCCAGCTGGCGTGCGTTCTTGCCACTGAAAGGACGCTGCCCGGTCAGCAGTTCCTGATAGACGATCGCCAGGCTGTACTGATCGCTGAACGGCGTGATCTTGTTCTGGATCGTTTCAGGTGGTGCATACAGCGGTGTGACGCCGCCGAGGATGCCCGAACCGCCCTGTCGTTCCAGGTGCTTGACCAGTCCGAAGTCGGCCACCTTGACGCGGTCGCTGATGAGGAAAAGGTTGCGCGGCTTGATGTCGAGGTGCAGCAGGTTGTGCTTCTCGATCATGTGATCGAGCGCCTCGGCCGCGTCGCGGACGTAGCGGAGCAGCGAATCGCGCGGCACGCCGATCATGCCCGCGTTCTGGCACTCGACGTACTGATCGTGGAGGCTTTTATCCGCCAGCTCCATGACGATGACCAGCTCGCCGCCGACGATCTCGATGCGGTCCATGGACAGGACGAACGGATGGCGGACTTCCTTGATGCGCTGCAGCGCGTGCAGCTCCTGTTCGGCGCGGACGCCTTCGGCATCGAGGGAATTGAGGTTGCCGTAGACGAACTTGATGGCCTTGAACAGACCGCCCGGCGCTTCGCACTTCCAGACTTCGCCGAAGCCTCCGCTGCCGAGAGGTTCAATCAGGCGGTATCCCGGAATGGGTTCCGCGTCTGGTTCCCGCAGAAAGCTCATGAGTCGATCCCGAGGATCGGGCGCAACGAAGCGACAGTCTCCGACAGGAGGGCGCGAGCCACGGCCATTGGACTCTAAGGGACGGGACGCGGACTTCGTTCGCAGCTCGGGTCTTGTTCCTCCGCTCTGCTGCCATCCGTGGGCGGCGCTGGATTTCAACGTCAGTATGTATCTTATCGCACGCCGGAAGCAGCCTGCAAGCAGGAAGACGGCCGGGCGCCGCCCATTGCCGAATCAGTCATTCGTCGTGGAACCAAGTGCCAGGAACTGCTCGCAGGAAAGCGCTGTCTTCCGCCGCGGTTTTCGCCATTGAAACGCCGCCCTCCCGAGCTACGATTGCGGAAAGGGACGGCGGTGAAACCGCTGGCACACCCCAACGGACCTATCGCTGTCCAGGACCCAAGGACGAAGATGCATGAGCGAATATCAAGTCGTTTCCTTCCGCGCCATCGACGGCCCGGTGAGTGAGAAGAATCTGGAGTACATGCATCAGCAATCGTCGCGGGCCGAGATCACGGCCTGGTCGTTCGACAATGAATACCACTATGGCGACTTCCGCGGCAATGCCCACGAAATGTTGCGGCGCGGTTACGATATTCACCTTCACTACGCGAACTTCGGCGTTCGGACATTGATGATCCGGCTTCCCAACGGGCTGCCGGACCCCAAGGCGGCCGCGCCATACCTGGGCGATGAAGCAGTGGAATTCGTGAAAGACAAGCAGGGAGCAGGGGGTATTCTCTCCATCTCGCCATTTCACGAACCTGGCGATCTGGAAGAGCTGTGGGAACTCGATGACATCCTCGAGCGACTGCTCCCCTTGCGCGCCGAGATCCTCGACGGCGACCTGCGGCCGCTGTACCTGGCCCACCTGGCGATCGCGAGTGACGACCAACACGATCCCGAGGAAACGACGGAAGCTCCTGTTCCCGCCGGCCTGGGAAAGCTCTCGAAAGCGCAGCTTGCACTGGCGGAACTTTATGGGCTCGGCGAGGCCTTGCTCACGGCTGCTGCCGCCGGCGCTCTGCCGCTGCCTGACCATAGCAATCCTCGAACGCAGTACGACGAATGGCTCCAGGGCCAGCCAGCAGCGATCAAGGATGAGTGGCTCCTCCAACTGCTGACGGACAGTCCCGCCAGCGCGCGGACGGCGATCCTGACGGAGTTTCGCAGGACCCGGAGCGCATCATCATGGCCCACGGTCCAACCGGTGCGGACCATCGCCGAGTTGAAAACGGCCGCCGAGGGGATTCAAGAAGCCCAGGACCGCAAACGAACGGAAAATGCCGCTCGCCAGCGGGCCAAGCGCCTTGCCGGGATGGCTGCCGATCCTGTTCCAACGCTCCGTGAAACCGAAAAGCTTGTCGCTGAGCGCGGCTCGGACGCCTATCGCAAGGTTGCAGTGCTGCTCGCCCAATTGCGAGAGGCGACTGCCGGCACGAAACATTCGGGATTGGCCGAAAAGCAGGCACAGAAGCTAAGGAGCAAGAACCCCACGCTCCGTGTGCTGGTCTCCGAGCTTCGTCGCGAGGGGTTTCTGCCGAAGTGAGACAATGCTCGGCAGCGTCTGCCTCCCGCGTGCTTGAAAGTCCCCGCCTCACCGCCTAGAACACCGCTGCATGGGCAGACATTTCACGCCCAAATCACACCGACCTCTGGCAGGCAACCGCACATGGTCACATACAGTTTTCCGGGCAAGGTGGCTCTGGTAACCGGCAGCTCGCGGGGCATGGGTGCGGCCATCCTGGAAGCGTTCGCGCGCGCCGGCACTACCTGCATCGTCAACTTCTTCGCCGATCCGGCCGGCGACAATCGCCGCGACGCCGAGGAAACGGCCGAGCGCCTGCGGAAGCATCGGGTGCCGGTGCATCTCATCGAAGCGGACGTGCGCAGTTTCGAGTCGGTGCAGACGCTCATGGGCAAGATCAAGGAGGTCGCCGGCGGGCTGGACATCATTGTCAATAATGCCGGTATCCTGCGCGATCGTACGGTCAAGAAGATGACCGAGGAAGACTGGCACAGTGTCCTCGACACCAACCTGGACGGCGTCTTCTTCTGCTCCAAGCTCGGGGCCGAGATCCTGCGCGATGGCGGCCGGATCGTCAACATTGCGTCGATCTCGGGCATCACCGGCTTTCACGGCCAGGCGAATTACGCCGCAGCCAAGGCCGGCGTGATCGCACTGACGAAGGTCCTGTCCAAGGAACTGGCGCGGCGCGGCATCACGGTCAATGCCGTGGCGCCCGGCGTTATTCAGACGCCCATGCTCGGCGGCCTGAAGGCGGAGGTGCTGGCCGAGTACGAGAAGCAGATCCCCGTCGGCCGCGTGGGCCGCCCGGAAGACGTCGCCCATGCCGTGCTCTTCCTGGCCTGCGAGGAAAGCGCCTACATCACCGGACAAACTCTGCCGATCACCGGCGGATGGTTCTAGCTAGGTCGCAATTGAGGGCGTAGAATCCTCGCTTCTTAGCGCGAAGGATTAGCTTATCCAGGCCGAAAACGTCATTGTCTTTAAAAACATCAACTAACCGGATGCTATCTGTATGGTTTCTGATCGCCTCAATGATTTTCTTTTGCGTTACTCATGGGTGCTTTTTCTCCATCGCTTCCCATGGAAATTTGATTGCCTCGGTCGCCGCGCCCACTTGAAAGAGGTAAATAACTCCGAGCCTGTTGACGGAAGTATAGGCGTCCTTACGGGCAAGAGCATTTAGTGCTTCATCCACCCTAAATCTTCGGGTACAGCCTCTTCAATTTTATCCGGGCGTCGTCGATTTTGAATGGGTGCAACTGCGTTTTCTACAAGGGAAACAGCAATCCTACACGGGAAAAACAAGGTTTTCGGCCATTCGGAGACCGGAAAATCGACCATTAATGCCCAAATTTGGGCAGCGATTGCAGCACGAAACTGACACGAGCTTTGAGAAGACTCTGAAAAACAGGGCATCTGCTACTCAAGCTCATCCTGTAGAATTAGCAGCTGCACCCATTTTGAATTGCCAGTCCACTCCGCGTTGCTTGGCATTCGTTTTGTCTGACCAGATCCCGATTTCGGCGACGTTCAGCCAACTGCCGTGCTTCGGCGTATAGCAAAAGCTGATCCGCTTGATGTAGGCCCGCGCGGGAACGCCGTGCCATCCCGGACCCTCTGCATCCGCACGAAGCAGTATCTGTGCCCGCTTCACTTTTTCCGAAGTCCCCTTGAGCCGCTTGACGATTCCTGACACACGCCGCGTTCCGCAACCGACAGCCGGACGATATGCTTCTTGTTCATGGGACACCTCCTTGTGCCTGGAAGTGTCGTCGAGAACCTCGGTCTTGCCAACCCCAATATTTAGCTTGGATCGGGCACTAGCCTGGCTGCCTTATCGCCACGTCATCGGTGGCGGAACCGCCGCTCCCCGCCGAGCCGCCGTTGAGCGCAACCGCTCCACCGCTGCGGTTCGCCCAGCCCCGTTGCGTGAACAACCAGGTTGTCGGCTCGGCGTCGCCATCCGTCCACACCTTGCCGTAGAGGACGCCGTCTTCCATCTTGAGCTGGAACCAGTACCACGTCCCCATTTGCCAAGTGAAATCGTAGGCACAGGCCAGATGGTTGACGGTCCATACTCCCTGCATCGCCGCTCAGCGGCTAACGCGGACGCTGAACGCCCATTCGCCTTTCAGGTTATCGCAGCGAACCATGATGTGATTGGCGCCCTTTCGCAGCCTTACGCGGAAGCGGTCGGTGTTGACCATCCATGCACGCGGTTGGCGCACCTCGTGGACGGGCTCGCCATTGACCCAGACGGTGAGGAAGTCGTCGCCCCCCGTCAAGAAGTCAACGGTACGCTCCGCCGGGGATTCGAGGATGGCGTACGCGAAGGCGCTGGCATTCTCCGCGGCGGGCTTGAGCGATACGAGGCCCATCGGACTGGCGTCCTGCTGCTGCCAGGCGACGAGCTGGTTGCCAAGCCCGTCGTACTTGCGGTTGAATTCGGCCGGAACCAGCGCACCCGCGTTGCCGCGAAGATCGAACGGTAAAGACGCCTTCTGCGGGAACGGCTTCAGGACTTGCCAGCGCGGGATGGCCTTGGTCTCGTCCAGCGCCTTGCGCACGTCCAGCACAACCGTGTCGTTGAACTTTCGCAGCAGTGGAAAGCCGCGCAGCACTTCTTCCGTTCGCTCCGGGGAAAGCGAGCCGCGAAACTCCTCCAGGGCGCCGCCGGCCAGGGGCGACAGGTCTTCGACCTTGGTCTCGCCACAATTGAGCAGCTTGAGCGTCGTCTTGTTCACGGACCGCAAGTCGTGAACGGGGGTGCGCCAGCATTCCAGCAATTGCAGAGGCATTCCGGTCAATGGCGCGAGGTCGTGGACTGATGTGTCGGAGAAGGTCAGCGACGTGAGCGGCATCGAGGAGAGGTCCGCCAGGCTGGCGACCTTGGTTTCGCGAATGGAGAGTCGATTCAACTTCATGCCGCGAAGCGGCGACAGGTCGCGAACGTCGGTGCAGGCGCAGTCCAACTCATGAAGGTTGAGGCCCGCCAATGGCGATAGATCGCTCAGCTTGCTGCGGTTCTGAAACGTAGCGCCGCAATGCAGAATACGCAATGCCGACAAGGTTTGAATCGGCACCAGATTGGTCACGTAGCGGGAGTTGAAGGAAAGTCCGATGACCGCGGGCCCTTCGATGCGCGGCGTCAGCACGCCATCAAATTTCGGATTGAGTTCCTTCATCCACGCCGCGACGGCGCTGACCTGTTCCTGCGGTGATTTCCCCCGGATCTCCTTGATGCGCTTTTCGTCCACGCCCGACAGCGGGACGGTCACGCGCGTGGGCGGTGGCGTGGCGGGGCTGGTCGCTGAAGCATTCGACTCGGAAGACTGCGGAGGACCGGTGCGTTCCGTCGGCCGCATCGCGGCAAAGGCGAGGATCACCAGGGCGGCCATGGAAAAGGCGCCGGCAAGGCCCCAGCGGCGAATGCGGCGCGGCCGTGGCGGCAGCGTGGCATGCTCGGCACAGGCTTCCAGGTCGGCCAGCACTGCGGTCATGGATGCGTACCGGTCCTCGGGACGCTTGGCGACCATGCGTTGAAAGACCGTATCGAGGACCGCGGGAACGTCGGACCTTGCCTGCCGTAAAGACGGGATCGGCTGCTCCCGATGTGCGAGCAGACGCTCCATGGACGTTTCGCCGCCGTACATCGACCGGCCGGTGAGCAGGTAGAACAACGTGCAGCCCAAACTGTAGATGTCGGCCCGATGATCCGCGCGCTTGGTGTTGACGGCCTGCTCCGGCGCCATGTAATCGGTCGTGCCGAGGATGCTGCCCGTGCGGGTCAAGTCATCGGACGAAGTGGTCTGCGGGCTTGCCGTATTACCGGTGTCGAAGCGTGCCAGGCCCAGGTCGAGGACCTTGACGGTGCCTTTGGCATCGATGAGCAGGTTGCCTGGCTTGATGTCGCGATGGGTGATGCCCGCTGCATGGGCCGCAGCCAACCCGCGCCCGGCTTGGAGGATGCACGCCAGCGCCAGGCTGACGGAGAGCGGTCCCTGTCGCTTGACAAGCTGGGACAGGTCGCTGCCGTCGATGTAGTCCATCACCAGGAAATGGATGCCATCGGCCTGGTCGGCGTCCTGGGCGGCGACGATGTGCGGGTGATTCAGCTGCGAGGCAGCCCGCACTTCGCGTTCGAAGCGCTTGACGGCGGCGGGGTCCTTGCCGACGGCCGGCGGCAGCACCTTGAGCGCCACGATCCGATTCAGCTGCCGATGCCTGGCCTTGAAGACCATGCCCATGCCGCCCTGGCCCAGCTTGTCCAGGATGACATAGTGGCCGAGCACCAGGCCCTTGACCTTGCCCTGATAGAGCATGGCAGCCTGGTAACGCGTCAGCTTCTGTTGCTCGACCAGGTCCTGGGCGAACCGCTTGCCGTCGGCATTGCGGCTTGCCGGCACGTTGGCCGCCAGTGCCTGCACCTCCGCGGACGGCAGCAGGCCGCTTTCGCGCAGGGAGTGGACGAACTGGGCAACGGACACAGGGGCCGCTCCGGGAGCGAGAGGATCCGAACCCCCCAACGCTTGGATGGGTTCCATACGGATGGCCTCGGCAGAAAGGAGTGCTCAAATGATATCCGCGAAGCGAAGGACGCACCAGTGCCCCTTCGCGCACAATCGCTCCAGCGTTTGTATTGATGCCTGGCGCCGCCCGCAAGTTGATGCAGGTTTAGCGCCTATCGGCTGTCCGAGGGCATCGCGATACTAAAGCCCCATAGACCGATGGTGTTGTCACAGCGAATCAGGATCGGATTGCTGCCCTTGCGGAGGCGGACCGGTACGCGATCGCTGTCCGCTTTCCATTGCCGGTTCAGTCTGGCTTCGTGGACTTTGCTGCCATTGAGCCAGATGACGATTCCATCGTCGCTGCCGACGAGCAAAGTCGTCTCACGGTCCGACGCCGATTCGATCACGGCATAGCCAAAGGCGCTGGCGTTGTCCACGGACTTGATGCCGACGAACCCCAGCGGGCTTGCGGTTTGCACCTGCCAGGTGACAGGCTGTTCGTTCTTGCCCGCGAATTTACGCTCCAGGTCGGCGGTTGCAATGGCTCCGTCGGGTGCAAGCGAAAATGGCGTGGCGGCCTCCCGGGCAAAGGGCCCCAGCAAGCGCCAGCTCCTCACCCACTGGTAATTGACCGGGACGCCATTGAGTGTCAGGATCGTCTTGAGCGACCGCACCACTTCCTGGTTGCGTTCCGACGGCGCTTCCAGGTGAAGGTGCTTGAGCTGCATGGTCTTCAACGGCGTCAGGTCGGGGATGCGGGAGTCGCGGATGTCCAGGTACTCGATGGGCATGCCAGACAGCGGCGTCAGGTCCGTCACATTGGTGCGAGCGCAGCTGAACCAGGTCAGGCGCATCTTCCGGACCGGCGCCAGTTCCGCCACCGCGGTCCCCCCGAGGTCCAGGCTGGTCAGCTGTAGGTCCTGAATCGGCGTCAGATCCTTGACCTTGGTGCGGTGAACGTGGAGTACATCCAGCTGCTTCATGCCGGCGAGCGGTTGAAGGTCCTGGATTCCAGTATCGTGGCAGTACAGGCTTTTCAGGGGCATGCCCGTCAGTGGCTTCAGGTCGTTGATCGCAGTGGCTCCTACATTGCAATACGTCAGCTTCATGCCAACGAGGGGCTTAAGGTCGCGCACGAGACTGTTCAAACAATGCAGGTGAACCAAGGGCATGCGCTCCAGAGGCGCGAGGCTGGAAACCTTGGTGCCGCCACAGTTGAGGTATTTCAACGGCATGCCCGCCAGCGGCGACAGGTCGCTCACCTCAGTCCAACCGCATTCCAGCCGTTCCAGCGCCATGCCCCGCAGTGGCGATAAGTCCGCGAGTTTGCCCTTTCCGGCGGCGCTGCCGTTACATCGAACCTCTTTAAGCTTTGGAAATGCGCGCAGCGGCGAAATGTTCGCGAGGTGGTCGGACAGCAACTCAACGGTCGTTACCTCGCCATCCGCGTCGAGCCTGCGTGCGAGCTTGCCGTCGAAACCGGGATTCAATTCGCGTAATCGCTGGACCACGGCCTCGATCTGTTCAGCAGTTCGCATCTTCGCGACCGAGCGCAGCCAATCGTCGTCGATGCCGGCAATGCTCTTGTTGGTGTTCGACGGTTGTGCGATCGGCTTGCCGCCATCCGTTGGGGCGATTTTGCCGCCCATGGTGCTGACGACAACGACAGAGAGAACCAGTCCCGCTGCCGCCACGCCGCCGCCGATTAGCCACCACGCCTTACCGAGCTTCGGGGATGAACGGCGAAAGCTGGTGCCGGTTGCACTGACGAAGTCGGCCTGAGTTTCGTCCAGATGGACGTCCGAGGCAGGTCCGGACGAGACCGCCGCCACTCCGCGCAGTGCCGTCAGTCGCTTGCCGTCCTCGGAACCAACGCCTTCGAGCTCGGCGACCACCTCGACCATGGATTGAATGCGGTCATCCGGCTTCTTGGCGACCATGCGCTGAAAGACGGCATCCAGGTCGGCGGGCACTTCCGGGCGGACGTCCAGCAAGGGAGGAATCGGCGCCTCGCGGTGCGCCAGCAGTTTTTCCATCGCGGTTTCGCCGCGGTACATGGACTGGCCGGTCAGCAGGTAAAAGAGGGTGCAGCCCAGACTGTACACGTCCGCCCGTTGGTCCGCGCGCTTGGTGTTGATCGCCTGCTCGGGCGCCATGTAATCGATGGTGCCGAGAATGCTGCCGGACTTGGTGATCTCGTCGGCCGTCACGTCATCCGTCGGCGTGTTGCCGGTGTCCATGCGGGCCAGTCCCATGTCGAGGACCTTGACGATCCCCTTGCTGTCGAGCAGCAGGTTGCCCGGCTTGATGTCGCGGTGAATGACGCCCGCCGCATGGGCCGCCGCCAATCCGGTCGCGGCCTGCCGAATGCACTGGATGGCCTGTCCCACCGCAAGCGGCCCTTGCGCTTTGACCGTGCGCGCCAGGTCGCTGCCCTCGACGAACTCCATGACCATGAAATGGACGGCGCCTGCCTTGTCGGCGTCGTAGGCGCGGACGATGTTCGGATGGTTCAGCTGGGCCGCCGCCTGCACTTCGCGCTGGAACCGCTGAACGGCCGAGGGGTTCTTGGTCACCGCCGGCGGCAGGACCTTGAGGGCAACGATGCGGTCCAGGCGCCGGTGCCGCGCCTTGTAGACCATGCCCATGCCGCCCTGACCGAGCTTTTCGAGAATGACGTAGTTGCCAAGGATCAGGCCGCGAGTCTTACCCTGGTAGAGCATGGCGGCCTGGTAGGACGTCAGCTTCTTCTGCTTGACGAGACTCAGTGCAAAGGCCTTGGCGTCGTCCGTCTGGCCAGGAACGATGTCGGCGGCCAGGGCTTGCACCTCTGCCGCGGGCAACAAGCCGCTCTCGATGAGAGACTGCACGAATTGCGAGATCGAAACGGGGCTGCCTTGAGCCTTTGGACTTCCGGTGGGCTTCGAGGATTCCATGAGCGAGCCTCGACAGGAAAGCGAATCACCGGCCGCCGCCGGGACGCTGTCGATCAAACGTCACCACCTTGCAGGGAGAGGGGAACCCAGACCCTTTTACCAGGCAACGGAGTGCATCGCAAGTGCCAGCCGGGAATGCGAGGAGGACGGAATCCCGATGAGCGAACGGGCTACACACGCCACCTCGTTATACTTCGCGCGGTAGAGAATGGTTGTGTTCGGTGGGCCAGACACTCTTGTCTGGCCGGCCAGACAAGAGTGT
>JAIEMG010000203.1 GCA_019752375.1 Gemmataceae bacterium | reverse complement strand
CGTCAGCGAGGCCCACCACTGCCTTGCGGGCCCCGGTGGGCCTCGCTGACGCTCGACCCACCCTACATTCACATCAAGTAAACGGTTACCCTATTCACGAACCGCCGCCGGGCGTCGTCACCTTCAGATCGAGTCGGTGTTCCCCAGCCAGCTGCCTGAGTTGCTCGACTGCCGGGCTCTTTTCCGACACGCTATCCTCCAGAATCACGATCTCGATGGCCTTCACCGGCGGAGTGCGCTCCTTGGCACTCTCGAGGCGCTTTCGCACTTCGAGGAGCGTCAGCGGCTCCTTGTCACTTTCCCAGAGGTAGTAGCGGTCGTCGTTCTTGTAACGCTTTCCGCCCAGCATTTCGATGCGCACGACCTGCGTGCGGTCCACCGGCGCGGTGGACGGCCGTTCCTTCATGCTCGATCCCGCTGGCCCGGGCTGCGTTGTGCCGGTGCCATTGTTGCCCGATCCGCTGCCCTTGCCGCCAAAACCCCAGCCGGAGCCGCCGAGCCCGCCACCGCCGCTGCCGAAGACGAACAGCCAGACCGCGAGGCCAACGGCGACGGCACCGAGCAAACGCACCGGCGTCAGGACGGCGCGCGGCACCGGGCGGCGCACCGTCAGTCGGACGATCAACTGCACCAGTCCGCCGACGGCGAAGGCGCCCACCGCCGCACCGCCTGCCACCGCCAGAACCTTGACGGCGGTCTCGCCCAGGTTGGTTCCCAGTTCGGCGATCAAGGCGTTCCTCCCTTCAACGCGTCCGCCAGCGGATTGCTGAAGCCGTGGACCGTGCCGGCAAACCAGCGTTCATACGTCCGGAACTGGCCCTGCGTTGGAAAGCCGGTGGCCTTCACGGGGAACAGGATCAGGTAGTAGGGCTCACGACTGCCTGCTTCATTCTTCTGCCGGCGGATCAGGGCGTGCGCTTCGGCGGCCGTGGCAATCGGCACACGCTCCTGACCGCGGTAGTAGAGTGTGCCAGTGTCGCCGTCGATCTCCAGCACGTGAATCACCAGCCGTTGCTGGAGTGCCTCGATCTTCTCCTTGCGCAACCGTTCCAGCTCGCGCCGTTCCTGCTCGACGAGCTGGAGCAACTGGGCCGGTTCGAGCTTGCTGGGATCGAGGGTGGCCAGCCGGGGTTCGACGCCCGGCAGTGGGTCGGGCCCGTCGCCCGCTTCACTGCTCTTGACCACGGGCATCAGCAGGAAGATGCAGAAAAGCAGCGTCAAAACGTCGATCAGAGGGATGAAGAAACGCGTCACACTGCGATGCGGTAACTGGATCATGGCGACATCTCCCCGGAGGTGTCGCCACCGCCGAGCGCCAGCAGCAGGTCGCGGCCGATGAGCACGAGCCAGGTCGGCAGGATGTTGATCAGCGCCATGAACAGGCCGCTGCCCGTTGCGGTGATGGCGGGTGTGTACAGCTGAATGATCCGCTCCGGCGGCACCGGGCCGCTGATCGCGCTAAACGTCTGCAAGATGCCCGCCACGGTGCCGAGCAAGCCGAGGAGTGGAAACCACTCGGCTGCCTGGGCCAGGTTTGATAGCCAGCGATCGGTCCGCTCGTCAAACCCGGTGCCCCGCCATTGAAAGGCACGCCACGCCAGCGCGATCTGCGCGGTGAAGAGTGCTCCGCCCAGGCTGAGGATCAGCCAGTCCATCGTCGAGGTGCGGATCTGTTCGAGGTAGTAATGCTGTGCCCGCGCCGGCAGCGCGGCGGCAACCAGCATGGCGGCCAGGAGCGGCACCAGGCAAAAGAAGGTCGGCAGCACGCGCTGAATGAGAGTGCGACGCACGGACCGGTCCTCCTCAGCGAGGGTCGGCCCCGGGCTCTTTCTTGGTGGTGGGCTCTTCCTTCGCCGAGCTTGGCTTGCCGGCCGGCGTGCTGGCCGACGGGCTACAGCTGATGGCAATGATGACGAGCGGCACCGCCAAAAGCAGGATCGCAAGGCCACGGACCATGGGGGGGCAGCAGGGTTTCATCGATGTCACTCCCGGGGGGTTGATCGCAACGATTCCGGCAACGGCTGAATCCGGCCTTCGCGATCCACGCACGCCAGCGTGGTCTTTCCTTCGGCAAGCAGTGTGCCGTCGCGCAGCAATTCGTAATTGTGATCGATGCGCACCGCCGTCGTGCGTTCCACCGTGGTGCGCAACGTCAAAAGGTCGTCGTACCGCGCCGGGCTGCGGTAGCGTACTTCCACCTTGGTCAGCACCAGCAGGTAGCCCTGGTCTTCCAGGTCGCGATACGCCAGTCCCAGGCTGCGCAAGAGCTCGGTGCGTCCCTGCTCGAAGTAAACCAGGTGCATGGAGTGGTGGAGGAAGCCCATGCGGTCCGTCTCGGCGTAACGCACGCGAATCGCGATTTCGCCGGTCATGAGTGTTCCCTGCTGGAATGACGAATGACGAAGCCCGAATGACGAATCAGCGACCAAACCCCAATGACCCAAAATAGCTGTATGCTCTCTTCATTGGAGCTTCGTCATTGGTCATTGATTCGTCATTCGGGCTTCGTCATTCGTCATTTCCTCGCTACCGTATCTGCCCAACGCGTGGGAACGGGAAATACACCAACAGCGCCCGTCCCAGCATCAGGCGGTCCGGCACCAGGCCCCAGTAGCGGCCGTCGGAGCTTTCCGGGCTGTTGTCGCCCAGGCACAGGTAGTGTTTCGGCTGCACGTACATGGTGGCGAAGGGCAACTCGTTCAGCTTGTGCCATTCGCGCGGATTGCTCCAGCCGCCGGCGCCGAGCGACGTGTCGGCATGGCCGGACTCCGCGCGGACGGTGTAGTAGGTGTCGCGGTACAGTTTCAGATGATCCACGGACAGGGCAGCGCCCTTGGCGGCGATACTTGCCGGCTGCAAGTCATTCTCGGCGGTTGGACCGCCCTTCTTGGGCGGGTCGTAGACGACGCCGTCTCCGAAGGGGAGGTCGTCGCCGACCCAAAGGGTCAGGCGTTCGTCCACGTTGGACAGACGCATCTTGTAAGTGCCGGGCTTGTTCAGCTTTGTCGGCTTGGTGTCCAGTACGGTCTCGACCGGTGTTGGCACGCCCTGGCGACGAACCAACTTGCATTCGCCGGTCGCCAGGTCGAAGCGGGCCTGGAAGCGATCGACGCCCTTGCACAGCTCGATCCACAATTCGTCGCCGGCGGCAGCGCGCTCGATGGCCACGTCGAATTCCAGCGTCAGATCGCCGACCCAGTTCAGGCCGGAGCGCGGCTGTTCCCGCGGCGCCGTCTCCCAGCCGCTGTTGTAACCCATGATGTCGGTGATGAGCTCCGGTTCGGTGCTGTCGCGCAGGATGTTGCGATAGCGCAACCACGCCTGCTCCTTCCCGGCTTCCAGCGAGAAGCGCTTGGCCAGCTTCGGATTGTCCGCCATCCAGTTTTTGGCTTCCCAGCGCGGCGGCTGGGTGCCGACCAGGTCCCTGGCCTGATGGTCGTTGTCGAACACCGGCCTTGCCAGGGCCAGGATCACGTCGGGCGCCTTGCGGATGATCTGGAACTTGCGGCTGGGATCGTCCATCGGCCGGCGGACGTCCTTCTCCAGCATTTGACGAACGCGGAGGTCGTCCATGAACATGTGCTCTCTGCGACGCAGGTCCTCGGGCCGCACCGAAGGGTCCATGGGCGGGTATTCGATGTTCGTCGCCACATACAGCTTGCCGCCGTGGATACCGATCGTCTCGCCTTGGAGGCCGATGAGCCGTTTGATGTAGTTCATCGCCACGTGGTTCTTCTGCGGATCGTCCGGGAACTTGAAGACGACCACATCATGACGTCGCGGCGCCTGCA
Organism: Gemmataceae bacterium; assembly: GCA_019752375.1. Classification (GTDB taxonomy): domain Bacteria; phylum Planctomycetota; class Planctomycetia; order Gemmatales; family Gemmataceae; genus JAIEMG01. The sequence continues at coordinate 31,191 of JAIEMG010000203.1, read as the reverse complement.
GCCCGCTGTCGTACAGGAACTTGGCCACCAGCACGCGATCGCCGCTATTGGCGGGCGGATCATTGCGGTTCTCGAAGTGGATGACATAACGGCAATTCGGGCAGACACAGCCCATGACGTCCACCGGCCGGCGATCGTTCTGCGGATCGACCTGGCTGGAGCAGTTCACGGGGAACTTGAACCCGCACTCCGGACACGTCACGTCCTTCTGGTAGCCCCACAGCGTCGTCGCCATCGACCCGGTCGGGATGACAAACGCCTCGGCAATGAACGTCTTGAGCAGCAGCACGAGGACGACCACGAAGACGACCGTTTCGGCGACCTCGCGGAAGATGTCCTTCGGTTCGTTCGGGACCGGCTTTTTCTTGGCGTGGGAAGGATGGGCGCCTGGCTCATCGGCGTGTGCCAGCCGGTCGACTTCGGAAGGCTGATCGCGCAGACTGGATCCGATCCCGAACGGCATGAACCACGACAGCACCGCCTGCAATGACGACGAATTCGGCCCCGTCTGAAGTCCAAACAATCGACTGAGCCAGAGGTTGCCATCCAGCACGGAGAAGAGCAAGAAGGCCACGATCGGCGCTCCCAGGCGCACGGCGAGGCCCGGCCCAAACATGCTCGTAAAGACCATCAAGAGGATGAACACCGTGGCTGCAAATACCGCGATGGCGCAAACCCAGCCGACAATCAGCTGGGTCATCGACTTGCGAAAGGGGTTTTCCAGCGCTGAGACCGGTGCTTGCTGCGGCTCGACAGCGGGGATGCCGTTGGCCGCGATCGGAGCGGTTTCGGGGGTGCGGATCGCTTCGGGCGACGGCGGCGGCGCGGCGGAATCGGCCGTGACGTTTTCGGGTGAGGACGAGACGTGATCTTCAGCCATGCGATACTCACTTCCGCGGTTGGCGAGCGTGCTCGCACCTGGTCCGAAGGAAGGGGACAAGGCCCATACCGGGTTCCGGGAGCTCGCGGCGATCGATGCTGCTTCGGGTTATTCGCCGCCGAGCTTTCGAGATTTCAAGCGCTGCAAACGCTACGCAACGACGCATACCTCACGAGCCCCATGAATGCGGCCCGACACGCCGTCCCTGAGAGAATCATATGCTCCGGACGCCCGACGTAACAGGGCAACCCGTCGCGGACTTCCCAGGTTAACAGGACGCCACGCTTCCGCCAAACTCCTGAAACGGAAATTCGCGGGATTGGCACGGCGTTGCGTGGAGCAAACGCTTGCTTCCCACGCAGCCGCGGAACACAATCACGTCACCGGTTGCTGTGTACCATCCTCCCTGGGCCCGAGGACGCGGCTCCGTCTCCCTCGTGCGATTCCCATGCGCAAACCTCTCTGCTCTCCGTGGCGCTGCGGCTTGGCGTTTGCAGTCCTGGCGATCCTTTCGCTGGGCGCTGCAGCGGATGAACCGGCAACCAAGGTCACGCCGCAAGAAGTGCTCGACGGCCTGAAAGTCTTCTGGCAGAAGACCGCGTTGCCGGACGGCTCCTTCCGACCCGGCGTCGATCCCGAGTACAAGGGCATGTCCGACAGTGCGCTGAGCGACATGGCGCCGCTGACCTATGCCGTCACGCTGCACAAGACCTTCGGCTGGACGCTGCCGCACGAGGAGAAGACGCGGGCCAACCTCCTTGGTCGGCAGAAGGAAGACGGAGCGTTCCATCACGTCTTCGGCACCGGCGATTCCAAGGCGCCGCTGACGCGTGTCTACAACACCACGCAGGGCCTGGTCGCCCTGCACGCGCTGGGAACGAAGCCGAAGTACGATCCGATTCCCGTCTTCGAGCAGGTCCTCAACGGCGACTACAAGAAGCTGCCGCTCTATACGACCAGCTTCTTTCCGCTGGCGTATCAGTGCTACGGCAAGTCGTTTCCGCCGGAGCAGGACAAGAAGATCCGCGCGCTGATGCCGCAAGACAAGGACGGCTACCTGGGCGAACACGTCGCGTCCACGTTTCACCTGGCCCATTACTATCGGCTGATCGGTGTCGAGACGCCCAAGGCCGACGCGATCTTGGCGCGGGTGCTTCGCGATCAGAAACCTGACGGCAGCTGGATGCTCAATCCGCCGTCGCGCGATCGCCACGCGACGTTCGATGCCATGTTCTGCCTGGCCCAACTCGGCAAGGACAACCCCGATGTGAAGAAGGCGATGCAGCGGGCCGCGGCCTGGGCACTGACCTGCCGAAATGCCGATGGCGGCTTCGGCCACTATCCGGGCAGCCCCTCCGATGCTGATGCGGTGTACTTCAACGTCGGCACGCTGGTGCTGGCCGGCTTCCTGAAGCCCGCGGAACCGATGCCGAAGGACCCGCAGCTGTTGTCGTGGGGGCACTTGTTTCCGAGGAAATGAGGCTGCCGCCCACCCTGCTGGAATGACGAATGACGCCGCCCTCCCTGGTGAAAGGACGAATGACGAAGCCCGAATGACGAATCAATGTCCAATGACGAAGCCCCAAGTAAACGCGCAGCCTCCTGCGCATTGGACATCGGGTATTGGTCATTGATTCGTCATTCGGGCTTCGCCATTCGTCATTCCGCCAAGGAGGGCGGCGTCATTTCCGTGGCCCCGTTTCATTCGTCCGTTCGCTATGCTAATATGCACGCGGGGAATGCGGTGCAGGGCAACGCACGGTGGAGCATCCAAGAGGAGGAAGGGCCATGCGAACGATGATCTTGTTTCTGGTGATTGGGGCGGCAAGCCTCGGCACCACGGCGTTGACGCCATCCAAGGCGGAGGCAACGTGGCCGCGCTATTACGCCGGCTACTATCCGGCGTACAGCTACTACCCCGTGTACTACCCGGCGTATCGCAGCTACTACGCGCCGGTGTACACGCCGCCGGTGGTCCAGAGCTACTACTATGCGCCGCCGGTGGTTCAGAGCTACTACTACGCCCCGGCCCCCGTGGTGGTTACGCCATCGCCGGTGATTCGCGCTTACTACCCGGGCGCTTACTACTACCCATGACATTGGGCGCATAGCCCGTGAAAGCAAACAGGCCCCGCGACGACTGTTTTGTCGTCGCGGGGCCTGCTTGCTTTCAGCGATCAATTCCCGCGTCCAAGTCCTTGCATGCACATTACGTCTTTGCCAGGTCCGGTGCGTCCGCGCGAGTACGCTTGACGCACCCTACGCGGCTTGCAACGATCAATTTTCGCGTCCAAGTCGGGAGCCGGGCACACGCGAGTATCATTCCTTCTCTTTTTCTTTCTCCTTTTCCTTCTCTTTCTCCTTGTCTTTTTCTTTCTCCTTTTCCTTCTCCTCAACGATGTCCTTGCGGGTCGTTGCGACGATCTTCATGAGGGCTTCGATGTCGGCTTCGGGGACCTCGTTCATCTTGAGCGCCTTGATCAGGTCGGCGCCGGCCGCGTCGAATTCTTCGTTCGTGATGCCCATCCCCTTGTGGACTTCCTTCATGCTCTTGCCGGTGTACTTGAGCGGGCCGCCGGTGGCCGAACTGATGAATGCAACCAGGTGTTTCTTCAAGGCCGCGGCCTTCTCGTCGTTCAGCGGGTACTTGCCGTCGCGCGTGAGGTTGACCTTCTCGTCAGCGGCAGCCAGGGTGGCGAAATCGTCCACGACCTTCTTGACCGCCTCCTCGCCGCCCAGGCGCTCCCACAGCGATTTCTCCTTCTTCGGCGGCGGGATGTCGTCCTTCTTCACCACCGGTGTCTTGCCGCCGCCCACCTGGGTGCGCACGTCATCCAGCACATAACGCAACGACCAGGCCCGGCGGCGCATCTCGGGAACCCGGGCAGCATCGGCCAGGCCCGTCGAGATCGACTTTTGCAGTTCGGGCCGGTGATCGAGCAGCGGGCGGATGGTCAGCAGGGCGCCCTCGAAAAGCCGATAGCAGCCCGCCGGGTCGCCGTTGTTGTACATCTCGGCGCCGCGGTTGATGATGTCGCGCAGCGTGGCGTTGACCTGCTGGTCCAGCGCCTTGCGGTCCAGGGGACCGTCGTCGGCCGCGCACGTGGCGGCAGCCGCGAATGCAATCACTCCGACAATCAAGAAACGACGTAATGTGCCCATCGAGTTCTCCTTGGAAAGTCGGCGCCGCGTGCGGCGGAGCGTCGATGGTTGTGATCTTAGTGAACCTGGAGAAGCCAGGGAAACCCTTTTTTCCTGACCTTGTGTCGTTTGCCGATCTGCGCATAATGGCCAACACATCGAAACTCCCCCGTTGACCGGCTTCCTGCCGGCCCAGGCTCGCCACTCCAAGGAGGGTGTATGGCGGACGCTTCATCCCAGCTGATCCTCGATGCCCTGAGCCGCGCCGCGGCCGACCCCGCCGGTCTGCCGCTGTACGGCACCAAGACGGCGCCCGGGCTCTTCCCGGCCAACGCCACGGCGAAGCAGGCAGCCCAGCGCTGCAAGGACGATCAGTTCCTGAGCGTCGTCCGCACCGAGACGCAGGGCAAGAAGTCGCACGAGATCTGCGCCCTGACCGAGAAGGGCCTCACATACCTGATGAGCGAAGCGAGCCCGAAGCAAGTGCTCGAACAGATGGTCCGCGCCCTGGACGGCCACAAGTCGCACCTGGCCGACCTGGCAGCCCGCACGCGGCAGATGCAAGTCGGGCTCGATGCATTTCAAGCCACCGCAACGAAGCTGATGCAGTCGACCGGCAAGTCCAGCGCCGGCGACCTGTACGCCGCCTGGGCCAACAAGGCGCCGGCGAAGAACGACAGCGCCGCGCCGGAGCCGACAACCGCCATCCTGACAGCGCTGACCCAGTGGCAGGCCCACGACACCACCGAAGACTGCCCGCTTCCCGAACTGTTCCGCCGCAGCCAGCCGGCCGCGGACATGTCCATTGGCCAGTTCCACGACGCGCTCCGCAAGCTTTACGACCAATCCCGAGTCTACTTGCACCCTTGGACCGGCCCGCTTTCCGAACTTCCCGAACCGCCGTACGCCCTGCTGGTCGGGCATGAAATCGCGTACTACGGCAGCATCCGAAAGTGACAAGGTGACAAGGTGACAAGGTGAGCGGAGGAAATTGACAAGAGGCAGTTGGCGGGTGATGCCCTGTCACCTTGTCACCTTGTCACCTTGTCACCTTGTCACCTTGTCACCTTGTCACGTCACGTCCCGTCGAGGAGATGACTCATGTCTGCAACGACCAACGCCGCCACTCGCCCGGTGTCCGAGCGCGCCCTGGAAGTGCTGCGCCGCGCCGGCAATCCGTTTCGCAACTACTTCGCGCGCAATCCCGACGACGAGGTCTGCGCTCGCTATCACGTCGCGGAGCTGTTCGCCACCGAGCGCGATCAGCTCCTGGGCGTTGTCGATCTGTATCGCTACGAGCCGAGCACGCACTCGGAAGTCGTGCCGATCCTCGGCAACAAGGGCGCGGGCAAGACGCACTTGCTGCACTCGATCAAGCACGGCAATGAAAGCGCCTGGCAGCTGCTGGTGACGCCCGGCACCTATCAGAAGGACACCGAGTTTCTCGAGTACTTGCTGTTCCAGACCATCGATACGCTCCTGGGCGGCGGCAAGCAGCGCGGTGCACGGCCGCTGGAGTTTGTCGGCCAGGAGCTGGTGCGCTGCCTGATGGTCATCGCGCTGACGGCCCTATCGTCCGAGCAGCGACTCGACCTGTTCCCGGCGCCGGGCCTTGGCCGCTGGACGCGCAAGCTCGGCCTGGGCAGCACCCAGGCGCAGGAACGCACCGAATGGCTGCTCACTCAGCTGCGCAACGCGAAACCAACGCTGCAGCCCATCACCGGCAGCCTGGTGGCGCTCATCAAGGAAGCGGGGCTGGAGCCGGAGCGCGCCTGCGAACTGGTCTGCGCTCACGTCGAACGCACCGAGGCCCACAACACCGCGGGCCTGATGCGCCGCCACATCTTCCAGGGCTTCGCGCGGGCGGCACTGCTCAACGACGAGTCCGAACTGGCCAACTTCCTCACCTTCGGCTTCGCGGAGCTGGAATTTCACGTCCGGCCCACCCGGCAAGACCTGGTGCTGGCCCTGTTGAAGGTAATGATGGAGGTCTTCCGCGGGTTGAAGATCCCGGTTGTCATCGCCTTCGACCAGCTCGAAGACCTGTTGCTGGCGCGGCGCAACGACGATGGCCACAAGATCGCCGAGGCGTTCTTCGCGGGCATCGTGCAGGCGATGCATCAGATCGATGGCGTCTGCTTCCTGATCTTTGCCGAGCGCGGCCTGTGGAACCGCTTCGTGCCGTCGCTGGACGGCTACATTCAAGATCGGCTGAACAATCCGATCCACGTACCTCGCCACGGCACCATCAAGGCGCTGCGGTTGGAAGCGCCGCCGCCGGAGCTGGTCCGCCGCGTCGTCGAAGCCCGGCTGCGCTCCGCGCTGGAAGAACTGCCCGATTTCGGCGAGCTATCCACCATCTTCCCCTTCACCGACGACCAGGTGCAACGGATCGCACGCACCGAGCCGACGCTGCGCGACGCACTGCAGCAATTCCGGCACTTATTCGACCATCTCGTCTATGGCGAAAAGAACGATGCGGTGAAGCCGGAATCGCGGCTGCCCCCCGAAGAGTTGCCGGCGGTCATCAAGTCGGTCATCGTCGTCGAAACGCCGGTCAACTCGCCGGCATCGCCCACGGAGCCCGCGCGCCCGGCCAGCGAGCAACGGCCGCAACCCGCATCCGCGCCGCGCGCCGGCAGTGCGGGCCTGTCGCGTGCCGCGATCGTGGAGCAGTGGGAGCAGGAGATGGCTTCCGCACGCGGCAAGCTCGAGCCCGAGGGGGCCATCACCGGCGCCACGCGCGAATTACAGGCGGGCCTCGATGCGTTCCTCAAGGTCTGTCACGAGCACGGCGTGAAGGTCGGCCCGTGGCGACTCCATCACGTTGTCGGCGAGCTGACCTTCGGCGACCATCCGACTTATGGTGTGGTAACGATCGCGCACTGGGTCTGCAAGGATGGCCAGCCGTGGAAGGTCGGCATCGGCCTGTTCCTCGGCCGCGGTCCGGGCAAGCCGAAGGACTTGGAAATCAAGCTGGCGTCGATGGAAGCCGAGCCGTCGGTCATCGACCATCTGATCCTCTTGCGCCCCGAGGACGACATGACGCTTTCCGGCAAGAGCAAGACCATGTGGCAGGATGCGGAACGCCGCAAACGGCACGCACGCCTGGAAGCCGTGAGCCCGGAGAGCTTCGCGGTGCTGTACGGCTTCCCGCGCTGGCTGACCGCGCTCACCGAATCACTGCCCGAAGGCCAACCGCTGCCCAACCTCGCCGACGTGCTTCAGGAGAAGTGCGAGAAGCTTCTGGAGCAGGTTTGCATGCCCGTGCAGGGGTAGGGAGTAATGACGAATGACGAAGGCCGAATGACGAATCAACGCCCAAGACCGAATGACCCAAGGTCCGGACGCCGCACTTTTCATTGGGGCTTCGGCATTGGTCATTGATTCGTCATTCGGCCTTCGTCATTCGTCATTCCAGCAGGGAGGGCTTCGTCATTCGTCATTCCAGCCGGGGTTTGCGGCTGAACACTTCGCGCAATTCCATGCTACAATCGGCTTGGATTACTCGCGGAAGCTGATTGACGTCAAGCCATGTCACTGTGGTGGCGCTATGCCTGGGCGTGGGGCAGCGCGGCGGGAGCGGTCCTTGCGGTCGCGCTCTTTGCCGGCTATGTGAAGCTGCGCTCGGCCGTCGCGTCCGGCCCGCCTGGGACCATCGAGCACTTCTTCGTCGGCGTGATCCTGGTCGCCGCGGCAGTCGCGCTGACCGCCTACATCATCCAGCGCCGGCTTGGCCAGGCCCTTCACGACCTGGAAGAGCTGCATCAAGCCTCCCTTTTCGACAACGAAAAGCAACGGCGCTACCTCGAGTCGCTCCAGCGCGAGCAACACCAGGCTGAAGTCACGCTCCAGTCCATCCTCGGCAAGGCGGATGCGGAAGCCGGGCAGAGCCATTCGTTGATCCATCGCCGCAGCAGCGACGCCATCGGCACCGCCCGCGACGCCATCGCCCGCCTGACGCCGACATTGTGCTGGCTGGCCGCGACGCCGGCACTTCAGAAGTTCCTCGGCTACACCATCATCGAACTGAATGCCCGGTCCGTCCTCGAACTGGTCCATCCCGATGACGTGATCGCGCTGCGCTCCGCCCTGGAAAAGGCCCTGAGAACCGGCGAAGGCCACGACATCCGTTGCCGGATCATCGCCCGCGGCGGCCAGGAACGTCACGTGCAGATCGACGTCCTGACTCGCTACGTCTCCGAAGACAAGCCGCTGCACATGCGTTGTCACTTCATCGACATCACCGAACGCGTGCAAACCGATCGCGAGCTGCGTCACCGCACCGATCAACTTTCACAGGCCAACGAACGCCTCCAGCGCATCAACACCGAGCTCGAACGGCTCAAGGAAAGCTACCGCGACCTGTATCACAACGCGCCGGTGCTTTACTTCAGCCTCGACGCCCGCAGCCACTTTGCCGCCTGCAACGAGACCATGTTCCGCATGCTGGGCTACTCGCGCGAGGAGTTGATCGACCAGCCTTACGTGCGTCTGCTGGCACCTGACAGCCGCGAGCGCTTTCGCCAGCGGCCGGACGCCTACCAGCGGGCCGGCGAAATCGAATCCCAGTGGGTGAAGAAGGACGGCACCGTCATCGACGTGTGGATCCGCAGCGCGCCCGTGCAGGACGGCGCGGGTCGCTTCCTGCGTTCGCGCAGCGTCGCCCAGGACATGACCGAGCGCAACCGCCTGGCCAACGCGCTGCGCGCCCAGGCCGAGGAGATGCAGCGAACCAATGAACGGCTACAGCGGATCAACCGCGAGCTGGACGACTTCACCTACGTCGTCTCCCACGATCTCAAGGAACCGTTGCGCACGCTCCAGGCATTCAGCAATTTTCTGGCGCAGGACTATCGCAGCCAGCTGGGGGCCGAGGGGCAGGAGTACATCGATCATCTGATCAGCGCCAGCAAGCGGCTGGGCAACTTGATCGATGACCTGCTGACGCTCAGCCGGATCGGTCGTGTTCTCAACACGCCGCGCGTGTTCGACTTGAACGAGACCTTCGGCACGGTGCGCAGCGACCTGGCGGGCTTGATTCAGCGTAAGAATGCGATCATCCGCTGCGATGGCCCGTTGCCGTCGGTGCTCGGCGATCCACCACGGGTGGCGCAACTCCTCGCCAACCTGGTGAGCAACGGTCTCAAGTACAATGAGAGTCCGCGTCCCGAGGTGCTCGTTGGCACCCTCCCGCCTCGCAACGGCGTGGACCTGGACCGCGTCATCGTCTACGTGCGCGACAACGGCATTGGCATCGACCCCAAGTATCACGATCAGGTTTTCGGCATCTTCCGTCGGCTGCACCTGCCCGAACAATACGAAGGCACCGGCGCCGGTCTGGCGATTTGCAAGAAGATCGTGGAAGCACACGGCGGCCGGATCTGGATCGAGTCGCAGCCCGGCGCGGGCGCCACCTTCTTCTTCACGCTGCCGCGACCGGCCGCGCCGTCGCGGTCAGTGGTCGATGAGACGACGGCGGTACAGGCCGACGACACGAAAATGCGCGTCACGCACTTGACCAATCCACGGCGGTAGAGGCCTTCCTATGTGCCAACCGCTCATCCTGGTCGTCGACGATGCTCCGGACATTGGCGTCATCGTTCGCCGCTTTGGACGGCAGATGGGGCATGCGGTCGTTGTCGAGCCGGACGCGGAGTCGGCGTGGGTCTTTTTCCAGCAGGCAAAGGTGCCAAACCTCGTCATCCTCGATTTCAACCTGCCCGGCGCCAACGGTAGCGAGCTGTGTCAACGACTGCGGGCGACCACCGCGCTGGCATCGCTGCCCGTTGCGCTGTTCAGCAACTGGGGCCGCCCGCAAGACATTGTTGCCGGACTCAATGCCGGAGCAGACTACGTTTTGTCGAAGGATTTGCTCTTGCAGCCGGTCGAATGGCAGCAGCGGTTGGCGGAGATTCTCGCGCCACCCGCTGGCCGATTTCCTCCGAAGCTGATAAGCTGGATGAACTCCGTGCCCTTCAACCCGCGCCGCCTCGCGCAGCAGTTCAACCACACGCTGCGCGGCCCAACGGTCGCCCGGTTGGAGGGCGACGTCGTTCCGGTCATCCTCCGTCGTGCCTGGCACCGCGCCCGGAAGGCACTTCCCGGTGGATTCGTCCCCGCCCCCAACGACACCCACGGCTGGCTGTTGCCCGACGGCACCGGACTCGATCCCGAGCGAGTCGCCGCACAGGCCACGCCAGAGTCCGTCGGTGGCTTCCTGACGGCATTTGCGGAACAGATCTGGTGTCTGTTGGGCTCGACCGCCAGCGCTCCCTTCTGGGTAGCGCTGACAACCGCGCCTGCTTCGGGGGACTCACGGCGCCAATGAACGAGCCACATGCCATCCTGCTGGTCGAGGACAATCCCGCCGACATCCAGATCACACGGCGGGCGCTGCGCGACAGCACCATTCCCGTCGAGCTGATCGTCGTCCGCGACGGCCAGGAAGCAGTCGATTATCTGCTCCGCCAGGGCAGCCACGCCACCAGCCCCGCCTGGCGCAAGCCCGACCTGATCTTGCTCGATCTCAACCTGCCGCGCCTGACCGGTCGCGAAGTCCTCCAGCGCGTGCGCACCACCGAGCTGCTGCGCCTGGTGCCGGTGGTCGTCCTGTCCACATCGAACCGCATCGAAGACGTGGAGGAGCTCTACGCCGGCGGCGCCAACACCTACATCGAGAAGCCGCAGGACTTCGGACGATTCGTGGAAGTGTTGCAGACCATCCAGCGCTACTGGCTCGACACGGCCCTGTTGCCGCCGGTGCGCTAGGGCGAAACCCTTCCGCCCTTTACGGGCGTGGGTGGGGGCTTAAGCCCGAGGTTTTTGGGTCGCCGTCCACGTCGGGCTTACGCTCCGACGCTCGCCGCGTCCCCACCTCGCCGCGAAACAAACCTATGACACCTGGCACCGCCATCGTGGTGAGCACCGGCAGAAGCGGCACGTAATTGCGCGACTCGTACATCCAACCGAAACACAAATTGCTGAACAGCAACAGCGGCGTCAGCGTGAGGAAGATCGTGCGCAAGCGCCCATCCGTTTTGCGCCAATCCCAGACAATGAACGGCACAAATGGCAGCACGAACAAGGCGGGGTGCAGATAGTTCATGGTCCAGGACACCGGCGTGTAGGCCGCACGCTTTGTCCACCCCAGGCGGTCCAGTCCGAGGTTGGTGGCGATCATCAGTTGCTCGACGCCATTCATCGATCCGGCGCCCGGGCTCCATCCCAACGGCAACCGTGCTGCCAGAAAGGCGACGATACCGACGGCGCTGAGCACCGCACCCTTCCACAGGGCGCTGCCGTAGCGGCGCCGCTGCCAGAGGCAGGCGGAATACACCGGAACCAAGAGTAAGGCAGTTTCTTTTGCCAGGATCCCCAGCGTGAGCGCTAACGCCAACGGCAGCCAACGATCCTCCACCACGTAGACAAGCCCCAGGACCAGCAGGAAGTGGCTGAGCGGATCGGTAAGCTGTCCCCAGTAATACTGGATACTCAGGGGATAGCAGAGAATCAGCACCAGCAGTGTGGCCGCGGCCGGTCCCGGCGCCAGGAACAGGCGGGCAAAGCGAACCCACGCCCAGAGGAACCAGTAGGTGAAGAACCAACGGTAGGCGAGGCAGGCGAACAGCCAGTCGCCCGTGATGCACTCCAGCAGACGGGTGAAGCCATACGGCAGCATGCGATACTGATGCGGGGGATCGGTCCGGTGATTCAGGATGTCCAGGTAAGTCTTCCGCTGCCAGTCGAGGTGTTCGCTGTCCACCATCAGGTAATGACACTCGGTCATCACACCGGCCAGGAGTGCCAGCCCGACGGTGATGTGCAGCGCCCGCGGTTCGGTGCGCCGATCGAGCCAGCCGCGGCCCGCCACGATGAGCACCAGGATCACCGAGACGACGGTCTTCCCCACTTCTTGCCACGCTGAAGTGCCGAGATCAATCCAGGTGACGGGCGGGAGATCGAGTACGAGGGGGGCAATGCAGACGACACCAAGGAGCAAGAGAGCAACGACATCGAGCGAAAACGGAGGAGGCGCGTGCGGAAAGCTCTCAACCGAAGGCGCCATCGCGTTCGAATCTTGGCGTTGCGATTCCAATGGAAGAGTTCCATTGAGCCCGACGCGCGAGCAAGGGTCGCCCTTGCTCGCGTGTCGGGCTCCAGACGGCGCGTTCGTTACGCGTCGAAGATGCGCCGCGCGTTGTCGCGCAGCAGGAGCCTCGCCAGTTGAATCGCCTGACTCTCGGTGGCCACGCGGGGCCGGACGAAGTCTTCCGCCAGCGTCTGCGCCAGGATGCGGCGATACATGTTGTACTTCGGTAGGCAGAATTCCAGCTTGTACGCATCGCTGTAGTAGCCGAGCTGCTTGACCTTCGGCACCGCTTGCAGCCGGGCGCGCAGATCGGGTGCGATGAACGCCGGGATGTTCGAGTACCACCAGTGGCCAAAGGGCACCACGTTCGGAAAGATCCAGCTGTAGCTGACCAGTTCCTGGTTCTGGGGACTGGATAGCACGGAAATCGGAAACGTGACCTCCGGAAAGGCGTTGAACAACTCGGCATACTGGATCAACGAGGTGCGCTGGTCGTAAAGGTCTCGGCCCTGGTGGACGCCCTTCTTGTAGACGTTGCGATTGACGCCGATCATCAAGTCGAAGGGCAGTTTGAACTCACGGCAGTGTTCGGCAAGTATCCAGAAAATCGCGTGAGGGCCCTCCTTGACCTTTCCGATCGACGGACTGAAGTCGGGAGGCAGCGAAATGGCGCACGCCCGCGCACCTTTATGGACGAAATGTTCAAAGAGCTTGCGAATCGCCGTCCCAGGATTGTCCGTCCCTGTTGCCTTCGCCAACCGCTGCCGTACTTCCGGCTTGTCCAGGTGAAACACCAGATCATCGGTCCGCAAGCACGGCACGTACTTCGCCGTATCGAACCCTTCCAACGGATCGTCGAAATCGTTGGTCAGGAAGACCTTCTCGAGGTTCGACTTCTTGAGCACCTGTTGCTCCCAGTCGGACTGGGCCATCAGCTTGTCGGCCTGGTCGCACAGCCAGGTGCAGTCGCCAATAGTGACGCGTTCGCCTTCGAAGCCAAGAAACGTCCGGGCGATCTCCAGGAACCACTGGTACTGGGCCGTGTTGTCGTAGCGGTTCATGTGCCGAACGATGTCGCGGACACGGTCGCGTGGGTCGGCGTCGGGGCCGAGGAAGGTCTGCTCCATGCCGGCCGAGTGGGCCAGCTCGGTGTAGTAGTGGTAGCCGAGGATGTCGTCGAGGCTGCGCGAAGCGGCCTTATGGGGGTTGATGTGCGAATGCGGGTCGATCAGCGGAATGCGGCAAATCTCCGCATAAAGATCTTCAGCCAGGCGGTCGTGAAGCATGGGGTTCGGTGGTGAGGGTGCAAGTGCAGGGCGATCTTTCCGATCCGTGCGCCCCCATTCAAGCAGGTGAAGGAAGGTCTTACAAGCAGCCGGTCGAAATTACAACGAATTCCCCACCAACCGGCCGCCGCATCGACCCCCAATCGCACGATTTCATCCACCGGCTACTTTTTGTAAACACTTGATTGGGGGAGAGTTAATCACGAAGGCGTGCTTGGCGTCCGAACAATCTGCCGCATTGGCATCCGGCTTGCATTGGAGGACAAGCGTTGGCGACACCGAAAGCCATCCGGTCGCCGGCCTTCGTCCCCCCGAAGGCACGACCGACGAAAACTCGACCGGGCACCCGACCAACCGCCAGCCTTTCCCCCGAGGCCGCGGTCCCAAGGAGCCCGGTCTCCCCCGGCCCGTCCCCCGCCAAACCCCCGTTCATCCTGACCTGCCGCACCCCGTCAGTGGGCGACCCTCCTTCCCCCCGGGAGGGTTGCCCCTTTTTAATTTAATGCAATAATCACTATATTTTAGCCTATTCTTGCCGATGACCATTTTCTTCTTGAAGAGAATGGGAAGAGTATGATACTGAACAAGCCAGTGGACACGGGGGGAATCATGCCACGTAAGTCAACCGGACCGCGTTTCTATCCGTCGAAACGATGCTACATCGCGAACATCGGCAAGGAAGCCCACGTTCTACTCAGGGACGTTGACGACACACCAGAGAACCGTCAGGAATCTGAACGCCTTTACATCCAGCTGAGACACGCAAAGCTGACGGAAGTCCAGGGTGACCGGGCGAAGGTCTTCGCCATCTGCAATCGCTACCTGGGAGATGCCCAAACTCGCACCGTGCCTGAGCCCATCGCACCGAACACGTTCGACAGACACCAGTCGTGTATCGAGGACTTCTGTTCTTTTCAGAGTCTATCTGCAAAGAAACGCTTGAAACTAGGGGTATCCTGGAATTGCGATCACGCCTGAATCGCGTTTTCTGCTGGATATTTCGGCGATCATCCGGTTTCAGGCCCCGCATGAATCACCAAGGCCCCCTAATTTCATGGGAAAACTCTCCGGATAGACTCTCAGTCGCTGTCCGGACGGATTGGCGAACTGGACTATCGCGACCTGCGAATGACTCATGTCAATGAATGGATTGCGAAGCGTAAGCAGGAAGGTGGGGGGAAGCGGAAGCGGGTCGTTTTGTGGAGCGACAACTTCGCACGCATGCAGATGAAGATTCTACGAACGGTCTTCGCGTGGGCCGCGGGAGAGGGCGAACTGGTATCTGAGAGCATCTTCGCCAGGAAAGGCAAGCAACGGACCCGCCTGCCGACGGAAGACCTGACGATGAAGCGACCAGCAATCGAGCACGAGGAGCACGCGGCGTTTCTGGCACGTCTGGCACGTCGCCGGGGTGGGAACTTCGGGCAGCTGCTACGTGTTCTGTGGGCAACCGGGGCGAGACCTGCGGAAGTGTACCTGGCTCGCAAGGACGAGTGGAAGCCGGAGAAGCAAGCAATCATCCTCGACCCGACGGACAAGAGAACAATCGGCCGTCTCAAAACCCGCCGGAAACTCATTGCTAAGGGACGCAAACGTATCGTCCGTGTCCCCGACGACCTAGTGCCAGTCATGAACGACCTGGCAACAAAAGCCCTACCATCTGGCCATCTGTTCTACTCCGAGAACCGCCAACCTTGGGACACGCCATCCAAGCCAGTCAAGGACGGAGCAAAGCCGAAAAGAGTGTCAAGGGTAGCACACCGAATGAACAAGCTGATTGAACGCGTCAACGGCCACTTCGGACGGACCGCGATTCGCGTGGATGTGACCTTGTACAGCTATCGGCACGCGTTCGTCACGCGATGGCTGAAAGCCAACCGCAACCCGATGAAGCTGTGCGAACTCATCGACACAAGCCTGGACATGCTCCACAAGCACTACTCGCACTTGTTCGAGGACCACATCGACCTGTTGGCTGAACTCAACGACTTCACAGCGGGTAGCGGAAGTGAAGCACGTCGTCGCTCACCTTCGGAGAGCGGGACCGCTTGACCTTGGTGCGGGGACGCGGAGCGGGCTTCGCCGCGACCGGAGCCTGTTCGGTCTCTGGCTTGATGGCCTGCACCGTGTACGTTTTGAAGAACTCATCAATCGCGTCTTCTGGCACCTGAATTTTGCCGACGGGCGGTCGGAAGTGCCGTAGATAGGACGATTCCGGGTCCACCAATTCGTAGAACACCGACTTACTGCAACCAAGACGTTTCATGGCCTGTTCGGCGGTTAGCATCCGCGGCGATACGGTCTTGATTTCCGCCAGTCCTACGTCGTTCATGATTCGGTCCCCCTGTCGTTGTGACAGAACCGAATCTAAACCCGAAAAACCATCGCACAAGGCTTGACAGGATTTTTTTCTGTGGTTGGCGTCCTAGCTAACAGCAGAGAAAATCGTTCCTACTAACCTTGCAATGCTGGCACCCCAGAGCCATCCGGTTAAACGGTCCGGGAGCTAAATGACCGTGCGTGATCATGCAGCATAGTCTTTGGTTTTCGCGTTCCTACACTTGACAAGCGTTTTTCGGTTCCTTTTGCGCAGGTAGTAACGAACCTCCACCATCAACCGCCCTTCGAAGCCAACTTCCAACACTACAGCGTCGCTTGATGCTGCCACGACGCAGAGAACCCACGGGTGGCCGGCGGCGGCTCGTGGGTTGTGCTTCTGGTCGCGGGCGGAAGGAAAAGACTGCAGCGACAATCCATCGTTCCAGCTCTCACGACTTTTCGGTGAACCTCGTGGATGCGCCTGCGTCTATCCAGTGGCGAGCGAAGGAATGGCTTGGCTTGCCGTGCCAACCGTGGAGCCAGCCATGCCTTGCCCGAGTGTGAATTCCCGTCTGTGCTCGCTGCGCTTGTGACACCCGGTTTACGATGATGCGCTCACTGGCCAGGGGTCCGGCAGGATGCCGGGCCTTTTTGCTTCCATCGGGACGTGGACCAGCCTGGAGTGGTCGCGTGCCTCGGACGCACGAGAACGCTGGTTCAAATCCAGCCGTCCCGACATTGACGGGACGAATTGAACTTTTGAGTTCAGTTCGTCCCGTTTTTTTTTCGATTCGGGCGCGATGCGAACGGGCGATCAGTCGCCGAGAAACTCCGAGAGGTGCTGCATGGTGCCCGTCCAGACCTGACGCATGGAGCCGTGGAAAGCGGTGAAGAAGTTGCGTTGCACCTTGGTGCCCTTGAACGGTCGGGCTTCGATGGTGACAAGTGTGCCCCGGCTTTTTGCCTGCGTGTTCAACGAGTGTAACGGTGGTCCACGTCTCCGGCGGGAAGTCGTCCAGTCCCTGAAACGGCACAGGAGTAATTTCGCCGCTGGCGTTCGAGAAGCTGCTGATGAACTCGAGCTTGTCGGCTCGATGGATGGTTCGAAAGATCCAGCGGCCCCAGATCTCCATGCCATTCGGATGGCTCATGCAGTAGTGGAACATGCCGCCGACGCAAAGGTCCACAGTCGCGTGCAGCATCCTCGATCCCTTCGGACCAAACCATTGCAGCAGATGCTCTCGCTCTGTCCAGGCTTGCCAGACCTTCTCTCGTGACGCGTTGAAGACGCGGCTGATTAAGAAAGGAGGTTCGTGGTCATCGCTCGCCGACATGCTTGCGAGGTAGTCCTCCAGATTCGCCAAGTGTTGCTTGCCGCCCTCCACTGCTCCATGGTCATTGATGACAAAGTCACGTGCTTGCGCAGTTGGAGAGATCGTCCGCATTGTGACTTTCGTACCACTACCGTTCTCGCCGACACACCATGTCTTTGCCAACCCCGACTTTCCCGGAGAAAAAGTTCAATCGCCGACTTGTCGTCCCGACTTTATAGCGGCAAACCGGCATGGACGGCGCCGCGGACTCATGCTATCACCCTTCGCCCTGCACGCGACGATCTCCTCGTCGCGAACAGGCCCCTTCATTTCGATGGTCCGGGCGTTCGGCCGACCATCTCCTTTCCCTCGGAGGACTCCCCTCATGCTCGGTCGTCTCGCGTTTCTCGGCGGCAAGGTCCTGCTCGGGCTCACTGCCCTCCTTTTGCTGACCTCCCCGATTACCGCCAAGCCGCACAAAGCACCCAAGAAGGTAAAGCCGAAAGTCGAAGTGGTCTTCTGCCTGGACACCACCGGCAGCATGGGCGGCTTGATTGAAGGCGCGAAGCAAAAGATCTGGGCCATGTGCAACCAGATTGCCAGCGGCCAGCCCACGCCGGACCTCAAGGTCGGCCTCGTCGCCTATCGCGATCGCGGGGACGATTTCATTACCAAGTCCTTCGATCTGACGGACGATCTCGACGCCATCCACGGCCACCTGCGCGGCTTCAGCGCCGGCGGCGGCGGCGACGAGCCCGAAAGCGTCAACGAAGCGCTGCACGCGGCCGTCCACAACATGAAATGGAGCGACGATCCCGATGTGATGAAGATCGTCTTCCTGGTCGGCGACGCGCCGCCGCACATGGACTACGCCAACGACATCCGCTACCCGGTCACCTGCAAGGAGGCGTGCGAAAAGGGCATCATCATCAACACCATTCAGTGCGGCAACTCGCAAGAGACGACCCGCTGCTGGAAGGAAATCTGCCAGAAGGCCGAGGGCAAGTTCGTGCAAATCGCCCAGGACGGCGGCGTGCTGGCGGTGGCGACTCCCTACGACAAGCGCCTGGCCGAGATCAATTCGCAGCTGGCGCAGACTTGCGTTTACTGGGGCGACTCCGAAGTGCAATTCCAATGCAAGAACCGCATGGCAAGTGTGCCGTGTTCCGGTGTCGCGCCGCCTCCCGGTTCGGCTGCCGTGCCCACCGTGAGCGGCTTCGGCGGCACCGCCTGTGTTACGTGTGCGCCGGCCGCGGAGATGGCTGCAGCCGCCGATCGCGCCGGTTACTGCGGCAAGAGCGGCCGCGTCGCCAGCTTCGACCTGATCGACGGCATCAAGGACGGCAAGGTCAAGCTGGACGAGCTCAAGAAGGAGCAGTTGCCGCAAGAGATGCAGTCGATGAACGGAGAACAGCGTCGGGAGCACTTGGCCAAGGTCGAAAAGGATCGCGCCAAGCTCCAGGAAGAAGCTCGCGAGCTGGACAAGAAGCGCGGCGACTTCATCAACAAGAAGCTGGCCGAGGGCAAGAAGCCATCCGGCTTCGACGCTCAGGTGCTCGACATGCTGCGCACCCAGGCCGAGAAGTATCATATCGCGTATTGAACGCACGAACACTGCCAACCACTCGATGAGCCCGGCGCGCCGGCAAGGGAATCGGATTCCCTTGCCGGCGCGTCGGGCTCATCGAGTGGTTGATTTTCCAATCCGCGGAGTGGTCTGAACCGTCGTAAGGGTGAAGCCCATCTTGCAGGTGCCCTTAATCCGCGGAGGATCTCCAAACATGTTCGGTCGCAACAAGTTCTGGACAATCGGTGCTGTGCTGGCCGTTGCGGTCGGCCTGTGCCTCAATTATCCGATTACGGCTGAAGAGAAGAAGGAAGAGGTCAAGAGCGCCGCTCCGAAGGTCGAGGTCGTCTTCTGCCTGGACACCACCGGTAGCATGGGGGGTCTGATCGAAGGGGCCAAGCAAAAGATCTGGGCAATCTGCAACCAGATCGCCAGCGGCAAGCCTTCGCCTGACCTGAAGGTCGGACTGGTGGCCTACCGCGACAAAGGCGACGACTACGTCACCAAGGTCTTCGACCTGACGGACAACCTGGACGAGATGCACGGCCAGTTGCGAAAGTTCGAGGCGAAGGGCGGCGGCGACTTCCCCGAACACGTCAACCAGGCCCTGGATGATTCGGTCAACAAAATCACCTGGAGCAAGGACGACGACACCCTGCGCATCATCTTCCTGGTCGGCGACGCTCCCCCACACATGGATTACAAGGACGACGTCAAGTATCCGGTGACCTGCGAGAAGGCGATCAAGAAGGGCATCATCATCAACACCGTGCAGTGCGGCGACAACGCGGACTGCATGAAGTTCTGGAAGGACATTTGCGGCAAGTCCGAAGGCAGCTACGTGCGGATTTCCGCCGACGGCGGCGTGGCGCCGGTCGTGCAGACTCCGTTCGACAAGCGCCTGGCCGAGATCAATGGCGAGATCGCCAGCACCACCGTGGCCTTTGGAGACGGCAAGGCGCAGCAGAAGGCGAAGGACCTGGCCGGCGAGGCGAGGAACCTGCCCGCCCCCGCCGCGGCCGAGCGTGCGGCTTACAACGCCAAGAAAGAGCAGAACGCGTCCTACGATTTGCTCGATGCCGTCAAACAGAAGAAGGTCAAGCTGGAAGACGTCAAGAAGGAGCATCTCCCCGAAGAGATGCAAAAGATGACCCTGGCCGAGCAGAAGGCTCATCTCGAGAAGTTGGAGAAGAAGCGGGCCGACCTCCAGAAGGAAGCCCTGGACCTGGACAAGAAACGGAGCGAGTTCATCGCCAAGAAGACGGCGGAGAACAAGACCAAGTCCGAGTTCGACACCCAGGTGCTCGAAATGCTGCGGAAGCAAGCCAAGAAGATCAAGGTCGACTACTAATCGAGTTGTCGTCCACTCGACACGCCCGCGGCCCGGCCGATCCATTCGGCCGGGCCTTTGTTGTTTTCGTGGGGCCGGCTTCCAGCCGGCCAAGCCCGTCTGGCCGGCTGGAAGCCGGCCCCACAGGCGGCTGTCACACCGACCTCTCTCGCCTTTCCATCCGTCGGTCGTTGACCCATTGAATCGAGTAGTAAAACACCGGCGTGAGGAATATGCCGAACAACGTCACGCCGAGCATGCCCGAAAATACCGCGGTGCCCAGGGTTCGGCGCATTTCGGCACCGGCGCCTTCCGAGATCACCAGTGGGACCACGCCCAGGATGAACGCGAAGGAGGTCATCACGATCGGACGCAAGCGCAACCGACATGCCTCCAGCGTCGCCCGATCGCTCGACGCTCCGGCCTCGCGGCGGGCCTTGGCGAACTCGACAATCAAGATTGCGTTCTTGCAGGCCAGGCCGACCAGCACGATGAAGCCGACCTGCGTAAAGATGTTCACGTCCATCTTCGCCACGAGCACGCCTGCAACGGAACACAGCAGACACATCGGTACGACCAGAATGACGGCCAGCGGCAGCGACCAGCTTTCATACTGGGCCGCCAGCACCAGGAAGACCAGCACCACCGCCAGCAGGAAGACGATCATTGCCGTATTGCCGGTCTGCAGTTGGAGCAGGGCCAACTCGGTCCATTCGTAGCGCATGGAACGCACCAGCTGTTGTCGAACCACGTCCTGCGTTTCCTCGATCGCTTGGCCCGAGCTGACGCCGGGGGCGGGAGTGACGTTGACCGCAGCCGAGGCATACATGTTGTATCGCATGATCAGCAGCGGCCCGCTCTTGGCCTCGACGGTTGCCAGCGTTCCCAGCGGCACCATCCGGTCCGAATCGCTGCGAACCTGGATTTGCCGAAGGTCCTCGATCTGGCGCCGATAATCGGCGGATGCCTGCACGTTCACCTGCCACGTCCGGCCAAAGCGGTTGAAGTCGTTGACGTACAGCGAACCCAGATAAACCTGCAGCGCATTGAAGATCTCGGTCATCGACACGCCCAGCGACTTGGCCTGCGTGCGGTCGATGTTCAGGTACAGCCAGGGCGTGTTGGCGCGAAAGCTGGAGAACATGTCCTGCAAGCCCGGCGTCTGCTTTCCCTCGGCAACAATGTCGTGCGCCACCGTCTCCAGCGCTTGCAGGCCGGTGTCGCCGCGATCCTCGACGACGATCTTGAACCCGCCCGCGGTGCCGAGCCCGTCCAGTGGCGGCGCGCCGAACACGTTGATGAGTCCATCGCGAATTTCCGTCTGGAACGTCGTCTGCAACCGTTCCGCAATCGCATCACCGGAGAGATTCGGCTCCAGCCGGCGATCGAAATCGTCCAGCATGACGAACATGGAGCCGAAGTTCGGCGCGTTGGCATTGAGTAGCAGCGACTGGCCCGCGACTGCCACCGTGTGCTTGACGCCCGGTGTCTTGAGCGCGAGTTGCTCCATGGTGCGGATCACTTCCTCGGTCCGCTGCACCGATGCCGAGTCCGGCAACTGTACGTTGACCAGCAAATAGCCCTTATCCTGCGCCGGGATGAAGCCCTTTGGCGTTTTCGTGAAGCTCCAGTAAGTCAGTGCCAGCAGGCCGCCGTATACGAGCAGCACGATGACGCTGACACGGAGCATGCCGCTGACGATCCGCGTATAGACGCCCGTCGCCTGGTTGAACCCGATGTTGAAGCCGCGGAAAAATCGGCCCAGCAATCCATTCAGGACCTTGCTGACCGCGAAGCCAATGGCAGCGCCGACCAGCACCCCGGCCAGGGGAACCAGCCAGGGCCAGTCTTCGACCGAGGGGATCCGGCTGCCGACCACCCAGCCCAGCCACATGCCCGCCAGCGGAAACGCCAGTCGAGGCAGCGGCGGCGCCGCTTCCAAACCGCGTGGCCGCAGCAGCAGGGCAGTCAATGCCGGGCTCAAGGTCAGCGAATTGAATGCCGAGATGACTGTGGACACCGCGATGGTCAGGGCAAACTGGCGGAAGAACTGCCCGGTGATGCCCGCGATGAAGGCGCATGGCACGAACACCGCCGTCAACACCAGGCCGACGGCGATCACTGGGCCCGCCACTTGACGCATGGCCTCGATCGTTGCCTCGCGAGGGGCGAGCCCATGCTCGATGTGATGCTCCACGGCTTCCACCACGACAATGGCATCATCGACGACGATACCGATGGCCAGCACCAGGCCAAACAGTGTCAGGTTGTTGAGCGAGAAGCCGAAGATGGCCATGACGGCGAAGGTACCGATAATGGCGACCGGCACCGCCACCAGCGGGATTAACGCACTGCGCCAGTTTTGCAAGAACAGCAACACGACGACGGCCACCAGGATCACCGCGTCACGGAGCGTGTGAAACACCTCGCCGATCGACTGATTGATGAACGGCGTGGTGTCATAGACGATCGCGTAGTCCACGCCATCGGGGAAGCGGTCCTTCATGTCGGCCACGCGGGCGCGCACCCGCTTCGCGACTTCGAGCGCATTGGAGCCCGGCAGCTGGTAGATCGACAGCGCCACCGACGGCTGGCCGTTCAGGGTGCAACTCTGATCGTAGCCCTGGGCGCCAAGTTCGATGTTGGACACGTCGGAGAGGCGCACCTGCCGACCATTGGCGTCGGCCTTGATGACGATCTCGGAGAACTGCTCGACGTCGGCCAGGCGACCCATCGTGTTCATCGTGAACTGAAACACCTGCCCGCTGGCGACCGGCGGCTGACCGAGCTGGCCCGCCGCGACCTGCGTGTTTTGCTGCTCGATGGCCTTGGTGATGTCGGTGGCGGTGATGCGGCGCGACGCCATCTTCGCGGGGTCGAGCCAGAGCCGCATGCTGTAGTCGCGTTGCCCCATGAAGTTGATGTCGCCGACGCCGTCGAGACGCGACAGCTCGTCTTTCAGCTGAATGGTCGCGTAGTTGCTCAAGTAGAGATTGTCGCGCGACCGGTCGGGCGAGAACAGGTTGACGATCATCAACACGCTGGGCGACTTCTTCTTGACCGCGACGCCCCGGCGCTTGACCAGCTCAGGCAAGCGCGGCTGGGCCAAGTTGACCCGGTTCTGCACCAGCACCTGGGCCATGTTCAAGTTGACGCCGTTCTGAAACGTCACGGTGAGCGTGTAAGTGCCATCGTTCGCGCACTGCGAGGACATGTACATCATGCCCTCGACGCCGTTGACTTCTTGCTCGAGCGGTGCGGCAACCGTGTCGGCAACGACCTGGGAGTTCGCACCCGGATAGATGGCAGACACTTCGACCGTCGGCGGCGTGATCTCTGGATACTGTGCGATCGGCAGACTGGACACGCTGACAGCGCCGGCCAGGGTGATGATGATGGACAGCACCGCGGCAAAGATCGGCCGGTCGATGAAGAAGGTCGAGAACATGACACCCCTCGTTTCGAACAGCACCGGCAACCTGGGCCGAGCGGTGCCGGCACGTTAAAAACGTGCCCTACAAAACCCGTCACGACGCACTTCGACCTTCCCACTTCTTCTTCGCCTGCTCGCGCGGCGTCAGTGGCGCTGTCACGATCCGTCGCGGAGGCCGCCGCACCCATTCCATTCCGGGCTTCCAGAGTAGCCGGAGCGTCAGCACGTCGAGCACCAGCGTGCCCCAGCGCTGCACCCGTGGGGACGCGAAGAACGACGTCTCGGTGAGCCGGTCGATGGTGGCGAAGAACACCGGCGTCAGCACGAGGCCAAAGAGCGTCACGCCAATCATGCCGCTGAAGACCGCGGTGCCCAGCGCGCGCCGCATCTCGGCGCCAGCCCCGTGCGACAGGATCAACGGCACCACGCCAAGAATGAAGGCAAACGACGTCATGATGATCGGACGCAACCGCAGCCGGCATGCCTCGAGCGTCGCCTCCGTCCGCGACCGGCCCTCCAGGCGCCGGGCCTTGGCAAACTCGACGATCAGGATCGCGTTCTTGCTCGCCAGTCCCACCAGCACGACGAAGCCGATCTGCGTGAAGATGTTAATGTCCATCTTGGCGATGTTCACGCCGACAATGGCGCTGAGCAGGCACATGGGCACGACCAGGATGACCGCTAACGGCAGCGACCAGCTTTCGTACTGGGCCGCCAGCACCAGGAAAACCATGACGACCGCGCAGGCGAAGAGGATCATCGCCGTGTTGCCGGCCAGCAGCTCCAGGTACGACATGTCGGTCCACTCGAACGACATGTTTTGCGGCAATTCCTCGCGCGAGAGCTTCTGCATCCGATCGATGACCTGTCCGGAGCTGACGCCAGGCCCGGCCATGCCGTTGATCGACGCGGCCGGATACATGTTGTAGCGCGTGAGGATCAAGGGACCGTTCACTTGCCGGATCCCTGCCAGCGACCCCACCGGCACCATGCTGCCGTGTGCGTTCCGCGCGCGGAGGTGGCCGATCGAATCGGCGGAGCGACGGAACGGTTCCTCCGCCTGGACGATCACCTGCCAGGTGCGGCCAAAGAGGTTGAAGTCATTGACGTACAGCGAGCCCTCGTAGATCGCCAGCGTGTCGGCAAAGTCCTTCGGCGTGACGGTTCGCATCAAGCAAGCGCCGGGGTCCATTTCGATGTGGTACTGCGGCACGTTGGCTCGAAAGACGGTGAAAAGGCCGACCAGCCCTGGCGTCTCGTTGCCCAGGCGCACCAGGTTGTCGGTTTGCACCTGGAGTTGCCGCGGTCCGACGTCGCCGCGGTCCTCGATCATGATCGTGAACCCGCCCGCCCGGCCGACGCCGCGCACCGGCGGCGGGCCAAACACGGCGACATTGGCATCGAGAATCTCGCGGCCGAATTCCCGGCGCAGGTGATCGGCGATCGCCATGCTGGACGTGCTCGGGTCGCGTCGCTGCCAGTACGGCTTCAAATTGACGAAGCACGAACCAAAGTTAGAGCCCGACGCATTCAGCACGAACGACTGTCCGACCATGCCGGTGACATGGCGAACGCCCGGAGTCTTGAGCACGATCTGCTCCATCTGGCGCATCACCTTGTCGGTCCGCTCCACGGACGCCGAATCGGGCAGTTGCACGTTGACCATCAGGTAGCCCATGTCCTGGTTGGGCAGGAACCCGCGCGGCGTCTCGCGGAAGCTCCAGTAGGTCACGACCAGCAAGCCCCCATAGACGATCAAGATCAAAACGCTGATGCGCAGCAGGCCGCGAACGATTCGCGTGTAATACCCCGTTGCTTTCCCAAAGCCCCAGTTGAAGCCCTGGAAGAAGCGGCCAAGGACAATGTTCAGCAACCGTCCGCTCCACCAGCCGACCACTGCACCGATGAGCCCGATGGCAATGGGAATCAGCCATGCCCACGATTCGGTGGATGGAATCCGGCTGCCCGCCTCCCAACCGAGCCACAGGCCCGCCAGTGGAAACGCCAGCCGGGGCAATGGCGGTGCCGCGGCCTGCCCGCGTGGCCGGAGCAACAACGCCGTCAGTGCCGGGCTCAGCGTCAGCGAGTTGAATGCCGAGATGATGGTCGAGACCGCGATCGTCAGCGCAAACTGGCGGAAGAATTGCCCGGTGATGCCGGCGATGAAGGCACACGGCACAAAGACGGCCGACAGCACCAGTCCGACCGCGATCACCGGCCCCGCGACCTGACGCATGGCTTCAATGGTCGCCTCGCGTGGCGCCAAGCCATGCTCGATGTGATGCTCCACCGCCTCGACCACGACGATGGCGTCGTCCACAACGATGCCGATGGCCAGCACCAGGCCGAACAGCGTCAGATTGTTGAGCGAGAAACCAAACGCAGCCATCACGGCAAAGGTGCCGACAATGGCGACGGGTACCGCCACCAGGGGAATCAGGGCGCTGCGCCAGTTTTGCAGGAACAGCAGCACGACGAAGGCGACCAGGATCACCGCATCGCGAAGCGTCTTGACGACCTCGTGGATCGATTCTCGCGTGTAAGGCGTGGTGTCGAAGCCGATGTCGTATTCGACGCCTTCGGGGAAATCCTGCTTCAGGTCGTCCATCTTGGCCAGGATGCGGTCGTACACCTCCAGTGCGTTGGCGTCCGGCATCTGAAAGATGGCGAGAAAGACGGCATCGCGGCCATCCATGCGAACCTGAATGTCCGATGTGCGCGAGGTGAGATCGACGTGTCCGACGTCCTTGAGGCGTGTCATTCGCCCCGCGCGGGTTCGCTTGACGACGATGTCTTCGAAGTGCTCCACGTCGCGCAATCGACCCAGAGCATCGAGCGTGACCTGCGACGCCTGGCCGGACTGCATCGGCTCCTGACCGAGCGCCCCGGTCGCCACCTGGGCGTTCTGCTCACGGAGGGCTTCGACCACGTCCATGGCGGTCATCCGCCGCGCCGCCAGCTTGTTCGGGTCCACCCACACGCGCATGCTGTAGTCGCGCTGGCCGAACAGGAATACGTCGCCGACGCCTGGCACGCGCGACAGTTCGTCCTTCACCTGCATCAGCGCATAGTTGCTAAGATAAAGCTGATCGTAGCGGCCCGAAGGCGAGTAGATCGCGATTCCCATGATAATGTCCGGCGAGCGCTTGCGCGTGGTGACGCCAGTCTGCTTGATGACCTCCGGCAACTGCGGCACCGCAAGGTTCACTCGGTTTTGCACCAGCACCTGCGCCAGGTTGACGTCGACGCCTTGGCGAAAGGTGACCGTGAGGTTGTAGCTGCCGTCATTGGCGCACTGCGACGACATGTACATCATGCCTTCGACGCCATTGACCTGCTGCTCGATGGGCGCTGCGATTGCGTTCGCAACGTCCTGGGCGCTGGCCCCCGGGTAGCTGCAACGCACTTCGATGGTCGGCGGCGTGACGTTCGGGAACTGGGCCAACGGCAGCGTGAAAACGGAGATGCCGCCCGCCAGCGTGATGAGGATGGACAGCACTGCGGCAAAGATGGGCCGGTCGATGAAGAAACGCGAGATCACTGGGCCCTGCCCCTCAACTCCGTGAATGGATGACGCCAGGCGCTTGTTATTTCGCCGATTTGCTCTCACTGGGGACCGCGGACGCCGTCATCACCGGCATTTCCACGAGTTTCGGCGTCACGACAATGCCTGGCCGCACCCGCTGAAGACCGCTGACGACGACCTTTTCACCCGGCTTCAGACCATCGTTGATCACCCGCAAGCCGTCGTGCAGCCGGCCGACTTCCACGCGGCGCTCGGCGACCTTGTTTTCACTCTCCACGACATAGACGAACCGCTGTCCCTGGTTGGTGCCCAGCGCTTGTTCGCCGACCAGCAGTGCTGGAAATGAGCTGCCGATCGGCAGACGTACGCGAACGTACAAGCCAGGCGCCAGGACGTCGCGCCCGTTGGGGAACTGGGCACGCAACCGCCAGGTGCCGGTCTCGGCATCCACGCGGTTGTCCGTGAATGTGACCATGCCGCGGTACGGATAGGCCTTTTCGTCGGACAGGCCCATCTCAACCGGCCAGCCTGCTTCCGCCGACCACTTGATCTTACCTTCGCGCATCAGACGTTTGAGGCGCAGCGTGGTTCGCTCGTCCAGGTCGAAGTAGACATAGATTGGATCCAGCGAGACGATGGTGGTCAGGACTGTTTCGTCCGCCTTAACCAAGTTGCCGGGATCGGTGTAGCGCCGACTGATGCGTCCGTCGATTGGCGAGCGCACCTTGGTGAAGCTCAGGTTCAACTCGGCAACGTCGTGATTGGCCTTGGCGACGCCGATGGCCGCCCGGGATTCGTTGCGCTCGCCGGCAATGCGGTCGAACTCCTCGCGGCTCAGGCTCCCCTTGCCGACCAGCGTCATGGCCCGCTGGTAGTCCGATTCCATGCGGTTCGCCTTGGCGGTGGCGGCCGCCAGCATTGCATCGGCGCGATTCAATTCGGCCTGGTACGTGCGCGGGTCGATCTCGAAGAGCACCTCCCCCTTCTTGACCTCCGTGCCTTCCTTGAAGAGTACGCGATCGAGGTAGCCGGTGGCGCGGGCCTTGACGTCGATCGAGTTGATGGCCTCGGTACGGCCAGGGAAGTCCTCGTAATCGATGATCGGCTTGTTAATGGGCACGCTAACCAGGACTTCCGGAGGTGGGGGCGGCCCGCCGCCGGGCCCCTGCGAGCCACTGCAACCGGCCAGCGCGGGGAAGTGCATCAGAAGGAGAAGGAGGGCACTCGTTTTTGCAAGGGTTCGCACGGGTGACTCCCAAAGAAAACTCACCGCGAAGCATGCATGGGAAAGTCCGCGGCTGTCCCATCTCACCGCGGAGTCTGCGTCGAGCTCACGCGCTGGCGTTCCGTGTCGCTAAGGATGCCGCGGAAGACCACGTCCAGGATTTCGCGTGCCTGCGCCTCGGGCGCCTGACGGGGGCCGGTAAAGTAGTTGGTGAACATGGCGCCGTAGACCAGCGCGCCGAGCACATCGGTGATGCGTTCGACCGGCATGTCGCGGATGCGTCCGTCAGCGATCAGCCCGCGGTACATCACGCGCCAGCGTTCGAGGTTGGCTTCTCGATGCTCGAAGTACGTGGGCTTCTTGCGATCCTTGAACTGGGCGCGCTCCTGCATGAGCAGCTCGACGAACTCGGGATGATCGTTGAAGAACGCCAGGTAAGCGCGGATGGCGACGGCGATGCGCTCGAGCGGGTCGACCACGTCGGCGATACTGGTGTCGATCTGCTGGCGAAGCAGACGCATGGCACGGTCCGCCGCGGCGAGGAAGAGCTCGCGCTTGCTGGGAAAGTAGCGATACAACGTGCCCTTGCCGACGCCCAGCTCGTCCGCCAGGAGTTGTGTGTCGCAACCCTCGAATCCATGACGCGCGAACAGTTTGGCCGCTGCTTCGAGAATCTCTTCCCGCCGGCTGGCGACCAGCGCCTCGGTGCTGGGGCGAGCAGGGCGCTTGGCGACGAGTTTCTTGGTCATGGCTCCTCCAAAACGGACTGACCAGTCAGTCCGTCAACACTAAGCGAACTTGTTTCGGCTGTCAAGTTCGACCGTGCGGCATCTGCAATGGGGCCCGATGGCTCGTTTTTCTCGCCTGTTGACAGGGCCTTGACGACCCATCACAATCCTTTCATCCCCCATTGATTTCTGCGCTCGCTTGGATGATTGCCTGTTCCTCGATTCGAAGCCAACTGGAGAGAAGGGGCAGCGGCGACCGATTGCTGATCCGGCGGCTGGAGTTCAGTCTAGCCGCCACTCAATTCCTCCCCCGCAAGGAGGCGCCGTGCCAACGTGGAAACCGAGCGGGCCGCGCAAGCGGCGAACACGCGAACATGTGATTGCCGACCTCAGTATCAATCACGTCGAGCGAGCGGTGCTCCTCTGCGGTTGGACCGCGCAGCGAACGACCCACGACTACGGGATTGACTTGCTGATGGAAACCTACACCGTGGCTGGGGAACCCGAAAGCGGGCGCGTGCTTTTTCAGGTGAAGGCGACCGATAAACTCAATGTCAGAGAAAAGGGGAATACGGTCGCGGTGCGGCTGGAATGGCGCGATGTCTGGGCCTGGCGCACGGAGCCCATGCCGGTTTTCCTGATTCTGTATGATGCGAATACGGACCAAGCATACTGGCTCCACGTTCAACCGTATTTCGTCGGGTCCCGCCGGCGGCCGCCCCGGCACCGGGCGACAACGACGACGGTCTACTTGCCCTGCGATCAGCGACTCAACGAGGCAGCCATTCGGCAATTCGCCCAGGTACGCGATGCCGTCCTGGCACGCATCCGCGGAGTGATCTTTCCATGAAAAACAGCGTCACGTTCGGCGAACTGCGCCACCTTCTGACTCGATTGGGCTTTTGCGAATTCTCGAACGCGGAACAGACCGTCTTCCGGCACGAGCCATCCGACACCTTGTTCGTATTCCGGCCCTATCGGCTGAGCGATCCGGTAGCGAGCTACAACCTGATCGAGGTGAAAGCCATGCTCGATGCTCGCGGCTTGATGTCGGGAGAGTCCTTCGAGAATCAGCTCAAGAAGACACCGGCGTGAGCCCGTTCTTTGCCGAAAACTTGCGATGTCCCCGTTCCCCGTTCTGCCGAAACCTTGCGATGTCCCCGTTCCCTGTTTCCCCCCCCGTTCCCTGTTTTCCCGTTCCCCGTTTTACCCGTCCTGCATCGCCGTTGTTGTCTCCGCTGTTCGTTACGCTGTTCATGGACGTTCCTTTTGACACGCCCCGCGAACCGCCGTAAACTTTCTCAGCCGGCTCCCTTCGCCACCTTCCCGAGGTAGCCCGATGAAGCGATTCCTTGCTCTCGCTGTTGCGGTGCTCCTGCTCGGCTGCGACGCCGCCACGCGGACGCCAACATTCACCTTCAGCTACCCGGGTGGTGGCATTAACCCAAACGAGGATGACCTCGTCGTGGAGGTGACCGCAGCCAGTTTTTCCCCCGACGGCAAGTACCTCTTGTTGGGCCACCGAATCGTCAAGGGCCGCCGGGCGTGGCTCCCTGCAACACTTCAGCTCTTCGTCCTGTGGGACATCGCCAAGGGCGAACCCATCAAGTCCTGGGGGGGCCAGAACGGCAGTGTGTACTTCCTGCGCTTCCTCCCTGACGGCAAGCGCGCAATAGTGCTTGAGGAGACACGCGGCCTGTCGCTCATTGACGCGTTCACCGGCCGGGAGGTCTGGGTCACCAAGCCCTATTCCAACGGGACCGGGTTCCCCGTCGGCCTCTCCCCAGACGGAACGCTCGCCCTAACGACCGGTGCGGACGGCGACTCCGATGCACAAATCCTGAAGGTCTGGGACGTCAGCAAAGGGAAACTCCTTCGGGAGCTGGGCAAGGCCAGCGTTTCTTCAATTACTGTTTCACCGGATAACAAGCGAGGGTTCACCGGGTGTGGGGGAACGATAGATGAGCCGCCCGGCGCGGTCCGCGTCTGGCGCCTCTCCGACGGTGAAGTCCTCCGCGCGTGGAAAGGAGCGGAAGGGTGGAGCGCCGTCGGATCGATCTTTCCTGATAACAAATCGGCGCTCCTCATGAAGAACGGTGAACGTGGGTCGAGCGCATTGCGCCTGATGGTAGTGAACATCGTGACAGGAGAAACGATGCGAATGTTCGACGCCCAATTTGCCTTAGCCTTATGCCTCACTCCTGACGCAAAGCGCGTTGTGGCGCAAACCGGCTCCTCGACATTTACTACTTGGGAGACTGAAACAGGGAAGGCGATTAGGGTGCAACTGCGTTTTCTACAAGGGAAACAGCAATCCTACACGGGAAAAACAAGGTTTTCGGCCATTCGGA
>JAIEMG010000206.1 GCA_019752375.1 Gemmataceae bacterium | reverse complement strand
AAGGTGGGCCAGACACTCTTGTCTGGCCGGCCAGACAAGAGTGTCTGGCCCACCGAACACAACCATTCTCTACCGCGTGCAGTATATCCGTGAAATCCGTGGTCCATTTTCTCGTCAGTCCAGATGCACCACGTTAAACTCCGGCCCCTGCATGCGCAGGAAATCGCGGAACCGGTACAGCTCCGAAATCCGATAGCCGGTGTAACGTCCGATCAGGAGCTGGACCGCCATGATGAGGCCGATCGTTTCCGGGAAGCGGAACATGTGTCGCACCACCGCGTGGAAGCTGAGCGTCACGCTGATGGCGGCGGCAATGAACATGGTGCTGAACAGGGTCTTGAATGATGCACTCGTCCCATCCTCCGTTTCCAGCGTCCAGAAGCGCTCGATCATGCCGACCAGGATCACCATCGGAAACAGCGAGACATACTTCGTCGCCGGCAGGTTCTGATGGCACGCAGTGACAATGGCGGTGATCAGCACGATGACCACCAGGCTGAGCATGACCGCCATGCGCGGCACCTGGAGCAGGTGGTAGCGGTCGAGCAAGCGCCGCAACAGCCAGCCGGTCAGCACAATGGTCGTGAAGACCAGGAAGCCGGGCATGCTGCGCAGTTCCCGAAATGCCAGGCCCAGCAGCGCCGGGGCGAAGGTGCCAAAGCTGTTCAAGCCGATGAGGTTCCGGAACACGCAGACGATCAGGGCCGCGATGGGCAGCAGCAGCAGAAACTCCACCAGTCGCTGCTCGGTCGGCGGCAAGGAGTGGAACGACAGCGTGGCAAACACCGAGCGGCCCCACGAATCGCTTTTCTCCGGTTCGTTGGCCTCCAGCGCCACGCGCTCGACCATGAAGGCGTATTCCAGCCCGCGAACATTGCGGCCCTTGACGATCGGCAGATCGCCGTAACCGAAGACGAGGTATGTGCGCGGCACCCAACCATAATGGTGCGAATAGGGCGACATCGGCAGCCACTGGTCGCGCAACCAGACTTCGACCCAGTGCTGCGCCATCTGCTTACTATCGCGGGCCAATGTCAGGCCCGTCACCAGCCGCGCGGGCACGCCGCGGTTGCGGCACAGCGCGACGAGGAGCCGGCTCTTGGCGCTGGGGTCACCGCCTTGTCGCTTGAGACAGTCCGTCGCCGACACCGCGGGACCGGCGACGCTCGGTTCGTTGGCGATCTCCTGCTCCACATAGCGATACAACGCCTCGACCTGGTCTTCGGACCGGTCGAGCCCCACCGTCAGCCGGCGGGCGACGTCCGCAACGGCCGCGTGATCGCTTTCGATCACCGATTCGCGCTGGAGATACTGGCCCGGCTGAGGTGCGGCGGAGAGGGTCTGTGCCAGCTCCGTCATCGGAGCACTGGGACGGTTGACGCTGGTCGTGCAGTAGAACTCGTAAAGCGCGCGGAACGGGCCGTCTTGCTGCCCGGCCCGGCGAGTCCACAGCACCTGGCGTCGTTCGGGGTGCCGGGCGTCAGGCGGCTTGTCGAGCATTTGCTCGCTCTGGCAGGCTTCCCGGAGGATGTGCTGCCGGCCGAAATCTAGCGGCGTCGCCGTGCTGAGCTTGGCATCGCCCAGGCTCTTGCCGGTGACCAGCAGCGTCACCTTCCAGGTGCCCGGACCGGTCGGCACCTTGACGTCGTCGCCCATGACTTGCTGGCGCGACGCCATCAGCGCCCCGGAGGTGACGGCCAGCACGAGAGCAGTGAGCACGCAGAGCGTGGTTCGTGACATGGTGGGATGCGGGGCACCGGCAACCGGCAGCGAATGCGCCGGCGACCTTCGCCCTCTCCTTTCTGTTCCGGTTCGTCGCTACTGTCCCGTGCCGGCTGCGGTCTCCGGTTCCGGGACAATCACCTGGGCTTCATAGTCGATGTGAAAGCGCAGTTCGCGCTGGTCGCGCGGCCGGGGCGTCACCAGCAGGTACCCGCAGCGGCGGCGTTCGTCCCAGGAAAACACCCAGTTGGCATCCGGGAGCTTGCTGCGCAAGCGCGGCGCCTGGCCCGCGGGTGCCTTGGGCAAATGGACCTCCGCGAAGACGAACGGGACCAGGTGCCGGCCGGAATCCTCGTCCGAGCGGAGCAGGCCCGCCAGGCGCGCGTTGGGCCGCATCTGGGCGTGGAAATCGCCGTTGGTCACTCTCTCGTAGATCGTGTCCGGCAGCTGAACCGTGATAACGTGGCCTTTGACTTCGTGCTTCACGCCGGCCAGCGATTCAGTCGTTGTCGTTTCCGGCAGCTTCAGCGTCGGATCGCCCCACAGCGTGAAGGCCCAGGCGGAGCGCAGGTTGGCGCCGCCGAGTTTCGCGTTCTTCCCCAGCCGTTTTTCCTTGAGCAATGAATAGGCCAGCAGGAAGTTCTTGGCCTGGCGAAGGGCGGAGCCCACGGGCTGGCCCTCGTAGAGCATCGCGTTGAAGAACGCCAGCGCGAAGGCGCCGCCCGACGCGGAATAGATGCGCGTGGAACTGCCGACCACGCCGACGGCGCCACGCTCCAGCAGCGGTCCCGCCTTGGTTTCGGCCAGCGCCAGACAGCTTTGCAGGAACACGAACGACGGCGGCAATGGTTCGTTCCACTCGGCGAAGCCATAGTCCTTGATGAGCGTGCTGTGATGGCCTTCCCAGAGAAACAGGTCGCTCTGGGGCAGGAGCCGGCGCACGTCGTCCTTGGTCACGTCGTGGCCGAAGATGGCCGTCGTCTCGTAACCGCAGTTCTTCAGCTCTCGCGCCGTGTTGCGCGAAAACGTCTCGAGCAACGGCAATCCGCCCGACGGATTGCTGACCACCAGGGCCTTGCGCTTCGCCGTCTTGGGGGCGCTCTCCAGCAGCCGCTGTCGAGCCAGCATGAGCGTGACGACAGCGGGCTGGGCGTGGAACAGCCGGCCGGTGGCGAACGAGAACGGCGCATTGCCCGTCGGCGTCAGCGGTTCCATTTCGATGTGGGAGTCCTTGCCGGCAACGGGATTGGGCCGGCGCTCCATCGGAATGGATCGCAGGTCGGCGACGAGCAGGAGGTTGTCCACCGAGTGCAGGCGCGGGTGCTTCGATTCCGCTGCAACGAGGGACGGGGTGTTGTCGCCTTCGTCATTCGTCAGCAGCAGCGTGCCGCGCCGTTGCAACGCCACCCACGGCGCCAGGCACGACATTACCCCCATCCCCTTGCGGGCATCCGTGGGGTTGGCCACGACGAACGATTGGATTGGTCCCTTCGCGAGCTGGTGGCGCAGATAGGAAGCGTGGACGGCTTCTTCATTCGCCAGGCGGATGATGCGCACGTTCGGCAGGTTCTTGGGCAGTTGGTACGTGCCGAGCAGATAGACTTCCTGTGTCTTCCACTCCACGACCTGGCGACGCAGTGCCGCGAACTCCTCGCCGTCCCCGCGCGTCACGTGCAGCGGAGCTTGCAGCACGCCCGCCAGGCAGGCGGCCTGCAGCAGCAGACGGCGCGGCTCCGCGGGACAGACCACGACGCGCTCCGCACGCGAGAACAGGGCTTTCCACAGTGCAGTGGGCTTGTCGTGGTCCCACGCAATGGCCGGTGCAGTGCGAACGTCGAGCCGCTTTTCGAGATCGGCGATGCCGTCAGGAAACGTGCCGACAGGGATGACGCGGTCGGGCTGATACGCGCTGAGGAAGGCGCGCATGTGCTTGCTGCTACGGGGAGCGTCGAGCAACACGATGCCGCGCTGGCCGCTGGCCGCCACGTTGGCCGTGAAGGCGATCAGGTCTTCTTCCGACATCTCGCCGCCAAGGAAGACGGCTCGTTCACTCGCAGGGGCTTCGACCGGAGGCGTTGCCTTACTGACTTCGCCGCCTCCCGACAGGCCCAGAACGATGGCGCCCAGGGCGAACAGCGACAGAAGCCGTGCGAGCTTGTACGCCACGGGAAAACCTCTGGGAGGGGAAGCAGAACGCGGCCTGAAGAAGCCCGGCCGCACCAGCCCGAGACGTGCGAGAGAGGCGGACCGACGGTGCGAGGATCATCTTGCCGGACGCGCGCGAAATTTGAAATAGCACTCGAGACAACGGCTGAGGCGCTCTCGGTCGCCCAGTCGATTGCTCGAAGGGCATCGCAAAAAGCAGAGAAGGATTAGGAGGAAGATCAAGAGTAGGAAGAGGATTAAGAGCAAGATGAGGAGCAAGAGTAGGAAATCCAAACGCGCCGAGTTTCTGTCCTGCTCGTTCTCCTTATCTTCCTCTTACTCTTCTTCCTAATCTTACTCCTCATCTTGCTCTTTCTCTCGAACTAGGAACCGCCGTCTACCGGCTCCGCGACTGGTGGGTGTTCCCAGCACTGCACAGATGGCCGCGATCGGATAAAATGCATAGTCCAAGCGAGATCATCATTGGCGGAAACCCGGCATGTCGATTTCTGTATCCCTGGCGCATCGCGTGGCCCTGCTGCAGGACCGGCCGGCGGGCCAGCTGCTCATCCACGAGATCTACCGCAGCGTCCAGGGTGAATCGACATTCGCCGGCCTGCCCTGCATCTTCGTGCGCCTGGCGGTTTGCGATTCGCGCTGCGTCTGGTGCGATACCCCGCACGCCTTCACGCAGGGCAAGCTGTGCAGTCTGGAGGAAGTGCTGGATCGGGTGGAAGCGCTGGGCGGGCCGCTCGTGGAGATCACCGGCGGCGAACCGCTGCTTCAGCAGGAAGTACTGCCGCTCATGACGCGGCTTGCGGACCTCGGCCGCACCGTGCTGCTGGAGACCAGCGGCGCCCACGACGTGACACCGGTGGATCGGCGCGTCCACATCATCATGGACTTGAAGTGCCCCGATAGCGGCGAGTCCGCAGGCAACCTCTGGAGTAACCTGGACGCGCTCAAGCCGACCGATGAAATCAAGCTGGTGATCGCCTCGCGGCGCGATTTCGACTGGGCCGTGGAGACCATTCGCACCCACGTGCTCGACCAGCGCTTCGGCATCTTGCTCAGCCCTGCATTCAGCCTGGTGAAGCCCATCGCCCTGACCGACTGGCTGCTGGAATCGCGGCTCCAGGTGCGGATGCAGCTGCAGATGCACAAGTACATCTGGGACCCCCACGCTCGCGGCGTTTGATGGAGAACCGGCAAGGAGCCCGATCGGATCCGGACGGCGGCAAATGGAAAGCGGAACTGGTGCACGCAGTCCGCGTAGCACCAGCTCCGCTTTCCCATTGACGACGGTTTCGCGTTAGCGCTTGGCAACTGGCTGCGTGCGGTTCCGAGAAGCTGGAGCTTCTCGGCCGTGCATTCCCAAGCCAGAGCTTGGGTACGAGGGAACTTGAGAACGAGGGCGATCTTGTCGCACGGAAGTCTGGCAACTTCCGCTACACGGCGCGCTTCATATCCTGTAGCGGAACTCGGCAGAGTTCCGAACGGGCCCCTGTCGCACGGAAGTCTGGCGACTTCCGCTACACGGCGCGATAGCCCGTTTGGCAATTCGTTCACAGGTTCCGGAGCTTGGGAACGAGGGAATGGGATCCTGTCACACGGAAGTCTGGCGACTTCCGCTACACGGCGCGCGACAGCCCGTTTTGCACTCTGGAGTTTGGGAACGCGATCACTACTAGTCGAGCTTCCACAAGCGCAGCGTTTGGTCCGGTCCGCTGGTCAGGGCGAACTTGCCGTCGCGCGAGAAGGCGATACAGGCGATGCGATCGTTCTCGACGCCCGCGTCGGCCGTTTCCTTGCCGGTCTCCAGCTCCCACTTGCGCAGAAACTTGTCGGTCTTCTGATACTGGCTGCTGCCCGACCAGATGTGGCCCGATCCGACGATTACTGACAGCTGGATGACAGCGTTCTGGTGCCCCTGAAAACTACGCGACTCCTTGACCGTACCGGCCAGAGGTGAAGGAAGCTTCCAGACGCGGACCGAGCGATCGTTGCCGCCGGACACCACGCTTGCCGCGCCGTCGCCAAACTGGGCGACGTGGACCGCCCCGTAATGCCCTTCGAGCGCGCAGAGCTGCTTGCCCTCTTCCGCATGCCAGACGCGGACCGTGGCGTCGGCGCTGGCGGAAAGCACCCAGGTGCCGTTCGGCCCGAACTGCACGCTGTTCACGACTCCACTGTGCCCGGTGAGAACGGCGGCCGCGTCCTTGTCCGCCTGCGCGAGCTTCCAGATGCGAACGGTCTTGTCCTGGCTGCCCGAGGCGAACAGGTCCTTGCCGAAAGACGTCACGCACGTCACGCGGTCGGTATGTCCCTCAAAGCGCTTGGTCTCCTTGCCGGTCTTCGCATCCCACAGGCGCACCGTGCGATCGTGACTGCCGGACATGATGACGTCGTCGGACACGAAGGCGACGGCAGCGACTGAATCGCGGTGGCCCTGGAACCGACGCAGCTCCTTGCCGGTCGCCGTGTCCCACAGGCGCAGGGTTCGGTCTTCGCTGCCGGACACCGCTTGCTTGCCATCGGGCGAGATGGCGATGCAAAGAACCGATGCGGTGTGTCCCGTGAAGGGCCGTTCGACCACGGTCAACGGCACCGAGCGCACGTCATCTTCGCCAAGCTTGAAATCGCGGGCCAGCTCGGCAAACACGGTCTGATACGTCTGCCGCTGCACCGTGCCGCCCTTGACCAGGAACGCCCCCAGGCTGCGAGCGAGCGTTGCCGACTTGCTCAGACGGCCCTTGAAGTCCTCGGCACCGAGGCCGGCTTCCGTCGCGGCGCCGAGCAAGTCCACCACGCCTTCGTAACGCAGCGTGACGGCAGTGATCGGCTCCGCGTCGTCGGCACGCACGCCGGTCTTGTTCAGTCCGTGCAGGTAACGGTCGTTGTCCTGGTCCATCAGCGCCTTGAAGCGCGCTTCCGGCGGATAGAGCGCCTTGACCGTTTCGACCTGCTCCTTCGGAAAGGCCATGGCGTTCTTGAGCACATGCGCCCGGATCTGGTCGCTCTTGGGCAGGTAGCCACGCGCATGGCACGACATGCACGACAGTCCCGCTTCCACGGCGCGATCCGGCCGCTGCGGATCGCTGACGATCTCGACCGGCCCCTTGTCGATGCGCCGGCCGTCGGCGTTGACGAGCAAGTAGCCGTGCAAGCCGTTGGGCAGGTGGAAGATCGCCTCTCCGCCCGCATGGACGAACGCGTTCGGCGCTGGCGACGGCCCGAGCGGCCGATCGAACAGGTTCTGTCGATCGGTGTTCGCCGAGAAATCGTAGGTGCGCCAGTAGGCACCATAGCCGGCGTCGTGGCGTTCGATCATGCGGTTGTTGCGCGAGACGCCGGAACCGTTGAAGCCGGCCCGAACCACGGTTTCTTCCTGGATGTTCCCTGGCACGTCCACCTGCAGCAGACGTTCCAGGCCGCGATCGGTGCCGGGCATCTGGAGCAGGTCGTAGTAGAGCGGGGCACGCGACGCGGTGGCGACGAACCAGTCGCTGCGCAGGTACGCTAGCTCGCTGCCGGTGAACGTCGCGATCTCCTTGCCCTCGTTGCTGACCGCGCTGAGGCGATACGGATAGACGCTGACCAGGCGATCCCACAGCCGGCTGTTCCACTTGTAGTCGCGCAGGTCGACGCGATAGATCGTCTGCGCCGGATCGACGGCCACGGGTCGCGTGATGCGCGGATGCCACGACAGGCAGTTGATGAGCTTGGCCTGCGCCCGGCGGTCGGCGTCGAGGTCCTCGTCATGCCGGCCCGCGTTGGCCAGGTGCGCGAGCGTGAAGTAGCGGACAAAGCGGCGCTGACGTGCCGGCATCGCTTCCAGGTCGAGCCGAATGGCGTGGACGATTTCGCTTTCAGGCACGAAGCGCCGTGGCCCTGCGACGACTTTCTCGCCCGGCGCCCCGGCGTCGATCCACTGCTGGAGCAGGGCCGTTTCATCCTTGGTCAAACGCTGCTTCACGTCGCGCGGCGGCATGTCGCCATCGCGGACGCGCTGATACAGTTCCGACTCGTTGGGACTGCCGGGCACGACCTTGCCGCGCGCGACCAGGCGGTCGCGCTGCAGCACGTAGTCAAATCCGCCCTTGGCCTTGCCGTCGCTGCCGTGACAGCGCTGGCAATGGGTTTTGAGGATCTCCCGCGCTTTGCGCGCCAGGACCGAGGGATCTTCCTCGGCACGGGCTTGAGCAGCGGCGACGATGGACCAGCACATTAGAAAGCAGCAGGCGTAGCGCATCCTGGCGTTCTCCCGGAGTCGGGGGGAAGTGCGACTCCATCATACAGACGATGATGATGGGTGAAAGGGTGGAATCGATCAAGTAACAGAAGTGTAACAAGGCGCGGCACGAAGGGGATCACTTCCCCAGCGTCACTTCGATGCGGCGAGCCAGCAGGTCGAAGTCGATGTTCGGATACTCGCCCAGCTCGCCGAGAATCGCGTACTGAACGCCCTGGAGCTGTCCGAGGTTGCCGGTGTATTTCTTCAGCTCCGACACGAAGTTGCTGCACGCCGACTTGTTGAACCAGGTCTTGAGTTCCCGGCGGCGCTCCTCGCGATACAGGTTGATGCCCTTGCACACCAGGCTGAACACGCCAAAGACAGCTGCGAGCTGCGCCTGCCCTTCGTGCTCCAGGAACAGGCGCATCTTGTCGAAGA
Organism: Gemmataceae bacterium; assembly: GCA_019752375.1. Taxonomy (GTDB): domain Bacteria; phylum Planctomycetota; class Planctomycetia; order Gemmatales; family Gemmataceae; genus JAIEMG01. The sequence goes on along the minus strand of JAIEMG010000206.1, from coordinate 27,107 downwards.
TCTTGGCGCGATCCAGGGCGAGGAACCCCACGTTCCGGGACTGGTTGGGATAGCCCTTGAACAGCAGGTGGTGAAACTCCTCCCACGCTTCCTTCTTCTTGCCGGCTTGGTGCAGGTACATCGGCAGCCGCAGGAACGTCTCGACGGGGAACATCGCCTTGGCCTGACCGACGGCCGCGAAGGCTTCGCGCAAGAGTGCGATCGCGTCATCGAGATCCCCGGCATCCTTGCGGAAACCGGCCTGTTCGAGCAGTTCGTCCGCCTTGCGATAGGTCGGAGTCACGTCAATCGGCGCGGCCGGCGGCAATGGCGGCGGAGGTGGAGCCGCAGTAGGTGGCGTCGCCGCGACGGCGGGTCGCACTTCGATCAGCATGCCCTTGGGCAAGGGAACTTCCATCGGCAAGCTGCACTTGCCGCAAACGGCGCGGCTCCCGCCCTGGTCATCGGCGGCTTGCATGACGCACTGACAGCGCGGACAGGCGAAGACGATTGACATGGCATGTTCGAGTGGTTGAGAACCGGCGCGGAATCGGTCCTGAGTCCACTGTATAATACTGCGACCACGGGGTCACGAGAGAAGTTGACGCAAGATCAGGAGCATCGTCCGATGAGCCAGACGTTGACCATTTCCGACGACCTATTCGGCCAAGACGAAAGAGCCCGACGAGTCCAGGCAGTGGCGTGCATCGATTTGCTTCGCCAGCGGCTCTTCGCCAAGTACGGCGAGATGCCGGACAGTGCCACCCTGGTCCGTGAAGATCGGGAACGATGATGGAAGCGGTCGTCGTGGATAACTCCGTAGGGTCCGCTGTGCGGACCGATCATCCCGCAATCGTGCAATCGGTCCGCACAGCGGACCCTACAATTCGGTCCACCATCATCCCACCACGATGTTGACCAGCTTGTTTCCCTTCGGCGGAATGATGACCTTGCGCACCTGCTTGCCTTCCAGCGACGCCTTCACCTTTTCGTCCGCCAGTGCCAGCTTTTCCAGGCTGGCGCTGTCGATGTCCGGCGGCACCATCAGGCGGGTGCGCAGCTTGCCGTTGACCTGCACCGGCACCTCCATCTCTTCGGCCTTCGTCAACGCCGGATCGAATGTGGGCCACGGCTCGTAGGCCAGCGTGTCCTTGTGGCCCAGGGCGTGCCACAACTCCTCGGCAATGTGCGGCGCGAACGGGCTCAGCAACAGTACGAAGGGGCTCAGCACGGAGCGCGGGCGGACTTCCTGGCGCGTCAAGTGGTTGGTGAACTCCATCATCGCGGCAATCGCGGTGTTGAAACGCGGGATTGGTTGCGCTTCCAGATCCTCCGTCACCTTCTGGATTGTGCGGTGCAGCAATCGCAGGGTCTCGCGATCGGGCTCGGCATCCTTCACGGCGGCGGCAAGCTGCATCGTCTCGGCGCGGTCGTCAACGATCATGCGCCAGACCCGGCTCAGGAAGCGGTAGACGCCCTCGACGCCCGCCATGCTCCAGGGCTTGACCGCCTCCAGCGGGCCCATGAACATTTCGAACAGACGCAGGCTGTCGGCACCGTAGCCGTTGGTCTTCTCGTCGCCGTTGACGACAAAATCCGGGTTGATGACGTTGCCGCGGGCCTTGGACATCTTGTCCGCGCGTGCCGTCAACTGCACCGATGGATCGCGCTTCCAGAAGTACTTGCCGTCGCGCGGCGCCACGTCGTCTTCCGCAACGAACAGCTCGGTATTGGCGGCTTTCGCCACGGTATAGGCCGTCCGCAGCTCCTTGGAGCCGCCGCCCCGCATTGCATCTTCCACGTCGTCATTACTGGGATAGTAGCGCGTCTCCCCCAGGATCATGCCCTGGTTGATCAGCTTGTAAAACGGCTCCGGCGTGTGGACGTGGCCGCGGTCGAAGAGCACCTTGTGCCAGAAGCGCGAGTACAGCAGATGCAGCACGGCATGCTCGGCGCCGCCGACGTACAGGTCCACCGGCAGCCAGTGCTTGGCCTTGGCGGGATCGCACAGCATCTCGTTGTTGTGCGGGTCCAGGTAGCGCAGGTAGTACCAGCAGCTGCCGGCCCATTGCGGCATCGTGTTCGTCTCGCGCAGGTAGCGCTTGCCGTCACGCGTCACGTGAATCCAATCGCGGGCCTTGCCCAGCGGCGGCTCCGGACGGCCCGACGGGCGATAGTCCTGCATGTCCGGCAACGTCAACGGCAGCTCGTCGGCGGTCAGCGCGCGCACCAGGCCCGTGGGCTGGCCCTTGTCGTCCAGTTCGTGCAGGATCGGGAACGGCTCGCCCCAGTAGCGCTGCCGGCTGAACAGCCAGTCGCGCAGCTTGTAGTTGATCTTGCGCGCGCCCACGCCACGCTCCTCCAGCCATGCCGCGATCTTTTGCTTGAATTCCGGTGTCGGCAGGCCGTCGAACGAGCCCGAGTTGAAAGCGATGCCGTCGTCGGTGTAGACCTCGTCGAACTGGTCGGCGCTTTCGCGATAGAGGAATTCCGTCACGCGCAGCGGATCGTGATGGAACTTCTCCCAGACCCGGCTCGCCTTGCCCAGGAGTCGGATGGTGCGTTCCGACATCGTTTGCGGCTGCTCGAAGCTGCTGCCGGCTGCGGGCGGGGCGACGCCTTCCAGCGAGCCGCCCGGCTCCTTGTCCAGGTTCTTGCAGGCCGCGAAGACGCTCGTCTCTTCCAACCACTTGGTCGGCGGCATCACCACCGTGCGGATCGCCAGATGGAACTGTCGGGCGAAGGCGAAGTCGCGCTCGTCGTGGGCCGGCACCGCCATGATGGCGCCGGTGCCGTAGGTGCTCAGCACGTAGTCGGCGATCCAGATCGGGATCTTCTGATTGTTGACCGGGTTGATCGCAAAGGCGCCGGTGAAGACACCCGTCTTCTTCTTGGCCAGCTCCGTGCGCTCCATGTCACTCTTGCGGGCAGCGTCGGCCTGGTACTTCGTCACCGCATCGCGCTGCGCAGTGGTCGTGATCTTCGCCACCAGCGGGTGCTCGGGCGCCAGCACCATGTAGGTGGCGCCGAACAGGGTGTCGGGACGCGTGGTGAAGACGCGGATGGTTTCGGACTCACTCGCGGGTGGGTTCGCCAGCTTGAAGTCCACCTCGGCGCCTTCGGAGCGGCCGATCCAGTCGCGCTGCATCTTTTTGATCGGCTCGGGCCAGTCCACCAGGGCCAGGTCGGCCAGCAACCGTTCCGCGTAGGCGGTGATGCGCAGCAGCCATTGCCGCAAGGGACGGCGCTCGACCGGATGGCCGCCGCGTTCCGATTTGCCGTCCTGCACCTCTTCGTTGGCCAGCACGGTGCCCAGGGCCGGGCACCAGTTCACGGCCATTTCGGCTTGATAGGCCAGCCGCTTGCTGTCCTGGTAGCGGCGCACGGCGTCTTCGCCCGCGGTGCGGACTTCCGGCGGGATCGGCAGCTCGGCGATTGGGCGGCCCTTCTTCTGGTCGGCGTCGTACCAGGTGTCGAAGATCTGCAGGAAGATCCACTGCGTCCACTTGTAGTAGCCCGGGTCGGTGGTATCGACCTCGCGGTCCCAGTCGTAGCTGAAGCCGAGCATCTGGATCTGCCGGCGAAAGTTGGCGATGTTGTTCTGCGTCGTCTCGGCCGGGTGGGTGCCGGTCTGGATGGCGTACTGCTCCGCGGGCAGGCCGAAAGCATCCCAGCCCATCGGGTGCAGGACGTGCTGGCCGCGCATGCGATGGAATCGGCACAGGATGTCGGTTGCGGTATAGCCTTCCGGATGGCCGACGTGCAGCCCGGAACCCGATGGATAGGGAAACATGTCGAGGACGTAGCGCTTGGGTTTGTCGGAGAAATCAGGCGTGCTGAAGGTCTTGTGCTCCAGCCAGTAGCGCTGCCAGCGCGGCTCGATGGCCTTGGGATTATACGTCGGCATGATTGCGACCTGTCTCCGGAAAGAGGCTCCGCAAAAGGGTAAGGTATCTGGCGCCGGAAATAGCGTCAACGACAAGGCGAAACGACGTAGGAACGACACGCGAACCGGTTCGGACGTTCGGCGCGGCGTAGCACAGAACCGCGGTCAAACCCCTCGTACCCAAGCTCCGGCTTGGGTACGCACGGCCGAGAAGCTCCAGCTTCTCGCCGTGCATGGCTGGCGCGACTTGACGCCGCCCTGTAGCGTCGAGTTCCGAGAAGCCGGAGCTTCTCGGTCGTGCATTCCCAAGCCGGAGCTTGGGAACGAGTATTGAGTATTATCCATATAATTGAGGTCATTCGTTATTCCCGGCGAGCGGGGGCGTCAGCCCCCTGAGGCCGCCCATTTTGCTGAGGGATTCTCAGGGGACTGACGTCCCCCGCTCGCCAGTCTTGCCGCAGGGAGGACCATGGTTCGCACACGTTTCGCCCCGAGTCCGACGGGCTATCTGCACATCGGCGGCGTCCGCACGGCGCTGTTCAACTGGCTGTTCGCCAAGAAACACGGCGGCCAGTTCATCCTGCGCATCGACGACACGGACGCGGAGCGCAACGTCAAAGAAGCGCTACAGCCGATCCTCGACGGCTTCCGCTGGCTCGGCATGACCTGGGACGAGGGCGCCGACGTCGGGGGCCCGCACGGGCCCTATTACCAATCGCAGCGGCTCGATCGCTACCAGGCCGCGGTGAAGACGCTGCTCGACAAGGGCCTGGCCTACTGGGATTACGCCAAGCCCGAAGAGGTGAAGGCCGAACGCGAGGCCGCCGAGAAAGCGAAGGGGTCCTTTCTCTACAGCCGCAAGTGGATGGCCGAGACGCCGGCCCAGCGTGCGGCCTTGGAGGCCGAGGGACGCAAGGGCGTCGTTCGTCTCAAGATGCCGCGCGAAGGCACGTGCCGGTTTCACGACCACATTCGCGGCGACATGGTCGTGGAGTGGGTCACCGAGCAGGACCACGTCATCCAGCGTACCGATGGCTCGTGCCTCTACAACCTGGCCAACGTCGTGGACGACCACGACATGAAGATCACGCACGTCATCCGCGCTGAAGAGCACCTGTCGAACACGGCCCGGCAGATCTTCATCGTGGACGGCCTGGGCATCCCGCGCCCGGAGTACGCGCACTTGCCGTTCGTGGCCGAGCCGGGCAGCAAGAACAAGCTGAGCAAGCGCAAGATTGCCCAGTACCTGAAGAACCCCGATTTCAAGAAGGTGTACGACCACGGTCAGGCGATTGCCCAGAAGATCGGACTGACGACCAGTGCCGACACGTTCAACCCCGTGATCGTGGACTTCTTCCGCGAAGTGGGCTATTTGCCGGACGCGATCCTCAATTACCTGGTGCTGCTCGGCTGGTCGCTGGACGACAAGACGGAAGAGTTCACGCGCGAAAAGATGATCGAGTTGTTCTCGCTGGAACGCGTCAACAGTGCACCGGCCAGCTTCGACCCGAAGAAGCTGTTCGCGTTCCAGGAGCGCTACATGCAGCGGCTGCCGGTCGAGGAAAAGACCGCGATGGCGCTGCCGTACCTCGAGCGTGCCAAGTTGATCGCATCGCCGCCCTCAGCCGAGGCGAAGCAGACGGTGATGGAGATCGTCCGCGCTGCCGGCGACCGCATCAAGACCGCGGGCGACGTGCTCGACTACGCCGACTTCTTCGTGGCCGACGACCAGCTGGCGTACGACGAAGCCGCGTTCGAGAAGCGCATCCGCAAGCCGCCGGAAGCGGTCGGCCTGTTGCGGAAGTTTGCCGAGCGCCTGTCGACGGCCTCGGCATTCGATGCCGCATCGCTGGAGAAGCTGCTGCAAGACTTCGTGCAAGCGGAGAAGATCGAGCCGCCGCAGATCATCCACGCGCTGCGCGTGGCGACGACCGGCAAGGCGATCGGCTTCGGGCTGTACGAGAGCATGGCGCTGCTGGGCAAGGAACGGTGCGTGGCGAGGATTTCACTGGCGCGGGGAAAAGCATGACGTTCAACACGCCTTGCTTGGCACCGGGACTTGAGAGAAACTAGGTGAACTCTCAAGGGGAATTGAGATGAAAGTCGTCGTCCAGATGTCAATCGGGGAGGAGGCGCGGGCCTTGCCAATCCTGTTGCGGCATTCCCCTGGTATGGTGTTGCCAAACCGGACTTACGTGCTCAGTGAGGAAGCGGTCAACGCCCTGCGGGACGCCGGTGTGAGATTTGCCGTGTTGACCCAAAATCAGTGAAGCGTCGAATTGGAGGTTCGCATGAACCGCCTGGAACAGGTCCGACGCCGGCGGGACGATATTCTGCGTCTGGCGAGTCGGTACGGAATCTGCCGGGTGCGCTTGTTTGGCTCTGTGGCACGCGGCGACGCCGGAGCGGGCAGTGACGTGGATGTACTCGTCGATTTTGAGCCTGGCCGGAGCCTCCTGGACCAGGCCGGGTTCGAGCAGGAGTTAGCAAGCCTCCTGGGTTGCCAGGTGGACGTGGTTGCCGAGGGCGGCTTGAGTCCGTATTTGGAAGCGAACATTCTGCGAGACGCTGTGTCGCTGTGAAGCACACGCAAATCTCCTCCCCAAGCCGCAAGAATAGGTTCGCAACGAGGAACGAAAAGCATGACCGAAGCAAAGGCGGAAGGCAGCGAGCCGACACGTTCGTTGCACTTCATTCACCAGATCATCGAGGAAGACAACAAGACCGGCAAGTTCGACGGCCGCGTGCAGACGCGCTTCCCGCCGGAGCCCAATGGCTACCTGCACATCGGCCATGCCAAGTCGATCTGCCTGAACTTCGGCACCGCCCTGAAATACGGCGGCAAGTGCAACCTGCGCTTCGACGACACCAACCCGGTCAAGGAAGACATCGAGTACATCAACGCCATCCAGGAAGACGTGCGCTGGCTGGGCTTCCAGTGGGACGCGCTCTTCTACGCGTCCGACTACTTCGAGCAGCTCTACCAGTGGGCCGAAAAGCTCATTCAGGATGGGAAAGCCTACGTCTGCGACCTGACCGCCGAGCAGGTGGCGATGTACCGCGGCGGGCTCGATCCGAAGACGGCCAAGGAGTCGCCCAACCGCAACCGGTCCGTTGAGGAAAACCTCGACCTGTTCCGGCGCATGCGGGCCGGCGAATTCCCCGACGGGGCGCGAACGCTGCGCGCGAAGATCGACCCCCGCGCGGCCAACATCAACCTGCGCGATCCGGTCATGTACCGCATCCTGCACGCCACGCACCCGCACGTCGGCGACAAGTGGTGCATTTACCCCATGTACGACTGGACGCACGGCCAGTCCGACTCCATCGAACGCGTCACCCACTCGATCTGCACGCTGGAGTTCGAGAACAACCGGCCGCTGTACGACTGGTACATCCAGCAGCTGGGCATCTACGCTCCCCAGCAGATCGAGTTTGCCCGCCTGAACCTGACCTACACGGTCATGAGCAAGCGCAAGCTGCTGGAACTGGTCAAGAACAAGTACGTCAGCGGCTGGGACGATCCGCGCATGCCGACGCTGTGCGGCATCCGTCGGCGCGGCTACACGCCCGAGGCCATGCGCAACTTCTGCGAACGCATCGGCGTCTCCAAGTTTCCCGGCACCATCGACATGGCCTGGCTGGAGGACGCCGTCCGCGAGGACCTGAACAAGCGGGCGGCACGCGTGATGGCTGTGCTGAAGCCGTTGAAGGTCGTCATCGACAACTATCCCGAAGGCCAGACGGATGAACTGGACGCGGTGAACAATCCGGAAGACCCCGCGGCAGGCTCGCGCAAGGTGCCGTTCTCGCGCATCGTCTACATCGAGCGCGACGACTTCATGGAGAACCCGCCGAAGGACTATTTCCGCCTGGCGCCGGGTCGCGAAGTCCGCTTGCGGTACGCCTATTTCGTCAAGTGCGTGAACGCGGTCAAGGACGACAAGGGCGAGGTCGTCGAGGTGCATTGTACCTACGATCCGGAGACGCGCGGCGGCAACGCGCCGCCCGATGGGCGCAAGGTCAAAGGCACCATTCACTGGGTATCGGTCGCGCACGCCATCCCGGCCGAGGTGCGGCTCTACGACCACCTCTTTGCCAAGGAAAACCCCGACGACATCCCCGAGGGACAGGATTACAAGGTGAACTTGAATCCCAACTCGCTGGTGACCCTGACCGATGCCCGCGTCGAGCCGAGCTTGGCCGGGGCGAAACCGGGTAATCGCTATCAGTTCGAACGGCTGGGTTACTTCTGCGTCGACCGCGACACGGAGGGCAAAAGCCTGGTCTTCAACCGCACGGTCACATTGCGCGACAGCTGGGCGAAGTTGGAGAAAGCCCAACAGAAAAAGAAGTGAAAAGCCCCGCCGTCCCGCGGCGGGGCGTGGATTTCGACCGTCAGGCGAACGACAAAAAAATCAGTTTCCGGGCGAGCGTCGAGGCGTAAGCCCGACGTGTGTAGACGGCGAGCGTCGAGGCGTAAGCCCGACGTGGACAGCGTCAAAAGCCGGTCGTGGCCTGCACCCAGACACGTCGGGCTAACGCCTCGACGCTCGCCAAAGGGACTTCCTGGCCTAGTCTTCACATGGGGCCAAGGGTGGCGGCAGGTAAGTCTGCTCCTGCCGATTGCCTTACCACTGGGCGAGCAACTCGCGCGAGACCTCGCACAGGCTTTGTTCGCTGGGCGGCACGACGGAGTGACAGCAGGGGCAGTGAAACGTACTCTGCTCCGTCAACCGCGTGAAGATGCGGTCCTCAAAGGTTTCGCCGTCGCCCAAGGCGTACCAGGGGCCTTCGGCGTTGATCTCGTCAAGCACGTCGCCAACCGTTGCTTCCAGTGAAGACGTGAACCGATGGAAGCATTCGGGGCATTGCAGTTCCACCTGCATGGCTTCTCCTTATCCGTGAGACTGGACGTGTACAAGGATGGGGAGAAGCAATTGCAATGCCGGGTTCGCATCGCGCAACAGATTTCGTATTGATTTTCCGTAAAGTTAATCGCAGAAATGATATCAGACGAAAGTCGATCTGGAGAAACTGGGTTCGATCTTAACGGTTAGCGCGGCTCTACCGCGCACCGCGTTGCAACTTCGGGCGGTCAAGAAGTACAAATTCCAAACAGAACGGGCGGCACCGAAGGTACTCGGCGCCGCCCGTGGCTCGCAGTTGGCTGCGATGATTAGCGATCGCGCTCGGCAGCCAGGTTGTTGGCGCCAGTGTCGTAAGCCGCCAGCGCCCGGTGCAAGGCGACGTAGGCCGCCTGAGCATTGCCGGTGGCCGGGGCGAACTGCAAGCCGCGCTTGTTCATGAACTCGACCACCTCGGCCACGCTGCCGCCCTTGAGCGTCAGGTCGCCGTTGATGTGGTTCTTCGCCTCGCCAGGCCGCTTGAGCACCTTGACGGCGTCGTCGAGCTGCTTGAGGTAGCCCTTGGCCTCGCTGTATTGAGCGAACGGCACCGAGCCGACGTTCTTGACGAGCAGGTCGTGGAGGGCCTTGGAGCTGCGGTCGATTTCGTTGTAGGTCTCGACGGAAACCGCCTTGCCGTCCTTGGTCTCGTTGTACGCCTTCTTGACGAGCGTTTGCAGCTGGTCGCGAACTTCCTGACCGCGTTCGAGACTGCGGAGAGCGAGCGGCCATTGCAGGTTGCCGCCGTCCTTGAGCAGTCCGAAGTTGCCGCTGCCGTCGCCCGCGCTCACATTGATCTGCTTGAGCAGTTCCTCATCCAGCGGGACATTCGGCCCCTGGACCTTTTTGCCCTGGAGCTTGACGGCGTCGGCCAACAAGTCGTTCAGGGCCTTGGCGGACCAGATCTCGGTCAACGGCGGATCGTTACGGCTGCGACGCAGCTCATCGCGGATGGCCATTTCGCGTTGGTCGTTCAAGGTCGGTGTGTTGGCGCGTTCGTACAGGAATTCGTCGAAGGCGCGGCGGCGATTGTCCAGCTGAGCGGCCCGGACCTGTTCCTTGAGCAGAAAGGACTGCTGGCTGTTGACCAGGTATTGGCCCTGGGCATTGATCACGTCCGCGCTCCCACGCAGATAGCCGCTGAACGGGTCCGGCAGGATGAAGTTGCCGTAGCCGCCGATGCCGCCCTGATTGTAGTTGCCCGCTCCACTACTGCTCATTGTCGCCATGTAAGGGCTGGTGACGAGAGCGCCTTGGCCGCCGGGGTTGCCATAACCCGAGAAATTGAAGCCCACGCCCGTGTTGGGACGAGCGCCGCCAACGCCGCCCGCACCGGCGGCCGGCTGCCCCTGCCCGACGCGGAACATCGGGTTCTGGGCTGAAGCGTCACGAACCGCAAACCCCAGGGCGACCACCCCGGCAAGGGTCGCGCTGCCGATCCGCTTAGAGAGGGTTAGCATGGTACGTCTCACCATTGAAGGGAACGAATGAATAGGTATCGTCCGCTACATCGGGCCCCTGGCCCGAGAGGATTGAAAAGGGAGACTCTGCCTTTGTCCCAATGTTAGTTCATTTCCCCGGTGCGACGCAAGCGTTACTAACCTCTTTTCTTAACACGATCAGGCCAGAGGCGAAGCGGTTGCGCCGCCTTTCCGATCCATTCGTTGATTCCCAGGCCAGCTCGACCTTTTCCACGAGGCCCGACAAAATCGCCCGGAGCTTCGTAGGTTCCCCAGATCGGTGCGTCAAGCGGACTCGCGCGGACGCACCACAACCCCTACCTGACACATTTTCGCGACTTTTACTCGCCGGAAGTTCCATCATGCTCCACTGGACTTTGCTGCTGCTGTTCTCGCTCCCGGTCGGGCTCTTCGCTTCCTCCGGTGCGTTCGCGGCGGACGACAAGGCCACGGCAACGGCGCCTGGGACGGACGCGGCAAGCAGGCGCTGAATGGAGACATGCACAAGCAATTAGCGGCCCTGGTCGATCAGCTGAGCGACGGCCCGCTGCGCGACAAGGCAAAATCGCTGCGGTTGGCGCGAGCGGCATCGATTTCCGCGGTCGTGCGCCACACGATGCGAATGCTCGGCGGTTCCATCGTGGCGACGCCGCCGGCTGGCGGCGCTCGATGGCCAGCACGTCGCCATCTCGCGGCCGCGCGTTGCTCCACCAGTAGCGCCGAACCCCCTTGGGCAGTCGGCCAGCATTTAGCCCATCCTGGATGCGGATCGACCAGCTTTGGTGAAAGTCGTGAAACAGCCCCGAGGGCACTCTCGTCCTGTCGTGGATCGGCATGACGCTTCCTCCCCGCGCAACTGTACAGGAGTAGGCGACGGAGGGCTGCACTGACGCCACAGGATTGAGCGACCCGGCGCAGCAGAAATCGCAGCGTTCTTCTCCCTGACAGAGGCACGAGCCGAACGCCATCGTCGACGACTGTCACTGCGTCAAGAATTGTGCTGTACTTCCCGATGGAACGTATACACTACAACATCCGAGATTTCCTCCGTCCCTGAGCATTACGCCCTTCCCATCCCCGCGTCGGAATGGAAACAACCCGGGCGTGGAACAGGAACCTCGCGATGACACCGTGGAATTTGACGCAATGGCGGTCTCTCCCAGCGATCCCCGCGCGTGCACCGTGGAAGCGCCCCTCATTTCGCCCGCAGGTCGAGCCTCTCGAAGATCGCCTGGCGCCGGCTGCAACTGAACTTCTGCCGATGGCGGGCAGCGCGACACCGGATGGCTACACCCCGCAGCAAATTCGCCACGCCTACGGCTTCGATCAGATTATCTTCGGCAACGGCATCATCGGCGATGGCACGGGACAGACGATCGCCATCGTGGATGCCTTTAATAATCCCAAGTTCGTGAGTAGCACCGCTCCCAACTACGCGACCAGCGACCTGGCGATGTTCAGCCGTTACTACGGCCTGCCCGATCCGCCGTCGTTTAAGAAGGTCAACCAGTTGGGCGAGGAAGGGAATTACCCAGCTTTCAACCCCGGCTGGGCCAGTGAAATTGCCCTCGACGTCGAATGGGCGCATGCCCTCGCGCCGAGGGCAAGCATCCTCCTTGTGGTGACCGAGAGCAACAGAGATGAGGACCTGTTCGCGGGTGTCAAGTACGCGTCCCAGCAGCTCGGCGTCTCCATCGTATCGATGAGCTTTGGCGGGCTAGAGTCGAGTTCGGACCAGGACCCCGACTTCATAAGTATTTTCGACGCGCCCGGCGTCACATTCGTCAATTCTTCGGGAGACAACGGCACGCCGACCGAGTCGCCCAGTGCCTTAGGCAACATCGTTGCCGTCGGCGGCACCCGGCTGAGCTTGGACGCGAACGGCAACGTCATCAGCGAAGTCGGCTGGACCGGCAGCGGCGGCGGCAAAAGCATCTATCAGGCCAAGCCAAGTTTCCAGGCCACCGTGACCCCGTTCGGTGTGACGCCGGTGCCTACCTCACGCATGACACCCGACGTGTCCTTCAACGCGGACCCGAACACGGGCGTGTCGATCTACGACACAGCCAATGGTACGGCTGCAACTCCCTGGTTCACCTTCGGCGGCACCAGTTTCTCGGCGCCGGCCTGGGGCGCCCTGCTTGCCATCACCAATCAGGCTCGCCAACTCAAGGGGCTCTCGCCGCTCACCGGTGCGACAGATACCCTACCGATGCTTTACAAGTTGCCGGCCTCCGATTTCAACGACATTGTCAGCGGCAACAACGGTTATTCCGCCGGTCCCGGTTATGATCTCGTCACCGGCCTGGGCTCGCCGAAGGCACAGCGCATCGTTGCCGACATGAGCAAAACGACTGGCGATCTGGTGGTCAGCGGCACTAGTATCGTGGTCACGGCAACGGGGCCAAACAGCGGCGTCTACAATATCGGCGCCGGAGATGTGCCGTTCTCCATGATCAAGAGCTTCACCTTCATCGGTGACTCGGGGAATGGTTCGTTCACGCTCAACGAGAACGGATCTGTTTTCGCCCCCATCGGTGGCATCTTCTACGACGGAGGCGGCGGCACCGATTACCTCATACTACAGGGCGACGTCGCGCAGACCTTTACCGCGGTGAACTACACGTCGGCAGGGGCCACGGGCGGCACCGTGAGCGTTGTGGATGGCACGGCCCCTTCGGGATTGGGGTTCATTCGTGTGACTGCCGTCACGGACAACCTGATAGCTGACAATCGGACCTTCAATTACATCAGCGCGGGCAGCGAAACCATCACGATCAACGCGGCAGCGGCGGGTTTTAATGCCATCGCTTCGACCCAGGGCCCGACGATCGCGTTCGCCAATCCCATCGCACTCTTGACGCTTTTTGCCAGGAACGGCGCCGATATCGTGAACGTCAGCTCGCTGAACGCCGGGTTCAACGGGGTCCTGACGATCAGCACCGATGGCGGAGACACCGTCAACCTGAACAACACACTTTTGCTGGGGGTCGCGGACCTTGCAATCACCGCACGTACAATCCGCCTCAATGGCACCATTTCCACGACGGGCGCCGCGACGTTCGATGCGATGAGCCAGTCCGGCGGAAGCGTCCTCCAGACCGCTGGCAGCCTCTCGGCCAACGGCTTGCTCCTCAAGGGGCGCGGCACGTTCACGCTGAATCAAACGCTCAATGCGATTTCGACGCTCGCCGCCGCGGTGACCGGTTCCATTAGCCTGACCGATAACGTGACGCTGGACATCGGCACGGTTGCCGGAGTCTCAGGCATCACCACGGGGCAATCACTCGTCAATGGCGGCTCCGTCACCATTTCCGCACCCATTATATCTATATCTCCTTTAAAGCCGATCAACACGAAGGCAGGCACGGGGGGCGTTTACGTCTTCAATGGCGTCGTCACTGCACCACCGGCAAGCATTGTGCTGGGTGCCGGAAAGGTGGTGCTCAACGTCGGATCCTTCGTCCCGACCCCACCGACCGTGAGCATCACCCCGGTCGGCGCCAGCGTGGATGGGCCAGTCAACAACATCACGATTGTCTTCAACGAGCCGGTCCAGGGCTTCGACCGCGCCGACTTGATGCTGAGCCGCGCCGGGGGCGGCAACCTGTTGACCGCCGCGCAGACCCTGACGACGACCGATAGTATCACCTGGGTGCTCGGCAATCTCAATGGCCTGACGCTTACAGGAGGCACGTATACGCTGACACTAAATTACACCGGGTCCGGCATCACGAACCTGACAGACACGGCGCTGATTAACGACGCAAGCATCAGCTGGACCAACACCAATGTGCCGCCCGTTGTTGCGCTCAACGCTCCGAGCGCGAACTACGCGACGACCTTCTCGGAGGGCGGCGCTGCGGTCAGCGTCGCCGGCAGCGTGAGCGTGACCGATGGCGACGATGCCAACCTTGCCTCGGCCACGGTCACGCTCAAGCAGATTCAAAACGTCGGCCAGGAAACCCTGTCCGCGACGGTGCCGGCGGGATTCAACATCGTTGCCTCTTTCAACCCCGCAAGTGGCGTTTTGAGCCTGACCGGCGTCGATACCGTCGCTCACTACCAACAGGTGATCGGCAGCATTCGCTACAGCAACACGTCCGTGAATGCAGGGGTTGCGACGCCGCGGCTTGTCACTTTTGTCGTCAACGATGGCCTGGTCACCAGCGCGATCGCGACCACAACGATCACCGTCCAGCCGCTCGATCGCGTTGCGGTGTTTCGCCCTGACACCAGCCAGTGGTTCCTCGACCAGGTTCAGGGCAACTACGATCCCACCACCACGACGCAGATCGACAACTTCGGCGGTCCCGGAGATATCGCAGTCCGCGGCGACTGGTTGGGCGATGGACGCGAACTGGTCGGCGTCTTCCGTCCATCGACAAGCCAATGGTTCCTCAGCCGGACCGACAGCAACTACACGTTTGCCAATACCATCCAGATCGACAACTTCGGCGCACCTGGCGACATTCCCGTGGTCGGCAAATGGCAAGGTGGCAACATCGATCGTATCGGCGTGTTTCGGCCGAGCACCAGCCAGTGGTTCCTCAGCCTGAGCAACGCGAGTTACACGTTCACCAATACGCTCCAGATCGACAATTTCGGCGCCGTGGGCGACATGGCTGCCGTGGGCGATTGGGACAAGACGGGTTTCACCAAGGTCGGCGTCTTTCGGCCGGGAACCAGCCAGTGGTTCCTGAGCTTGACCAACACGAACTATACTTTCGCCAATACGCTCCAGATCGACAACTTCGGCGGCGTGGGCGACATACCGACCGTGGGCGACTGGCTGGCCGATGGCAGCACCCGCATCGGCGTGTTCCGGCCGGGCAGCGGCCAGTGGTTCCTGAGCAAGACGAACACGAACTACACGTTTTCCAACACCATCCAGATCGACAACTTCGGCGCCGTGGGCGACCAACCGGTCGGCGGCGCGTGGCAGTTCGGATTGCCGCAATTGCTCGATGCGTCGTCGGGCGGCACCGGCGGCACTGCGCTGACGCAAGGCGAACTGGCACCGATCGTCGCCGAGGCGTTGCGTCGCTGGGGCCTGGAAGGATTGAACGCCAACCAGTGGGCGATCGTGCACAACGTCCATTTTGTCATCGCCGATCTGCCCGTCGGCTGGCTTGGCGAGTTCCTGCCAGGGGTCATTCTGATCGACGTCAACGCGGGCGGCGCGGGCTGGTTTGTCGATGGCACGCCGCAACAAGACGAGGAGTTCGGGTCCAGTCTGACGGCGGGCGCGCATCATGCCCTTATCGGCAGTCCGGCCGGCGGGCGCGTCGATCTGCTCACGGTGGTCATGCACGAACTCGGCCACGCGCTGGGACTTCCGGACCTCGATCCCCGACTGTTTTCCGGCCATATCATGAGCGAAAGTCTCGGCATCGGCATGCGCCGCATGGCGTCGCTCGATGTGGCGTTTGCCCGCGGCGTCTGAACCGATTCAAAGAGCCCCGTGGCGCGGTCGATGCCCCCACTCTGCACCCAGACCGACTGCCGGATTACGTCATCGGTGTCCCAGGCTGCCTGAAAAAACAACGAGCGAGTCGACCACATGGGCGGGGCATGCCGAACGGCACCTTTTCGCGCTAGTCCTGAACGCCATTAACTTTGGCGAGCGGGGCGTGTAAACGCCCCGGTTTTGGTCTCTCAACCGGGGCGTTTACACGCCCCGCTCGCCTGGCGCCTGCCTAAGTTAATGGCATTCGCGCTAGTCCTGAATGCCATTCACTTGAGGCGAGCCACAGGCAATACCGCTCCAGTGGCACGGACATTTCTGTCCGTGCGATCGGAAAATGCACGGACAGAAATGTCCGTGCCACGGAGAACTCGCTTACGTGAATGGCATTCGCACTAGTCCCCATCACTCCGCTGCGTCAGGCCTTCCAGCAGCTTCTCCAGGGCGCCTGGCTCGACAGGCTTGGTCAGGTGATAATGGAAGCCGGCCTCGGTCGCGCGCCGCTTGTCCTCTTCCTGACCCCAGCCGGTCAGCGCGACCAGGACCATGCGTTTGCCCCACGGCTGCTCTCGGATGTGGCGTGCCGCCTCGTAGCCGTTCATCCTGGGCATGCCGATGTCCAGCAGGACCACGTCCGGGCGAAAGGCCGCCGCCGCCTGCACCGCCTCCACCCCGTCGTGGGCCGTCCGGGTGTCGTGTCCCACCATCCGCAGCATCAAGGCCAGGCTTTCCGCGCCATCCCGGTTGTCGTCCACCACGAGGACACGCAGCGTCGTCTCGCTAGTAGCGGACTTGCATTCCCGGACCGTTTCCGTGGGTGCGTCCGCCGGCGCTTCGATTCTCGGCAGGCGAACGATGAACTCGCTGCCCTCGCCGGGGCTGCTGTGGGCCTCAACGGCGCCGCCGTGCAACTCCACCAGCCCGCGCACCAAGGCCAGCCCCACCCCGAGGCCCCCTTGCGACCGATCCAGAGCCGGGGCTACCTGCGAGAACATCGTGAAAATGTGCCGCAGGTGGTCGGCGGGGATGCCGATGCCGGTGTCCCGCACCGACACGACGGCCTGGCTTCCCTGGCACTCCACCGTTAGCCAGATGTGCCCGCCCCGCTCGGTGTACTTGGCTGCGTTGTTGAGGAGGTTGGATAGCACCTGGGACAGCCGGGTCGGGTCGGCATCGAGGTAAATTGGCTCCTGGGGCAGTGTGAGAGTCAGTTCATGGGCCTGGGCGTCGATGAACGGGCGGGAGGTTTCCACGGCATTCTGGACCACGTCCGCCAGTTGGACCCGCTCCCCGCGGAGTTGCAGCTTGCCGCTGGTGATGCGAGAGATGTCGAGCAGGTCGTCCACCAGGCGCACCATCTGTCCGACTTGCCGCCCGAGGATGCCGCGAGCTTGCTGGATGGCGGCCGGATCGCCCGAGGAGCGCTGCATCAGTTCGACCGCATTGCGGATCGGCGCCAGCGGATTGCGAAGTTCGTGGGCGAGAGTCGCCAGGAAGTTGTCCTTGCGGCGGTCGGCCTCCTTCAGTGCCTCCTCGGCCCGCATGCGCTTCGTGACGTCCTCATGCGCCACCACCACCCGGAGCGGCCCCGGCGCCTGGAACCGGGTGGCCCGCATGACGAACCACCGCTGTTCGGTGGGCGAGTGGCAGGGGTACTCGAACTCGAACGATGGCGCGCGCCCTGCCAGCACATCCTTCAAGCCCGCCACCATTTCTGCTTCCATGCACTCCGCCGAGTTCGCTTCCCATGCCTGCAGGTAATCGGCGCCGATGCCGTAGTTGCGGCCGGTGAACCGGTTCCCGTCCGCGAATCGGCGCCACGCGGCGTTGACGGCGAGGATGATGCCGTTCTCGTCCAGTACGGCGATGTGGCTGGACAGGGCGTCGAGCGAGGAGTTGAGGAACTGGTGGGCGTCGGCCAGTTGGCGTTCGGCCCGTTTGTGATCCTCGATGTCGGTGCAGGTGCCGAACCAGTAGGTGATCCTGCCCTGCTCGTCTCGAATGGGGACGCCCCGAGTCTTGAACCAGTGGTACTCCCCGTCGTAACGGCGAATCCGATATTCGACGTCGTAATCCCCTTGGTCGGCGCACGCCGCCCGCCAGCAGTCCAGGGTGCGTTGCCGGTCGTCGGGGTGGATGACCCGCTCCAGCCAGCGCAGGCCGAGCAGTTCGCTCTCGGGGATGCCGGTGTACTTGCCCCACTGACTGCTCAGCCAGTCGCACTGGCCGTCGGGCAGGTCGGTCCATACCAGGTTCGGCAGGGCCTCGGCCATCGTGCGCCACCGTGCTTCGGCCTGCCGCAGTGCCTGCTGGGTACGTTCCTGCTCGGTAATGTCCACACCGACGTAAAGGCCGCCCCGGACCTTCCCCTCCTCGTCGCGCAGGGGTACGGCGTATTGCAGCAGATTCAGCCGCGTCCCATCCACTAGCACAAGGCTGTGCTTCACGCCGTAGACCGGCCGACCCGTGGCGATGGCGACCTGCATCGGCAGTTCGTCCGGAGCGAGTTCCCGGTCGCCATCAAAGATCTGAAATCCAGGCCGCTCCGCGGCGGGGGCGCTGAGGGAGATGTTGGCCTGGGGTGGTAGTTTCATCAGGCGCGACAGGGCAGGGTTCATCCAGATGTGCCGGCACTCGGGGTCGTCGGCCACGGCGATGCCCACGGGGAGGACGTCCAGCAAAGACTGGAACTCGGTGACTCGCCGGCGCAAGTCGCGGTTCAGGGCCGCGACCTGCTGTTCGACTCGGCGCTTGTCGGACACGTCCCGGAAAACCAGGACGACGCCGACGATCCGCCCCTGGGCATCTCGGACCGGGGCGGCGCTGTCGTCAATCGGGATGGCGGTGTCGTCCTTGGCCACCAGGACGGTGTGGTTCGCCAGGCCCACGATGGCACCCTCGCGGAGGACCCGGCGGACCGGGCTTTCAGTGGCTTGGCCGGTCTGCTCGTTGAGGATGCGGAAGACTTCCTCCAGGGGCCGGCCCACCGCCTCGTCCTTCCAGCCGGTCAGGGTCTGGGCCACCGGGTTCATGAGGGTGATACAACCCTCGGCATCGGTGACAATCACGGCATCCCCAATGCCGGTCAACGTGGCGTGCAGACGTGCCTTTTCTTCCCGCAGCGCTGCTTCCGCCCGCTGGCGTTCGGAAACGTCCCGGGCGATCTTCGACGCGCCGACGATGTGCCCCTCCTCGTCCTTGACCGGCGAAACCGAGAGCGAGACGGGCACCAGCCGGCCGTCCTTCGTCCGGCGCAGGGTGTCGAACTGATCGACCCGCTCTTCCCGGCGGACGCGCTCCAGGATCGCCGGCATTTCATCGACCCGATCCGGGGGAGCGAGCATGACGACGGGCTGGCCGATCGCCTCGGCCGCCGAGTAGCCAAAGAGCCGCTCGGCCGCCCGGTTCCAGCTGGTGATGACGCCGTTGACGTCCTTGCCGATGATGGCGTCGTCGGACGACTCGACAATCGATGCCAGGAAACGGGCGGTCCGTTCGGCCCGCCGCTGTTCGGTCACGTCCCGGAAGACCAGCACGACGCCGCTGATCTGGCCGTCGGGTCGCTTGATGGGCGCGGCGCTGTCGTCAATCGGCCGTTCGGTGCCGTCCCTGGCGATCAGGATGGTGTGGTTGGCCAGGCCGACGACATGGCCCGTGTCGAGGACCTTGGCGACCGGATTCTCCACCGCCTTGCGGGTTTTCTCGTTGATAATGGGAAAGACGGCCGTGAGAGGCTGTCCGGCGGCGTCCGCGGTCGTCCACCCCGTCAGCGTTTCGGCCACCGGGTTGAGGAAGGTGACTCGCCCCTGGGCGTCCGTGGTGACGACGCCATCGCCGATGCTGGTCAAAGTCACGCGCAGCTCTTCTCGCTGCCGCGCCACCACCTGGACATATTCTTCCGCCACACGGCGGGCCGCCTGCTCTTCGAGCAGGCGGCGGGCGTTCTCCTCGGCCTGCCGGCGTTCGGTCATGTCCCTGGTGATCTTGGAGAAGCCCCGCAGGCTTCCGCTGCCGTCCCGCAGCGCCGTGATGACGACGTTGGCCCAGAATCGCGAGCCGTCCTTGCGCAGCCGCCAGCCCTCGTCCTCGAAGCGGCCCTCGGCGGTCGCGCGCCGCAACTCTTCGTCGGGCCAACCGCGCTCGACGACGTCCGGAGGATAGAAACGGGAGAAGTGCTGGCCGATGATCTCGTCGGCCCGGTACTGTTTGATCCGCTGGGCGCCGGGGTTCCACGAGGCGATCCGTCCGGTCGGATCGAGCATGAAGATGGCGTAATCCTTGGTGCTGTCGACCAGCAGACGGAAGCGCTCCTCACTGGCGCGCAGCAGGGCCACCTGGTTCGCCAACTCGGCATTGGCGCTCCGCAAGTCCTCTTCGGCCTGCTTGCGCGCGGCGACCTCCCGCTGCAGCTCCTCCGGGCTGCGCATCGCCAGCACCTTCGGGATGCTGGGGACCAAAGCCACCACCGTGGCCCAGGAGACGATGGCGGTGAACAGCTTGACGACCCCGGCAAGCCGGTAGAGCGGGTGCCAGAAGATGATCGCTTCCATCAGGTGCGTGGTGCCGCACGCCAGGATGAAGGCACCGAACAGCCAGAAGATGCCCCGGAAGGGAATGTCTCTGCGGCGCACGACGAAGGAGATGAGGATCACGGGGATGGCAAAGTACGCCGACCAGATCGCCAGGTCGGAGAGGATGTGCAGCCAGCCGTGGACTTCCGACCAATCGCCGCACTGCCACCGAGGCGGAAAACCCGACGTGTCGAACACGTGTGCCAGGAAATCGATCATGCTCTGCTCCACACCCGTCCAAGCCGATCGCCGCGCCGTGCGCAGGGTCAGCGGTGGGGCATCAGCGTTGACACCCCTGTACCTCGTTGGAATAACTCTTGGACCTTGGATGCCGCCCGTCGTTTTGCCGTGACAATGCGACGCCGACCTGATTGCCCATTCTACCAAATCCAGCGTTACTGGCCGTGCACGAGTGGAAGCACGACGAGTTGGGGCACTAATTACCTCGGTACGAAAGAAACGTGGGTAGGACGGCGCGCTCTTCGCTTGTCTTACCTGAATGAATTCCTTGGAGGAATCGGTCACAACCCTCCGCCTGTTCGTCGCGAATCCGAGAACAGAACTGCGGCTGCTCACCGAAATTGAACTCTGGCGCCACATCTTCATGCCGGCCTGGCACCCGGAAAACAGGAAACCGCCGCAATGAACAGGGATTCAGAGCGACTGCCATTCTTCGCCACGGCAGCACGCCCACGCCCTTCCGGATTGGTCCCGGTTCGCATCGGCGCGAGCCCCTTCGCGGGTCCGCATCGAATAATCGGACCCTGTCATTACGTCAATTCATTTGAAATGGACGCTCGTTTTCCTTAAAACGGTTGCGTCAAGCCCGGCGGTGGTCGAGCCGCGCGCCCGGGCAAGGAAGCAAGGAGCGTTCGCCTCCTGGCGTGTACCCCCTGAGTCTACCTCGAAAGGAGGAGGATTGATGAACCGGATGAGCGTGTGCCGTATGGGCCTGGTTGCCCTGGCGATGGTGGTCGGC
Source organism: Gemmataceae bacterium (assembly GCA_019752375.1). Classification (GTDB taxonomy): domain Bacteria; phylum Planctomycetota; class Planctomycetia; order Gemmatales; family Gemmataceae; genus JAIEMG01. The sequence goes on along the minus strand of JAIEMG010000206.1, from coordinate 5,858 downwards.
GTGGCGTTGGTGCTCAACCCGTCCACGGCCATCAATGCTGCCGACGACAAGAAGCCGGACGTCATCTACGTGCCGACGCCGCAAGACGTCGTCGACAAGATGCTCGACATGGCCAAGGTCAAGAAGGAAGACGTGGTTTGGGACCTGGGTTGCGGCGACGCCCGCATCCCCGTCACCGCCGCCAAGAAGTTCGGCTGCAAGGCCATGGGCTTTGACGTCGATCCGAAGCGCATCGAAGACTCCGAGAAGAACGTCAAGGAAAACAAGGTCGGCGACCTCGTCAAGATCGAGAAGAAGGACATCTTCACGCTCGACCTGAGCAAGGAACCGACCGTCGTCACGCTCTACCTGCTGCCGAGCCTGAACGTGAAGCTCATCCCGCAGCTGGAAAAGATGAAGGACGGCACCCGCATCGTCTCGCACAGCTTCGACATGGAAGGCGTCGAGCCGAAGGAAGTGGTCAAGCTCAAGTCGAAGGAAACCGACCGCGAGCACACCATCTACCTGTGGGTGACCCCGCTGCAGAAGAAGAAGAACTAACGACGATCCGTTATCGTTTAGCCGTGGGCCTCCGGCAACCGCAACGCGGTTGCCGGAGGCCCGATTCGCTTGCACGTCCGTCTTTGAATGTAGCCGCAGGCTTCAGCCTGCGGAGTGAGCCTTCCCGCCGCTGCGACGCCATGCCGCAGGCTGAAGCCTGCGGCTACAGACCATCACGATGAATGGCGCAGCATCTTCACACATCCGTCTTCAGCAGACAGTGCAGCAGGCAGTCGATGGCATGGGGTACGTAGTCCGCCTCCGCGTAAAGCGGCACGTCGAGCGGCAACGTCAACGTGTAGCCCAGGGCCGTGCGAATCAGCTCCCACGCTCCCACCCGCGGATCGAGCGAGCGGCGGAAGACGCCGGTCTGCTGGCCTTCGCTAATCACTTCGGCCAGCAGTGCCTCGCTTTCCAGGTAAAAGGCCCGCAGCGACGAGGCGATTTCCTCATTCTCCGCATCGTCACTCTCAATCAAGGTGCGGTGCATGATGCGGAACTCGCGCGCTTGCTCGCGCGTGCTGCCCAGGTACATGTCGGCAATGGCGTGCAGCTTCGCGAGGGGATCGGTGAGCCGTGCCGTCTCGCCGCGCCAGCGGTGGAGCGTTGCCTCCCGGATCTCCTGAAGCACTTCCAGGAACAGCGCCTTCTTCGTTTCGAAATGGCGATACAGCACCGGCTCGGTGACGCCAGCCGCTTCGGCAATCTGCTTGGTGGTCGTCTTCTGGTAGCCGAGCGTGACGAAGAGGTGCTTGGCCTGCTCGAGGAGCTGGCGTTTGCGGTCGGCCTTGCGCATGCGCCCCGTGGACTTCGACGCGTCGGCCCGGCGACGTTGGGGGGCGCTCATCGACATCCTCACTGTTGTCCGCGGTCCGGGTCCGTGGTCCATTGGACCAAAATCGTTCACCTCCATCGTATGAAAACGGTTATCTTCTTGCGAGAGACAACACAGCGCACACTACGGACGCCGTCATGAAAAAAGCCTTCGATCACATTGGCATCGTGTCGATGGAACCGCACGCCGGCGAGAGCTGGGTCGAGTTCAGCAAGGTGTGGGTGACCAACCCGCGCAGCCATCCACAACGCATCGAGTACATCCGGCCCAAGGAGATGCCCGAGGTGCCGCCGGGGCAGGTCGGCCTCTGGAAACTCTGGCACTGGCCGCACGTGGCCTATCGGGTCGAAGACCTGCGCGAAGCGATCCGGGGCGAGGAAGTCATCTTCGGGCCGTTCGATCCGGGCGGCATTGGCGAGGTGGTCTTCATCCTGAAGGATGGCATCGTGGTCGAGTACTTGCAGTACCACACGCTGGACCACTGGTTCGGCCAGCCGAATCCGCCGGGGTGGAAACCGGAACCTTATTCGGCATGATGGTTCAGAACACTTGCCGAATCACCTCGCCACGGCTGATGGGGATTGGTCGTCCGAGCGTGTCGCGCACTTCGGCATCGTGCCGCAATCCCAGGGCGTGATAGATGGTCGCCGTCAGGTGCTGCGGTTCGACGCCGCCGTCCTTCGGACTTGCTCCAATTCGGTCCGATGCACCGATGACACGCCCGCCTTGCACACCACCACCCGCCAGGGCCACCGAGAAGACGCCGCCCCAGTGATCGCGGCCCGCGGAGCCATTGATCTTTGGCGTGCGGCCGAATTCGCCCATCCAGACGATCAGCGTGTCGTTCAACATGCCGCGTTGATCCAGGTCTTCCAGGAGCGCGGAGTAAGCCTGGTCCATGGGCGGCATCAAGGCGGTCTTCAACCGCTCGGTGTTCTTCGAGTGTGTGTCCCACAGCGGATTGCCGGCCTGCATGTCGCCTTTCTCGCGCGGCCAGTTGACCTGCACGACGGCGACGCCGGCCTCAATCAGCCGTCGGGCGAGCAACACGCTCTGCCCGAACTTGTGCCGGCCATAGCGGTCGCGCACGCCGACCGGCTCGGCGCTCAAGTCGAATGCGCGACGGGCCTTCGTCGAGCGCAATAGATCGAAAGCCTGCTGCGTCTGCGCGTCGTGCAAGGCCGGACTATTGCCGCGCGCGCCGGCGTCGAAATGGCGGTTTACCTGGTCCAGCAGCGACCGGCGATCGTCAAGCCTCAGGGCTGGCACATCGGCGGCCGCATCCACGGCGGACATCTGGAAGTTCGGCGCCGAGGGATCGCAGGTGATAAGCCAGGGATCGGCTCGCCGTCCGAGGAACCCCGCGTTTTGCCCAGGCGGCACGACGAGGTTGTTGCCGATGAAATGCTCCGGCAGCGTGATCGACGCCGGCAAAGTCCCGCGGCCGCCGCGCAGGTGGCCGACGACAGCACCCAGGCACGGCATGTCGTTGGGTGCTCCGGGTTTGGTCAATTCGGTGTTCGTTGGCGCATGAGCACTGCCGGTCAGCGTCCAGTACAAGCTGGAGGAATGTGCGTGATCGTTGGTGTAAACCGCCCGCAACACGCAGACCTTGTGCGCCAGCCGGGCGACGCGCGGCATCAACTCGCCGACGAACAGACCGGGCACGGAGCTGGCGATGGGCTTCAAATCGCCGCGAATTTCGGCCGGCGCATCGGGTTTGGGGTCCCACGTTTCATGCTGCGGTGGTCCGCCGCCTAAATAGAGAACGATGCATGCTTTCGCCTTGTCCGAACGCGCCCCGGCCGCACGGCTTTCCCCAAGTAGCTCCGACAGCGACAGGCCGAACAGGCTCGATCCGCCCACTCGCAACCACTCGCGCCGCGTCATGCCATCGCACAAACGGGTGGGTCGGTCCTGAATGCTGAACATGGCGAGTCTCCGGTCCAGGGCAGGCGCTCAAGGCTGGTTCTTCGTTCCAGGAAGGTCGAAGTCGAGGCGGTTGACGCCGGGCAGCACGGTGCGCACCAGCGTGCTATCGGTGTTGAAGTCCGCAGGCACGGCTTCCACGAGTTCGTCCATCTCTTCGGGCCGCCCCATCAGGTCCGGTACTTTGTGTCCCGTGGCCCGCAGGCCGCGAATCTCGACACGGTTGGTGCCGACGACCACGCCGCGCTCGGCCTCGATGCGATACTTGCCGTCCCGGATGACCGCGCCAGCACTCGGCCCGCGCGTGCCATCGGTGGGAAAGAAGCTGATGCTGCCATTCGCCAAGGGCTCGCCATCGACCAGGACGGTGCCCTGGACGACGGTCTGGCGCACGTCGCCATTGGTAGCGCAGCCTGCAACCAGCACGAGGAGCAACGCTGGGAGCCGACGGAACGGTCGATCCGGATGCCGACGCATCAAAAATCTCCCTGGGCCGTCTCGCCGCCCGCCATGGTCCCCAGTGCCCGCCAGGTCTTGACGTCAATCGTGTTATGGACGAAACGCACGGAGCCGTCACAGAACAGGACGTTGACGCCGCCCCAGTGCATCGAGCGCGATGCCGCCGTGTCGGTCGAGCCGGGCACGGAGCGCGATGCGGGCCGGTTCAGGTCGGGACGGTGGTTCGCGTAGACCGCCAGCCAATCCCAGTAGAAGAGGTCCGGACTGGAGGTGTTGGGCGTGTTTTGCGTGTAGAGCTGGCTGTAACCAGGCTGATCGGACCAGATGCTGCCGCGGAAGTCGAACTCGTAGTTGGGCAGCGCTCGCAGGTACTCGCCCAGGGCCAACGTGTGGCTGGTGCCATCGGTGACGTCCGCGAGTCGGGCGCCGTAGTTCAGGCCGAACACGCCGCGCTGCCCGGGTTGCAACACGCCCGGCATCGCACCGCCATAATTCAGACCGCCGAAGAACGCCAGGTAGTTCGCCGCGATGAAGTCGCCGTGGTAGCCGTAGTCCGGATAAGTAACGCGACGAACGACGATGCCGTCGCGATCCGCGGGACAGAGAAAACTGGGCACGCGCGTCGCCGTCGGCGCGTTGGCGCCTTTCGAGTTTGCGTTGTTGTACCACACCGCATTCCAGTACGGCGCCTGGTTGATGTCGAAATGCTTGAATGCATTGCCCTGCTCCAGGTACGGGTAGAGCCAGACCGCCCAGGTGACGCGTTTCGGTCCCCAGGGAAGGGAATCGTTCATGGTTCCCTGTGGAAACTGCCCCTTCACGGTGTGATGGCCGTGCAGCGCCAGGCCCAGTTGCTTCATGTTGTTGGCGCAGGCAGCCCGATCAGCGGCGGCGCGCACGCGCTGCACCGCGGGAATTGTGAGGGCAATCAAGACGGCAATAATGGCAATGACGACGAGCAGCTCGATCAGGCTCAGACCGGCGCGTCGGGGAGTGCGAATGGCCACGGATGGACTCCAGGAACGTCACGGGCGGAATGGCCCAGCACACGATTTGGATGCAGGGCAGCGAGCGGAGGATTCATCAGGTATCGGACGGCACCGGAACGCCGCGGCGCGACCGGGAGCGCGGCGCGGGCCGCTGGGCAGCCTCGGCCTTCTCCAGGGTGCTGACCAGGGCGTCCATGTGCGTCTGCATCGCCCGCTCGGCAGCGTCGGGGTCGCCGTCCGCGATGGCGTCCACGATGGCGCGGTGCAGGCGATAGGAACGCCGATGGATGTCCATCACCTCGGGCGCCTGGGCGGTGTGCCAGATGCCGGCGACGACGAACTCCTGCAACACCACCACGACGTTGCGAATCAGGTCGTTGCCGGTGATCTCGGCGAGCTTGCGGTGAAACAGCCAGTCCCAGTGCACGCCTTCCTCGGTTGGCCCCAAGCGATTCTTTTCCTCGAGCATCCTTTCCAGCTCCGCCACGTCTTCCTTGGTCGCCCGCTCGGCGGCGCGGCGAGCGTTGTAGCATTCCACCATGCGGCGAAACTCGGCGAATTGCAGGGACTCCTTGGTCGAGATCGCCATGGCGCTGCGGAAAAGTTGCACGCAGCTCGACAGGTCCTGACCGTCGCCCACGTACATGCCGCGCCCCTGCGCCACGCGGAGCAGTCCGAGCGTTTGCAAACGCTTGATGCCTTCGCGCAACGCGCCGCGGCTGACCTGCAAGCGTTCCACGAGTTCGGACTCCGTGGGCAGACGGTCGCCCGCCTTCAGCTCGCCCTTCTCGATCAGCGAGCGAATGCGTTCCACCACGGTGTCGACCAGCGAGTTCTTGGCGATCGGTTCGATGGGAATCACAGCAATCTCCCGCAAGTCATCGAACATTAGATGTCAGACATCTAATGATTTAACGAGGTGTAAAATACGGGGCGCCGGGAGATGTGTCAAATAGATTCCGGGGGTTTTGCCGTGAGGCTTAAGAGGAAATAGTGGTGGCGGAGAGGTTTGCCGGGCTGCAAACCCACTTCCGCGTGCCGCGTGCTTCATCGCGGTCGTTAGCCCGACGCGCAAGCGAGGGAGTATTCGTCCCTCGCTTGCGCGT
>JAIEMG010000112.1 GCA_019752375.1 Gemmataceae bacterium | reverse complement strand
GGCTCGATGTGAATTTCTTGGAAGAAGTGCTCAAATCCTCGCCGAAAATGGGTAATCCAAAATGAGTTCGCCCTGGTGTTGGTCCTTATCCCCGGGACACTGAACTACTTTTACAATCTGAATGGGCGGCGCCTTACCGATGCCTTGCGGAGTCTGGGCGTTACCGTCGATCTGGCGACACTGGCAGAGTGTCCGGAAGGAAGCTATGACTGCTGCATTTTGTCCAACATCACCGAAGTGTCGCTGAGCGATGGCGACGGGCGGGAAGGGCTTGAGCAGATCGAGAAGCTGAGGCATCGCTGCAGGGTAATGCTTTCATGCTCTCTGGATTGCGCTTCGACCGTCTGGTTTCATAAGGTGTGTGAGCTCTGCCGCTCCGTAGGCGCTGATGCGGTCCTGGACCTGGGACTCTGTGATCAGACGCAGCACGTTCGAGAACAAGACCTGCCGCTGTATTACTTTTTGCCGGCGGGACTGACGCCCTCGGAGCTGGAGGAAATACAAGCTCTTGATGACAAAGCCCAAGAACGGCCGATTCCTTGGACCTTTGTAGGCCACAACACTGCGGAACGGGTCGCCCTGGTGGACCATCTCGTCCAGACGGTCGACCCGGGCGGATTCGTTTACGTCCCCACACTCGCGCCATACACGGAAAAGGGATCGCCCCATCTCAATCAGCAGCAATTCGAGAAAGTGCTCCATCGGACGCGATACCAGATCTGGTGCTCCCACCATCCGCACTTCTACATGGAGCCAGAGCGATTTCGGATGTCCTTGCTGACCGGAGGCGTGCCGATCAAGGTCGTGGCAAGCAAAACCGAACTTCCGGAGGACTTGCCGTTTCGCTACTTGTTGCTCCGCTGGGAAGAGTTGCCGCAACGTCTCCGTCCGGAGGTCTTCGAGCAAGTGCGCCGGCGGTTCCGCGATGATTTCATGCGGATTCCCTCGCTCGCGGAGAGCCTCGCTTCCTTCCTGACGAACTTTGGGCTGCTGCCCGAGGCCGCGACTACCGATCCCGCGCGGGTCACACCAAAAGCCGGTGCATCGGAATCGCATCATCCCACGCTACGGCAAGCGGCTTGAAACATGACAGAGTCACCGATCGCGGGACGAACGAGGCGCCTATGCCAGATCATGGTGTGACGATTGCCATTCCAAACTGGAACCATGAACTCCTGCTGCCTCGATCCATTGGATCGGCGCTGCGGGCCGTCGCGGTGCTGCGCGAGCAGGGTACGGATGGCGAAGTGCTGGTCATCGATGACTGCTCACGGGACGGTTCCCGGGCCCTTCTGCGCCAGCTGGAACCGTTGTACTTCAACGATGGCCTTCGGGTGGCCGCGTTGCAGGCCAACGGCGGCCTGGCCGCGGCGCGCAACCATGCGCTGGCCCACGGCCGGTACCGTTACATCGCATTCATGGATGCCGATAACGAGATCGTCCCGGAGAACCTGCCCACGTTTCTGCGTGCGGTGACGCAAACGGGCGCCGCCGCGGTCTACGGCAACTTGCTGGTCCGCCAGGCGGCGGCGGATTGCGCCCAAGGCGTCCTCAGCAACGAGAGCTTTCAGTCTCGAATGTTCCGCGAGGTGGGAAACTACATCGACGCCTTTGCGTTGTTTGACTCGGTTCAGGTGCGCGACGTCGGAGGCTATGATTCGCTGTGCTCCGCCCATGAGGACTACGAGCTCTGGCTACACCTTGCCTGCGAAGGACGCCGCGTCTTGTTCGTGCCACAAGTGTTCGGCTACTACTATTCACTGCCTGGCTCAATGATTTGCGTCGACTACGAGAAGCACCTGAAAACCAACGCCAAGGTGAAGCGCGTCTTCAACCAGCTCAATGCGCGGGAGCAGTTGCCGTTGAACACGGAGTTGCTTCGCTACCACCCGGACATCGGGTATCTGTAAGCGACGCGGCCCAAGAAGGCCTCCAACGCCCCCTGGCCCTTGCGGGCGGCCCCGAGCGCTCGGTCACCACAAGAACAAGGAAGTTTCCTGCCATGTCCAATCGGCGTGTCTGCATACCGACGCTGCACAGCGCGTGGCGGTCGATCGAGCAGTATCAGGAGTCGGTGCAGCCCGATGTTGCCGCGCGGCTTGAATCCACGCTGTCGCCGCTTGACGCGATGTTGTTTCATCTGCTCCTGGAATTGTTGCCGGGCGATGCCTCGGTCGTCGACCTGGCCGCGGAAGCGATGGGCGGCGCATGTAGCGTCCTTGCGCTTGGCCAATCGCGGGTTCGCCGCGTGGCAATTCCAGAGACAAGCGGGTCGAATCGCCTGGACAACGAATCGCGGCTCGCTGTCGAGAGATTCCGACAGACCAATCGCTCAGAAGCAACCGTCGAGATGTTGCCCGTCGGTCGTGACCCGCACTCGGCACTGGTCGGTGGCCCCCAGGACGCTGTGCGGGTGCTGCTCCTCGCTGCCGACGACGCGGAAACCCGCGCCGGTCAGGTGCGCGCCTGCCTGGAAGCGGCACCGGAGGCGGTCGTGGGCATCCTGGGCCTGGGACGGGTCGGAGACTGTCAGGCGATCGAAGTGTTGCTCCGCGACTTCGGCACCGGTTCCGGTTACCGACTGCACCTGTTACGCGAACGTGGTGCGGCGCTGGTCGCCAGTCGGTTTGGGTTGATCGCACGTTCGGGACATCCGGTCGAGGAGACGCTTCACCGCATTGAGCAACTTTATGCGACCAATCTCGACTTTTTGGATTTCCTCAAGGACCGGAATCTGCACGCCATCAAGGCGGCCGCAGACGTTCCATCGACCATACCGCCCCACCCGCTCCTGCGTACCCTGGAATCCCAGATCGCGGGGTTAACCCAGGCATTGAAGGATGCGGAATCCCAGTGCGAGCGAACACGGGTGTTGGAAGCAAGTCTGTCTTTCAAGGTCGCTGGATTCGTTCAGCGAGTTCGCCAACGCCTGGCTCCGGACGGCAGTTTGCGTTACCGGGTCCTTCTCAAGGTCCGGCGGGCCGTATTCGTGTTGCGTACCCAAGGGCCATTGGTCCTCGTCAAACGAGTGACGCGAAAGCTCATCGGGCCGCGCATGTAAGGTAGGACGTACAACGCTTTGCCCCGATGGCTATCAGGAGAAGAGGATGATGGCAACAGCTCTGCGACCGGAATTGGAAAAGTGGTTGCCGCTAATGGCCTGCCCCCGCTGTCAGGCCGGTTTGCAGACGCGGGCCGCACGCGTGTGCTGTCAAGGCTGTGGCGCGGAGTTTCCCGTCGCCGAAGGGCGTCCCGTGTTCATTGACGATCCGTCCAACGTGCGGATCATGGCGAAGGAACACATAAGCAATCAGCCGCACGCGGAGATCGTCGACTGGCTGACCTGGCTCGACGGAGTCGCGTTGAACCTGGGCGCGGGCGGCACCCTTTCCAAGCTGGAGAACTGCATCGAGGTGGAGTACTCGATTTTTCGGCACACCGACGTTGTTGCGGACGCCCATCATCTGCCCTTTGCGGACTCCAGCTTCGACGCCGTCATCTCCTTCAACACGTTTGAGCATCTGGCCGATCCCACCCGGGCCGCCGGCGAAGTGTTTCGCGTCCTGAAACCGGGCGGAAAACTCGTCCTGCACACGGCGTTCCTGCAGCCGGTCCACGAAGCGCCGTATCACTTCTACAACACGACGGAGTACGGCCTGCGCCGCTGGTTCCAGGACTTCTCCATCACCCGGCTCACGGTTTCCGACAACTTCAACCCGGCGTATGTGCTTGCGTGGTTATCCGCGGAGATGCTCCGCGCCGTCGAGGACACCCAGGGCCCGGATGCGGCACGGCATCTCGCATCCAGTTCCCTCGGCTATTGGAGCTCGAGCTGGGGAGACGCACGGCAGCGCAACCATCCCTGCTGGGGAATCCTCCGTAAGCTGCCCGAGGAACTGCAAAAACGAATGGCAGCTGGGTTTCACCTCGAAGCGGTGAAACCGGCTGCCGCGTGAATCCGTCGCGCCAGTGAAAGCACGAAATCGTGCTTCATTCCTTCCTCTTCGCCCCGCTCAAAATCTGCACCTTGTCCGCCACGCCGATCTGGCCTTCCTTCATCGTCACCAGGACTTCGCAGTCCTTCTCGATGTCCTTGAACTTGGCCGCCGTGCCGCCGGTGCCTACCTTGCCGGCGCCGCCTTTTTCAATCTTGGTGTCTTTGTTGATCAGGATGGTCACGGCGGCGTCCTTGTCCTTCTTGTTGCCGGTCTTCACCATGATGCTGCCGCCCTCGCCGCTCTCGGCAGCGGTCACCATCGTGACGGGGCCGCGCACGGGGGCGCTCATGTCCTTTTTCTTCTTGTCCTGGGCGTCGGCGGACTCGATGACGGCGTAGAACGCGACCAGCAGGGCCAGCGCGGTCAGGGTGCGAATCAGTGACATGGCTTCCTCACGCTTGTTTGAAGTGATGGTTCCCCGGACGGCGATTATACCCCGCCGGCGGCGAAAGGTATCGCTTCCTATCGCAAGAGGCGAAATCCCTGGTGCCGCCTGAACTTGCTGACGGTTTCCACCGCGGACTTTGACAGCGGCGCGAACCTCGCCTACAGTTGGGCATCTCGGTCGGAACGTCCCGTCCAAGGACAGACTCAGCCCCGTTCCCTCAGGAGGCCCCCATGCCCAGCACCGCACCGTCGAGCAGCGCCCCCACCGCCGGCATCGATCGCCGCGCCGCTGTCCGTCATCTGCCGCAGTCCGAAAAAACCAGCAACGTCGACGTCCCCAGGCGCGGCCGGCCGTGGAAGGCCATGATCCGCGACCTCTCCACCACGGGCATCGGCCTGGTGCTCAATCAGACCTTTGACGCCGGCGCGCAGCTCGCCGTGGAGCTGCAAATCCCCGACGGCTTGCTGATTTACACCATGCTCACCCGCGTGGCGCACTCCACGCGCCAGCCCAACGGGGCTTACCTCGTCGGCTGTTCGTTCGTGCGGGAATTGAGCGAGGAAGAACTGCAGAACCTGCTGTAAGGCGTCAGACACGGGCCAATTTGACACCTGGCTTCGGTGGGCCAGACACTCTTGTCTGGCCGGCCAGACAAGAGTGTCTGGCCCACCGAAGCTATCAGTCGCCCACCGGACGGGGGCGGACCGTTCACGCTGAAAGGCGGCGGCGCACTGGCGGCGCTTCCTGGACTTCTTCGACCTTCGGGCTACCGGGGCCGCGCCAAACCAGCAGCAGGAACGTCGGCACCAGGAACGGGCGCACCACGAACGTGTCCAGCAGGGCGCCGAACGCCAGCGCGAAGCCGATCTGCACCAGCGTGTTCAAGCCACCGAGCATCATCGTGGCGAAAGTGCCCGCCATGATGACCCCGCACGCGGTGATGGCGCCGCCCGTGCGCCACAGTCCGCGCCGCGTACCTTCGTTCACGCCGTAGATCCGCCGCTCTTGCAAGATGCGCGACACGAGCAGGATGTTGTAGTCCGCGCCCACCGCCACCAGGATCGTGAACAGGAAGAACGGCACCCGCCAATCCAGCTGGCCCAGCGGTTGGCCGTAGCAGTAGGCCGCCATCATGGACGTGGCGCCCAGCGTCACGAAGTAGCTGAAAAGCGTCGTGAGGAGGAGGTAGCCGGCGACCCACAGGTTGCGGATCAGGGCCAGAAGGATCAGGAAGATGCCGCCGAGGACCAGCAGGTTGACGCGACGCCGGTCGCTGTCCGTCACTTGTGCCAGATCGCGCGAGTGAACCGTCGCGCCAAAGCAGTCCGCCTCGACCGTGCCCATCGCCACCTTGCTTGCCGGCAACTGGTCGTTCAGCCAGCCTTCAATCTGCTCCAGCGTCGTCGTACTGGCAGGGTCGAACGGATCGGACCCGAGCACCACGTCGAGCCGCGTGAAGAACTTCGTGCCGGAAGGTCCCGGCACTTCCGCCAGGTAGTACTCCCGGGCAGCCTTGTCCGCTTGCTGCATCGTCTTGCCGAGTCCGGGCATCATGCCCTTGAGCAAGCCACCCAGCCGCGACACGGCCGTGGTGTTCAGCGAGGGCGTCGCGCGGCCCAACGGCTGCATCAGGCTGCGCACCTCGGCTACGTTGTCCATGCGGGCGATGGCGTCGTTGACCTGGGCAATCTGCTCGCGGCCTTCCGGCGTGTTCCAGTCGGCCGCGGCAGTCAGCAGGACCGTGATCGGCCCGGTCTCGCCCGCGGTGAACGAACGCTGAATCACCTTCATGCCGCGAATGCTCGGCGCCGTCGGCGACAGCTCTCCCGTCGGCCGATAGGAAGGGCTGACGCACAGTCCGACGATCGCCAGCGGCAGCATCATCATCACCGCACCGCCCCAGATGAGCAGCGGCCGGGCCACCACGATCCGGCTGATGTGTTCCCAGAAAGAGACACGCTCGATTTCGGCGCCCTGCACACGCAGGCGCGATCGTCGGCCTGGAACGCCTTGCGGCCAGAATGCCGCATTGCCGAACAGATGCAGAATCGCGGGCGTCAGCGTCAGGGCCGCGAGCAGACCCACTGCCAGGGCCACGGCAATCGCCGGACCGGCGCAGCGGACCTTGGCAAACTCGGCAAAGCCCATCAGGCTTAGCCCGCAGACGACGGTGCCCGCGCTTGCGGCGAGCGCGCCGCCCACCGCACGCATGGTGTGGACAATCGCCTTCGCCCGCACGCTGCCGCCTTCCAGCTCCTCGCGGTATCGGCTGATCAGGAAAAGACAGTAGTCGGTGCCGGCGCCATAGAGGATGACGATGGCGAATACCTTGCTGACGTTGACCAGGTGGACTCCGGGCAGGAGCGTCGCCAGGGCCAGCAGATGGACCGCCACCCAGACGGAGACGCCAATGGTTGCCAGCGGCGCCAGGACCATGAGTGGTGCGCGGTAGACCAGCAGCAAGACAATCACGACCAGGGCGATGGTCGCCAGCGTGGTGTTCTCCAGGCTGTCGCCGCTGGCGCGCACCAGGTCGCGGCCAACACCGGCGGCCCCGGTGGTCAGCAATTGCGGCACATCGTCGCCGGCGTCGGCCAGGCAGCGCCGCAGTACCTCCTCGGCGCGATCCACGGTCTGCTGCGTTTGCACGGCCAGGTAGGGCGTTTCCAGCCCGACCTGGATCAGCGTGCAACGGCCATCGGCGCTGGTCAGCCGCTTGCCGATCAACCCGTCCTTGCAGGACGTCACCTTGTTAATGCGAAGTTCCGGTTCGTCGTCGTTGAGGCGCTCCAGGGCGGTGGCCAGGCGATCCACGAGGACAAAGTCCTTCGGGCGCAATGGACCATCGGGGCGCTCCAGGGCAAAGATGACGCGGCTGGCAAAGACCTCGTGGGGAAATGCTTCTTGCAACCGCTGATAGCCGCGCACGCTGGCGCACCGCTCGGGCAAAAAGCGAATGTCGTCGTCGATCGCCTTGCTTTCCCAGTTCGGCGCGCACAGGTATACGCCAACGGCGATCAGCAGCCAGGCCGCCACGATCTTCCACGGATGCGTCACGGCAAGACGGCCAAGGAAATCAAACATGCCCGACGTCCTTCCTTGACGAGAGATTCCCGAGCGCAGCAGGGCCGACGCTGTTTACGCGCTCCGTGGTCGATTTGCAATGGCGAATTGAAAACGCAGCTTCGCTGCGCTACCAGGCTTGGGCGAGCGGCGTCGGTCAGCGCCCACGCTCTGGAGCCTGGCTGCGAACGATAGTTTGAAGAAAGCACATTTTGTGGGGCCGGCTTCCAGCCGGTCTGTCTGGCCGGCTGGAAGCCGGCCCCACCGGAAGAAATGCCCGCGCCTAGTTCTGCTTGCCGGCCGAGCCGACGTCGAGGATCGAAACCTTCGGTTTGGCGAGGTCCACCTTGACGTGCTCCGCTGACTGCGCCACGCCGATGTTGCCTGCCTTGTCGGCGGCCTCGACGCGGACGAGCAGTTTGAACGGCACGCCATTGGGCGGCATGCGCCAGACGTAACGTCCGCGGTTTTCCAGGTTCTGGATAATCGGCGTCCACGGCCCGTCCACTTGCTCGGCGTAGGAAAGGGTGATCGGTTGCGTGCCAAGGTTCTTGTCGCTGGCGGTCCAGGTGATCGTCATGTTGCCGGCGTCAATGCCGCGGCCGACGTCCACGTTCTGGAGTTTCACAACGGGCTTGGTCGTGTCCACTTCCACCCAGAGCTGCGGTGGGTCGCCGACCTGCGGCGGTTTGTCGCCGATGCCTACGCCGCTGCGCACCACCAGGGTGAAACCAAACACGCCCTCGTCGTGCACGTCGAAGACGAACGGCGGCCGGGGATTGGGGTCCTCGCCGTACTTCTGCCAGCTGCGGCCGTCCTTGGTGTACCACAACTCGACCACCGCACCCGATGGTCCAACGTCATCAAGGCGATAGTTCAGGCTGATCCGCTTGCTGTTGACCATCCGCACCGGCGGGTTGCCGGGCGCAGGCTGCACGGCGACATTGGGCTGCACCGGATTGGCCGGATTGGCGACGCCGGCCGGTCCGACCACGACACGAGCTTCTCCCTCGTTGCCGACGGTGTCCTTGGCGGTCAAACGCACCTCGAGCGGCGCGTTCGTCATCGGCGCCCAGTACGTCTGCCCCGCGGCGACTGCTTCGGCACGCACCGGCGTCCACTGCGCGCCGCCCTGGACGACATATTCCACGCGCAGCGAGGTCACGTCGAGGTTGTCGTCGCGCACGTCCCACTCGACGCCCACGTGGCCGTCTTTGGGGGCTAGCGCCCGGAGTTGCACCGTCGGCCGCACCGTATCGACGAGCACTTTCAGGCCCGCGCGCAGGCCGTCGTCGGTTGGCGGATTGAGCCGGTTTTGCAAATCAACGGTGCGGACGGCGAACCAGTAGGTACCGTCTTGTGGTGCGGTGAATTGGTTGAAGAAGCCCTGTTCCGGAGCCGCCGTCGCGGCCTGGCGCCAGGTGCGGCCCTGATCGGTCGAAGTATAGAGCTGTACTTCGCGCAGGCGACGCTCGCCGGCTTGCGTCTGAAACGGGATGCGAAAGGTGCGTTCCTTGGACGGGCTGACGCGGACGTCATCGGCAGCCTGGGAGAGGACCGACGCGGGGACGGCAAGACACAGCAAAGCAGCGAACAAGAGTCGCCGGAGTACCGGGGCGTAAGCCGACATGGGTGCAGTTCCTCTGGTCACGCGTCCTCGCCTATCACCGTCTTGATCGGCACACCGATACCTGCCACACACCAGTACACGCTGCTTGCCATCGCCGCCAACCGCTGGTTCGCCTCGCCGAGCAAGTCGCCAAAACGCCGGGCCAGCGCATTGGGCGGAATAATGCCGCAGCCCGTCTCGTTGCTGACGACGATGATCCGCCCCGTCGCCTTTGCAATGGCCTCGGCCAACTCGCCGATGCGGGCACGCACCGCGTCGTCGTCCAGCGCCCGGTGTCTGCTGTCGCCGACGAGCAAATTCGTCACCCACAGCGTCAGGCATTCCAGCAGGAGGCACCCGTTGCGGTGGGCTGCCAGGACGCCGGCTACGTCCCACGCTTCCTCGATCGTCCGCCACGCCGGCTGCTCGGCGGCGCGTCGCTCCCGGTGCAGGGCGATGCGTTGGGCCATCTCCGCATCGCCGGCCTGGGCGGTGGCCAGGTACGTCAAGGGCGGCGCGGTACGAGCCAGCATCTCGGCAAGGCGGCTCTTTCCGGAGCGCACGCCACCCACGACAAGCGTCAAGGATGCCACCGAAGCCTCCACGGCTGGGGCCTCATTTCACAGCTATCGTTTGGCGAAGCCTGGAAACTTGAGTGATTCCGCGAATGGAGAGCTTTTGGGGGCGGTAGTGTGTATGGGTTTCCGCATCGGATGGTTATACGTCGCGCGGTAGAGAATGATTGTGTTCGGTGGGCCAGACACTCTTGTCTGGCCGGCCAGACAAGAGTGTCTGGCCCACCTTGCCAGGTATCAATTCGGCCCGCGTGCAGTATAGCCGGACGCACAAGCGACGGATGAGCGGTCCGTTGCTTGCGCGCCCGGCGAACCGACTACCGCCGTGCCCGGTGTTTTGTCTTCACGTGGGTGCTGCTCTCCTTCTTCTCCGACTTTTCGGCCGGGGCCGCTTCTTCGTCTTCACGCTCGTCGTCGCTCGCGGCCTCGACCGGCTCCGGCTGCTTCCGCTTGTGTTTCTCAAACCGGGCCAGGAAGCGATCCACGGTCTCGCTGGGCAGGAACGCCAGCACCATGGTTGCCATCATCAGGCTGAACGTCACCAGGCCCATGAACAGGGCAATGGCGGTATGCAGCATGAACGCGCCGGCGACATAGAAGGGCCGCAGGCGACGGTTCCAGACCAGGAACGGCAAGCTCAATTCCAGGGCCAGCGTGAAGTAGGTGCCGCCGGCCATCGCGATTTCCCACAGCCAGCGATGCTCGGCCAGGAACCGCATCATGGACAGGTAGTAGCCGTGTCGCATCGGCGAGAACTCGTAGTTCGCCATCGTGTAGTAAATCGCCTGGCCGTTCCACCACTGACCACCCAGCAGCTTCGAAGTGCCCGCCGAGAAGTAGATGATGCAGAAGTGGACCTGCAACAGGCGCAGGGCGAAGTTGGCGGAGATCATCGGCTCGGGCCGGGTCCATTCGGGCTCGGGCAAACCCGCCTTCAACGCCTGTCGCTTGCGCCACCAGTGCTCCAGCCAGCGATCGACCGACAGGGCGGCGCCGCTGGGGCCGATCATCAGGTAAATCAGCAGGATATTCATCATCGTATCGCCGCCGAACAGCGTCATTGGCGAACGCTGCAGGTAACTGAGTGCCCCCAGCCACGACAGCACCGACGTGATCCGCGTGCAGAAGCCGATCGTGAACAGGAACATGGCAAGCAGGATGCCAAGGTGGGTAACGACCATCCACGTCGGATCGGAGACGTGAAACCAGATCGACCAGTAGTAACCGCCCGTTGCATTGACCTGGCGAGGATCGAGCCCCCAGTCGCGCATGTACTGCAGGACACGCGTGCGCTCGGCCTTGTCCTTGGGCAGCTTGCTGATGAAATTGCCGACCAGGCCGCGGCCGCGCAGGTTCGCCTCACTGGCGCCCATGGGATCGGGCGGCAGACCCAGGATCAGGGCAGGCGGCAAGTGATTGCCCCAGGCCGACGCGTCGGGCGGCAGTTCCGGCTGCCAGAGCATGCCGACGATCAGGTCGCGCGTCTTGGGATCGGGGTCGTCCCAGACGCCTTCGATCCAATCGAGGATCCCCGTCCGGGACGGCCGGTCCTCCGGCGGCAAGGGGAGGGACGGCATGCTGCTGTACCAACCCAATGGCGACGAGACTCGCGGCGTTTCGGTCCGCAGACGATTCGCTTCCTTCAGGCTCAGGAAGCCGTCGCGGCCAAAAAAGGCGGTCAGGTCGTAACTGTACGCAAAATGGACGTAAAGCATCAGCAATCCCGCGCAGATGCGGATCAGGCCGAGCGTGGTCGGCATGGTCGGCTCGAACCAGAAGCGGTTCCAGGCACGGGCGATGCTGCCCAGATAGCCCGGCGCGGATTCACGGACCAGTCGCGCGCTAGCATTCATGGCTGGCCTCCTCCGCGCTTCCTCGTTGGGATCTTCTCGTGCGTCTTCATGAAGTCGATCACTTCCACCGGTCCCGCCTCCAGGTACATCATCCCGGGCGTCACGTCCTCGAACGGATCGGGCGGTTTGGCGCCTTGCGGCCAGGCGTAGATCGGGATCAGCCAGTAAAGGAACGGATCGTCCGGGTCCATCAACTCGCCATCCTTGGTGAACTCGCCCTGGTAGTAGTGAAAGTAGGTCCACGGATCGGTCGGTTTCAGGTGCGGCGCGGACATCTGGCGCGGCTCCAGCATGTGATGCACGACGCGATAGATCTTGATCCCCGCCACGTCCACGTTCGGATCCGTGGAGGGATAGGCGCGGCCGATGTAGCGGGCGTACTCGGGCAGCAGGCGGATACAACTCTCCATCGGCCGGCGATACTGGAAATCGAGCGGCAATTCCGGGTGCTTTCCGATGCGAAAGTTGTTGCCCGCCGCCTGCCGCCGGCGCTTCATGTCGAGCGGCACCGACCCCACCGGCACCAGCTGGTTCACGCTTTCGCCCAGAGACAACCGGCGCGTGAACTCGACCGCCAGCGGGTCCTGATCGTCGATGCCGTGCGTGGGAAGCCGGACCCACTGGAAGCTGCCGTCGGTGTATTCCACGCGAAACCAGAGCATGGACGGCGGTCCGGGTTCCGGCGAGTAAAAGCGATAGGCGTTGTTCAGGTACATGAACTGCAAGTACGGCTGCCAGCGCTGCCAGATCTGCTGCGCCAGCCACGATTGCTCGCGCTGCCCGGCCGGAACGGCCATCACCGCCGCACCGATGCCGATGAAGTGCAGCACCACCAATACGCTGATAATGGCCCGGGTGAGCACCCAGCCCGCAAACTGACCGCGTTCTTCAGCGGTTGCCACCTTCGGGCTGCGCTCGCCTTGAAACGTGTAGATGTACGCGAGGTACAGCTTCCCCACCACGAACGGCAACAGAAGAAGGAAAGTCGCGAAAAAGCCGACCATCGCCAAGAGACGCATCACCAGACGGGCCGTGTCCCAGTCATCCTCCACGATCAAGCCAGGAGGCGGCGTCGGCTTGCCCTGCGCGAGCAGTTGCAGCCACGAGCCATCCATGGCCGAGCCACACACCAGTGCCAGCGCAGCCGCGGAGGCGACGATGCGAGGCGAACGCGGCTGTACCACGACCGCGCGCGCCGCAGCCAGGACGGCCACTCCGATACACAGGACGCGCAACGGCACCCACACGCCGGCGGGCAGGGCCAGCATCACGGCGATTCCGGCCGCACCGGCGGAGGCATAGAGCAGACGTCGGGGATTGCTGAGCGGCGCAGCTGACATGATGTCGGGATGCTCACGGGTCATCGCGGACACTCCTCGCGGGATGAACGCGCCGAACGAGGTTGGCCCGGCGCTCGCGCGGCCGGGCCTAGACGAAGAAAGCGCATTCCTATCGGCAAAGATACCCGATTCGACCGGGCAAGCTAACCGGATTAACGAAAATTGTTCGCCTTCCCCCGCGTTGCCGCGCCTGGGGAACGGGAAATGTCAGCTGCGCACTCGCCAGGGGTTAAAAGCCCCTGGGCCAGGGGCATGAAGGGGCCGCAAAGCCGCCGTTTTTTCCGTGCCATGGACGGTCCCGGTGCGGTGAAAAGACGGCGTTTCGAGACCCCTTCTCCCGGCGCGTTCGGCGCATCCGGAAGCACAGGGGTCCGAAAGTCAACTCAGATTCCAGATTCCATTCAAACTGTGCAGATTACTGTTGACTCTTTTTTTATCCATCTTTACCATCCAACTCACTCAGCACGGTTTGACATTGGTTTTGCCAAACGGAACGGCGAAGTTCGTGGCTACGAAGGCCAACATGAGCAGCGGCGATCGCTTTTACGGCGAGAAGTTTTCTCATCTGACTGCCACCTCGGGGCGTGCCGGAACACGTCTCGGCAACAGGTGGCGCATCCCAAAACACCGAGCAAAGACGGCTCCGGGCGCACGGGGAATGTTGTTTCGTTTTTTTGAACGCGTGGGTTGGCTCACTTTTCGTTTGCAGGAGGTTTGAGGAATGTACAGTCTCGTTCTGATGATGGCGCTCAGCGGCAGCGCTGACGCTCCGGCGAATCACGGCTGCCATGGCTGCAGCGGTTGCCACGGTTGCTACAGCAGCTGCCATGGCTGCCACGGTTGCCACGGCGGACACAAGAAGCACGGTTGCCACGGCTGCCATGGCTGCAATAGCTGCTACGGCTGCTACGGTAGCTGCACCGGCTACAGCTGCTGCGGCGGCTACGCCTGCTACGGCAGCGGCTGCATGGGCTGCTACGGCGGCGCCCCGGTCGTCGCTCCTCCGCCGCCGCCCCCGGCCAAGAAGGATGATGTTCCGGCCAAGAAGAAGGAAGAGGAAGCTAGCAAGGCCGCTCCGGCGACCATCGTTGTCAGCCTGCCGGCGAATGCCAAGCTGCTGATCGACGACCGCGCTACGACCTCGACCTCGGCGGTCCGCACGTTCGCGACGCCGGCTCTGGAGCAGGGCAAGGAATTCTCCTACACCCTGACCGCTGAAATCGTCCGCGAAGGCAAGACCGAGACCGTCACCGAGAAGGTCACGGTTCGCGCCGGCGAAGCCAGCCGGGTCAACATTTCCTTCCCGGCCCCGACGGGCGTGGCCAGCAAGTGAACTGTGACTGCCGGCCTGGCTGATGCCTGGAGCCCACAGCCAGCGCCGTCCGCACGGTAATCGAGCTGCCTCGGCCGAGGCCATGAAGTCTGGGGGGAGAACCGCAAGGTTCTCCCCTTTTCTATTTCCGCCGCTCGCGGCGCAGCACCTCGCAACACCTCCCGCCGTCCCCGAATCCGCATTGTGGCCCTCCCGCCGTGTGCCTATAATCCGGTGTTGGTCACGAGGCTTCCATTGCCGGAAAAAGGCCGGAACGACGTGTCATGGGCGTGGATTTTGTCCGACCGCGGGTGAATCAGCTGGTCTTCCGGCTCTACGGCCGGCCTCTGCACCCCGAGCTGTTCGATATCTTGGCCGTGCGGAAGGTGCAGCGCGACAACTACGAGCTGACCGTCCGCATCACGCGCACCGGTCACGTCCTCACCTGGCAAAACCGCGATATCTGCCTTACCGAAGTCACCGCCGCCGCCGATCAAGAGTTGCCTCAGCGCCGACAACTCCTCGGTCACCGATTGCGCAACGAGCACACCGATCGCTTGCCGTGCGCCCATGGCATCACTTACCAGATGAGCTTCCAGGTCGAGGTGCTGGCGCCGGAGATCTACCTGCACGTCCACGACGAGATCCTGGCCGACGGCAGCAAGCGCGGCCTCCTGCACAATTTCCAACCCAACCATCGCCTCTCGATGGCCCCGCTCGGCTTCGTCGCCGCCGAGGCACGCGCTGATTGTCTCTGTATTTCTACTTTCCACACGTTCCCCGATGAGCACACGGTGGTGAAGACCCAGTCGCTGATCGAGAAACGCGCCTGACCTGCCGCTTTTGGCGCAACACTTCCACATGTAGCGATTCTTTCTGCTTGGCCATTCTCCGATTGTCGTCCTCGCCGACTTTCCGCTTGACTCCCCGCGTGCTTAATCAGACCATCACAACGCCCGACAACGGGCCGGCGCCGCAAAGGGAATGCGCCCCGCGACGAATATCAGGAGCGGCTCTGCGTTCGGACTACGGCAAGCATCCGGGAGGGTCAACATGGCAAGTTATGGTGGGGGCAGTGCGGACGCACAACAGAAGGTCAATGCACCAGCGTTGGCCATGCTCATCACTGTAGCAGTCTGGCTTGTGCTCGATCTGGTCCTGTTCTTCGCTGCTCCCGCGGCGCTGGGGGGCCTGTTCAAGCAACTCCAGGACATGCAAGCAAAGCAAGGGCAGCCTGTGCAACAAGCGCCGGATCTCAAGCAAGGGCCGCTCGACTACGCTCTGCTCGCGCTTCAGATCGGTGCGGGTGTCGTGATCATCCTGGGCTCGATCAAGATGCGCCAGCTGCAGGCCTACCCGCTCGCGGTCACTGCAAGCATTCTGTCGCTGATTCCCCAGGTGTCGCCGTGTTGTTGCTTCACCTTGCCATTCGGCATCTGGGCACTGGTGGTGCTCATGAAACCGGAGGTGAAATCAGCCTTCCATTGATTGGCTCGACGCAACCGCGTAACGCTCCGGGGATCGACGCCTGCCGATCCCTGGCGCGTTTTTTGTTGGCGGGCACTCTCGCGGACAGAACAATGCACGCATGGCAACCTATCTCTCACGCGACGAAGTCCGCGCCATCGACCGTCGCGCTCTCGCAGACTACGGCATGCCCGGCGTGGTGCTCATGGAGAACGCCGGCCGCGGCGCCGTGGACGTGCTGCTCTCACTGGGCGTTCGCGGTCCCGTGACAATCTGCTGCGGCAAGGGCAACAATGGCGGCGACGGCTTGGTGATCGCCCGGCACCTCGATATCCACCGGGTTCCAGTGCGCGTACTGCTCTTCGCGCGGCCGGAAGCACTGACCGGCGACGCGGCCATCAACTTTCGCATCATCGAGAAGTCGGGCTTGCCGATCATCCAGTCGAATGTGGACGGGGAATGGAGAGCCGAACTGGAGCCGGCTGAATGGGTGGTCGACGCGCTCTTTGGCACCGGGCTGAGCGGTCCGGTCCGTTCGCCGTTGGATCAAGTGATTCCTGTCATCAACGCCAGCGGCAAGCGGGTGCTGGCCGTGGACATTCCGTCCGGCCTCGACTGCGACACCGGCTTGCCGCTCGGACCGACGGTGCGTGCCGAGCACACTGTCACGTTCGTCGCGCCGAAAAAAGGATTCGCGCAGCCCACGGCACGCGAGTGGCTGGGACAGGTCCATGTCGTCGGCATCGGTGCGCCTCGTGTGCTCATCGGCGACGCGTGAGGCGAGCGCCAGCGGGAGATGCCGATGTGGCACGGACATTTCTCTTCGTGCAATCGGCGAAACGCACGGACAGAAATGTCCATGTCGCGGGAAAGCCTTCTGCTGCCGCGTGCCTGACGGCGGAACTACGAGCAAAGGCAATCGCTCTCACCAGCGCAGCGGCTTCTGCCACGCCTCCTTCAGATCCGCCAAGGAAGCCCAGACAATCCATTCGCCGTTGCGGCCCGCGATGCGCAAACGCGGCTCGCGGCAGGTCTGACCGATTGGCACCAGTGGCACGTCGTCGAAGCAAACTTGCACTGCGGCGACATTGGCCGGCATCACCTCGATCAGGAAACGCGTCGGTGATTCGGAAAAGAGCGCGACCGCGTCGGATTCACTTGCGCCCAGCTTCAAATCCGCGCCGATCTCGCCGGCGAAAGCCATTTCCGCGACCGCGACCGCCAATCCGCCCTCGCTGAGGTCGTGGCAGGAGCGCAGCAGGCCGCGTTGCATCGCTGCATGAAGCTTCTCGAAGACGCGCGGCGCCAGCGACGGGTCAACCTGTGGGACGTTTCCGCCGGCGATGCCGCAAGCGGCGTTGTAGTGCGAGCCACCCATCTCGTTCCTGGTGATGCCGAGCAGGAATAGAGCGTTGCCCGCTTCCTTGAGGTCCATCGTCACGCAACGGCGCACGTCGGGGACCTGACCCAATGCACTGATTAGCAGCGTCGGCGGAATGGTAATGTGCCGATCGCCTGAGTGATATTCATTGTTCAAGCTATCTTTGCCGCTGATGAACGGCGTGCCGTACGCGAGTGCGATGTCCCGGCACGCCTCGGCCGCGCGCACCAGCGAGCCGAGCACTTCAGGACGGTTCGTATTTCCCCAGCAGAAGTTGTCGAGGATGGCGATGCGCTTTGGGTCGGCGCCGACGGCCACGACGTTGCGCACCGCCTCGTCGATCGCCGCCGCGGCCATTGCGTAGGGGTCGAAATCGCCGAGGCAGGGATTCAAGCCACAGCCAATCGCCAGGCCCATGTTGGAGCCAAGCACCGGCATTACCACCGCTGCATCGCCGGGACCGTCGTCGTGGACGCCGACCAGCGGCTTGATGACGCTGCCGCCCTGGACCTCGTGATCGTACTGGCGAACGATCCATTCCTTGCTGCAGACGTTGAGCGAGGAAAGGACCTTGCGCAGCGTCTCGTTAAAGTCCTCCTGGCGAGCGGGAGGTATTACCACCCCGGCCACGGGAGGCGTGTCGACAATCCCCGCTCGCCAGGTCGCTTTGCGCACGACATTTGGCCTGCCATCGTGGACGAACTTCATTTCCAGGTCGGCAACTTGGTTGCCCTGGTAGGACAACCGCAATCGGCCAGTGGCTTCAAATGTGCCGATGGCGGTCGCTTCCACATCCTCGCTGGCACACAGGGCGCGCAGTTCGTCCCACTTGTCGCGCGGCACCGCCAGGATCATGCGTTCCTGCGATTCGCTGATCCAGATTTCGGTGTACGAGAGTCCTTCGTACTTCAACGGTGCCTTTTCCAGTGCCACCAGGGCGCCGAGCTTCTCGCCCATCTCGCCGACGGCCGAGCTGAAGCCGCCGGCGCCGCAATCGGTGATCGCGTGATAAAGGTTGCGGTCCCGCGCTTGCAGGACCACGTCGAGCAGCTTCTTCTCGGCAATCGCGTTGCCGATCTGAACCGCACCGCCGGACACCTGCTCCGATTCCGCCGTGAGCTGGAGCGAAGAGAACGTCGCTCCGTGAATGCCGTCGCGTCCCGTGCGTCCACCCACGGTCACGATCAAGTCGCCGGCTTGCGGCTCCTTGGTGCAGCGACTCACCGGGATCAGGCCGACGGTGCCGCAATAGACCAGCGGGTTGCCCAGG
Organism: Gemmataceae bacterium; assembly: GCA_019752375.1. GTDB lineage: Bacteria > Planctomycetota > Planctomycetia > Gemmatales > Gemmataceae > JAIEMG01. The sequence goes on along the minus strand of JAIEMG010000112.1, from coordinate 17,712 downwards.
TAACGCGGATCGAAGCATACCGCACCGTTCACGGTCGGAATGCCCATGCGATTGCCGTAATCGCGGACGCCGGCCACCACGCCCTTCATGACTTTCATCGGGTGCAGCACGCCGGGCGGCAGCGATTCCGGCAGCGTGTCGGGCGGGGCGAAGCAAAAGACGTCGGTATTACAGATCGGCTTCGCGCCCAGGCCGGTGCCCATCGGGTCGCGAATGACGCCGCCGAGGCCGGTGTTGGCGCCGCCGTAGGGCTCGATCGCCGACGGATGGTTGTGCGTCTCGACTTTGAAGCAGACATGGTACTCGTCCGTAAAACGCACCACGCCCGCATTGTCCTCGAAGACGCTGACGCACCAGTCGTCGGCTCCGAAACGCTTGCGCAGCTCCTGTGTGGCGCCGAAGATCGTCTCCTTCAGCAGGTTGTCGATACGGCGGCCGTTGAAATCGATCGTCCCCTTGAGCGTCTTGTGGGAGCAGTGCTCCGACCAGGTCTGTGCCAGCGTTTCCAGCTCCACGTCGGTCGGGTCGCGGCCCAGTGCCTGGAAGTGGGCCTGGATCGTCTTCATCTCGTCGAGGCTGAGTGACAACTGGCCGTCGCGACTGAGCCTTTCCAGACCGGCGTTATCCAGCTCGCGCAAGGGAACCGCGATAAGGCGAAACGTGTACGGTGTGCCAATGCCAAGGTGTTCCGGCGACAGCGGGCCGACCACGATCTGCTCGATGGCGTCGTTGGCCAGCACCTTGTGCAGTGCCTTGAGCGCTCCGTCCGCGGCGGGGTTGACCTCGTAGCGACGAAAGGTCCGGACCGCGGCCAGAGGAACGCTAAGGCCATGCGCCGTATCGAGGACGCTCTGCGCGACAGGGTCCATCACGCCGGGCTTGAGCAGGACGGTGTATGCCGTGGAGTCGACGTGCGCCGGGGGGTCCACGATTTCGGTAAGATGAGCGCGCTCCACCACGGGGTCGGCCAGCAAGTCGTCCATCAGGCGGCGAGCCTGTGGTTCGCCGAGCTCGCCTTCGAGAAGGTAGCCGCGCGTGGACCGGCGAACCAGCTCGGTGCCGCGCCGGCTCGACGTCAACAGATCGTACTCGTCGCGGACGCGGTCGCGCTCGGCGTCGCGCCCCTTTGCTTCGATCTCAACTTCCCAGAGCATCGCGGGTCCTCTTCGCCTCGGCCAGCAGGGAGTCCAGGGTCGACTGATCGTCGGTTTGCAGCGCCTGCTTGAACTGGGTCAAGCGATCTTGCAGTAGATCCAGCGAGTCCAGCACTGCCTGGCGATTCTGAGCGAAAATGCCGGTCCAGAGCGCGGGGTCGCCTGCGGCAATGCGCGTCGTATCGCGAAAGCCGGTCGCAGCCAGGTCGTACAGCTCCACCGGCAGCACCCCGGCCAGCGCCGACGCCAGTAGGTGCGGCAAGTGACTGGTCATTGCCAGCGCGCGGTCATGTTCGTCCGGCGTCATCACGCGGACGCGCGAGCCCAGCGCTTGCCAGAACTCCATCGTCCGTTCGAGCGCCCGGTCCGACGTGCGGGGCGTCCGTGTCACGACGGTGACCCGGTTTTGAAACAGGTCTTCCTTGGCGTGCAAGGGGCCGCGTTTCTCCGAGCCGGCGAGCGGATGGCTGCCCACGAACGCAACGCCGTTGCACAGCTTCGCTTCGATGCCGCCGACAATCGTGCCCTTGGTGCTGCCGGCATCGGTCAACAACGCATCCGGCCGGCACCCCGGCGCCAGGGCCACCACCTGCTCCACGATGCGATCGACCGGCGTGCAGAATACCGTTACCTGGGATTGATGCACGGCCGAGGCGGCATCGAGGCAAGCGATGTCGATGGCGCCGACGGCCAGCGCGTCATCGAGGGTTCCCCGCTGCCGGCCGACGCCAATGACGCGCCGGGCCAGCCCGCGCCGCTTCGCCGCCAGCCCGATGGAGCCGCCGATCAGGCCGACGCCGACAATGGTGAGCGTGTCGATGTCCATGCGGGGTCGTGGGTGAGGTTACGGGTGACAGGGGAATTATAGGAAGCGGACGTCCACCGTCTTTGGGTAGCGGTGACGAAAGTTGGCGGCGGAACCTGGATGTGAGGTGTGGATGGCGAGTAACCGAAGAGATGCGTCGCCCCTGCAATACGCTCAGAGCTGGACGGATTCGCCCGTCGCCGCTACCCGCTTGCCGGGACCGGTAGGCGGTTGCTTCTTGCCGCGGCTTAGCAGGGCAGTCAGGGCTGCGATGCCGCCGCCCACCAGGGCGATCCCCGCGCCCACTGCACGGCGGAACCAGCGGCGGCGCTGCGATTCCAGTTGCTGCTGTCGCCAACGGCTCGATTCGGTCAGCGTGCGCCCCATGCCTCCGACGGCGGTCTCGCCGCTCAGGAGCAGGACGTTGGTGAGGGCATCGACCAGCTCGGCGGGCGACTGATAGCGATGCTTCGGACGCTTGGCCATCGCACGCTCGAGGATGGCAGCAAACTCCTTCGACACGTCCGGACGGATCTCGCGAATGGGACGCGGCGTTTGTTTCAGCTGGGCCAGGACTTTTTGGGCAACGGTGCCGGCGGGAAACGGCGGGTGGCCGGCCAGGCAGAAGTAGAACGTGCAGCCCAGGCTGTAGATATCGGCGCGGATGTCGGCATCGTGACTGTTCTCGGCCTGCTCCGGCGCCACGAAGTCCGCGGTGCCCAGCACTAGCTCGTCGTACTTGATGCTCAGGTCGTCTGTGTCATCCAGGTAGAATCGGGCCAGGCCGAGATCGAGGATCTTGACGGTGCCGCTCAGGTCCACCAACAGGTTGCCGGGCTTGATGTCGCGGTGGACCAGTGTCGCTTCAAACGCATGCTGGAGTCCGGACGCAGCCTGGCGCATGTAGTGCATCGCCTGCAAGACGCTGAGCGGGCCCTGCAACTTCACCAGGTCGTTGAGCGTGGTGCCCTCGACGTATTCCATCGCCAGGAAGTGCAGGTTCTGGTCCTGGTCGATGTCGTAAGCGCGGACGATGTTCGGGTGATTGAGTGCCGCAATCGCACGCCCTTCGCGTCGAAACCGCTCGAGCACGGCGGGGTTTACCGCCTGCGCCAGCGGGAGCACCTTGATGGCGGCGCGCCGCCGCATGTGCAGGTGCTCGCCCAAATAAACGTAGCCCATGCCGCCGCTGGCGATCTGCTCGAGGATCTTGTAGCGCCCGATGAAGAAACGGCGCCAGCGACCCACGAGGATTTGTTCGGCCTGAAACTGAGTAAGCAGATGATCGCGGATCATCAATCCCGCCAGCAAGCGCGGATCGGAAGGCGTGGTCCCCGTGGCCCGGAGACGTTCCAGATAGTCGCCGAGGACGGCCTCCTCGATGAGACCGCTCTGGCGCACCATGACCAGAAAATCCGCAACACTTGACGGAGCCAACGGCATCGTTACATCCCGGACATGAAGCAGACTTGACCGGTGGGGGCGCGGAATGCGCACCCCGGAACTCATTCAATTGTGCGTCAACATGGACGAAACGGCAAGTGAATCTGCCGCCTGGGATCGGCGAATCAAGTACCGTTGACGCGTCAGCACTCCGTTCGTCATTTTTCGGGCTTGGGCTTCGAATCCGGCGGCAGGTCCCTTGCAGCGAGCGCTGCATATTGCTCGAACTCGCGCGTCCAGATCGCGGCCAGCTCGCGGACTTTTTCGGGGTTCTCCTTGGCGAGGTTCTTGGACTCCGAACGATCGGAGCTCAGGTCGTACAGCTCCCAGGGACTGTCCTTGCCGGCCGCGACGATCTTCCAGGCGCCGACACGAAGAGCACGGTTGCCTTCGTGAAGCCACCACAACGAGTCGTGGATCCCCTTCCCGTCCTTCGCAAAGAGTGGGAGAAGACTCTTTCCGGGGGCCGCGGGCACCGCCTGGCCTTCCCACTTTTCGATGCGCTTGCCGCCGGCCGCCTCCAGGATCGTCGGCACGAGGTCGATGATGTGTCCCGGCGCGTGCCGCACGTCACCGCGTGCAGCGATCCCCTTCGGCCAATGCACGATCAGCGGCGTCGCAATGCCGCCTTCGTGGACCCACGTCTTGTGGCGGCGGAAAGGCGTGTTGGCCAGGCTCGACCAGCCGGGCCCGATGCTCAGGAACGTCGCACCCGTACCGCACTCTGCGTGCGGGTCGTGGCCATCCCCCCGAACCATGATCTCCGCGCTCGCGCCGTTGTCGGACAGAAAAAAGACCAGCGTATTGTCCAGCGCCCCCATCGCCCGGAGCTGGGCGAGAACGCGGCCAATCTCGCGATCCATGCGATCCACCATGGCCGCGTGAATCGCCATCTTGTTTGCCTGAAATTCGCGCTGCTCGGCCGCGAGGTCTTTCCAGGGAACCGGTCGCGTCAGTTCATTGGGTCCGAGCTTCTTGATGGCATCGGGAAACGGATACGGCGGCCCCAGTTCGCGCTCGATGGCGGCGAGGGCCGTGCCGCCGATCTTCAGTTCCTTCAAGCGCTGCCAGCGATCGTCGCGCATCTCGTCCCAGCCGGCGAGGTACTTCTTTCGGTAGCGGGCGACGTCCTCGGCAGGCGCGTGCAGTGGGAAGTGCGGAGCGGTGAAGGCGAGATACTCCAGGAACGGCTTGTCCGCGTGCTTCTCGGCGTGTTCCTTGAGACACTTGATGGCATGATCGGCAATCGCCGTGCTGGAGTAATAGCCGCTCTTGGCATCCACCGCGGGAAGCGGCTTGTCGTCTTCGGTGTGCAAACGGGGAGCAAAGTGCCGGTCGTGATCGTTAAGACTGTAGGAGTGATCGAAGCCATTTTCCAGCGGCTTGCCATCGACGTGCCATTTGCCCGAATGATAGGAGCGATATCCCAACGGCTTCAGCAATTCCGGCAAGAGCCTGGCCCATGCGGGCCGCGTGCCCTGACTGCCGCTCTTGACGCCGGGGACCGTGTCCCGTCGGACCTGCTGGGCGTAGTACCCCGTGAGGATCGCGGCCCGCGACGGCCAGCAGCGGGCCGTGTTGTAAAACTGCGCGAACCGTAGGCCGTTCTTCGCAAGGGCATCGAGGTTCGGCGTCGCGATCTCGCCGCCGTAACACCCCGCATCGGAGAAGCCCATGTCGTCCGCGACGACGACCAAGACGTTGGGCCTGGCGGACTTCGGTGAATCGGCCGCCCGTAGGCTCGCGATTGACCCGAGCATCATCGCCAACGCGAGTACGCAAGTTTTCATCATGTGGTTCCCTGGGCCTCTGCTTCCCCGCGATGGGATCGCTTCCGCGCATGGTATCGCGAGCAACGCGGCCGGGCAACGCGCCAGGGAAGGTTGGGTGCAAACCCGTTTCTGCGGCCCGTGCAGCTGGGTGGCGCATGTGCCGGAGGCGGTGCGGGGGATTCAGTGACTCGCGAATTTCCCGGCCGGCGGGTTCACGGCGGGCTGCCTATGGCCCGTGCATGTCTGCCGGGTTCTGCGGCAGAGTGTGCGTGCAAAATCAATCTTGGTGTCGCCGCTTTTTTTCATAAACTCTCCTTGGCAGGACTCTTCCGGTGGTGGCGGAGTTTCAGGACTATAGTCGGCACTAAAATTGCAAACCGGAAAGATACTCTGATGTCCCACCCTCTCGCCGGTCTTGGTGCGCGCCCGGCGATTCGATCGAAGGAGCAGGTGCTGCACCCGTCCACGAATGGTTCACCGATAGACGGGCCCGAACGTGGGGAGAGAACGTCCTTGGCAATCGTGCAATTGCCAGGCGTTCGGCCGTTCCAGCCCGCTGCGTCGAGAGCGTATCCCTCCCATGACGACCCGTCGCGGTCCCGGCCCGCGGGTGTCAGCCTTGCATTTAGAAAAGGACTCTGCGAATGAAGCTGGTTGTAGCGATCGTCCGACCGGAAAAGCTCGAAGCCGTGCAGCAGGCACTGAACGAGCGTGACGTGTACCTGATGACGGTAAGCGACGTGCGCGGCTGCGGCCGCCAGCGCGGGTACACCGAAGTCTACCGCGGCACCGAGTTCCAGGTGCGTCTGCTGCCGAAGTTGAAGCTCGAAATTGCCGTCAACGACGCGTTCGTCGAAGCGACCGTCGAAGCCATCGTCCACGCGGCGCGGACGGGGGACACGGGCGCTATCGGCGACGGTAAGATCTTTGTGGTGCCACTGGATGATTGTGTGCGCATCCGCACCGGCGAGCGGGGCCCCGTCGCCATTGGTCCGTGAATGTGCAGCCAAACGTAGTTCTACTGCAGGCGGGCCAATTTGATACCTGGCAAGGTGGGCCAGACACTCTTGTCTGGCCGACCAGACAAGAGTGTCTGGCCCACTGAACACAGCCTCGGTCCAGGCCTCCCACTCGTCGGGAGGCCTTACTCTGCGCGTCGCCGCCAGCCAACCCGGCCGGAGCCCGTCCTCACTTTATTCTCGAATCGTGCATCCGCGCCAAAGACCGAAGAACCGGTCACCGATTGGGCAAGCCTGCGCTCCCAGGCTAAGCAGGTTGTCGATTCTTGCCAGCGTAAATCCGATCTTCTTAGTGTCGCCGCTCGAGGCGCAACCGGGTAAAGCGGTCCTCTCTCCCGTCCCTCCCCGAGCCTCGTGCGGACTCACCAACGGATTGACTCTAGCCCCATGGGAGGATGCCATGGTTGTTTCCTTCGTCTTAAGCGCTGCGCTGGCGCTGGGACAGGCGTCGGTGCCTGCCCCGGCGACAAGCTTCGGCGTCCCCGGCCCATCAGGGCCAACCACTGTAACGATCGAACCTGCCCCGCCAGCCACGACGTTATCCCCCTCTCTCCAGGCCGACTTAACCGCGAACTATACCGCTCAGGTGGCGCCGGTGGCGGCGGACGAACCGCCGCCGGCAAAGCCTGTCGAAGCCTTCCTTCCGATGCTGCCCCAGGCCAAGCCGGTCGAGGCCGCTGTCGCGGCCCGGGCTGCCGTGCCGGACCGCTGGTTCCTGCAGAAGTTCTTGCAAGGCACCGGCCCCGGCGTGGCGCTCGACACCAACCGCATCGCCATTACCGGCTGGACGGAGATGGCGTACACGGCCAGCACCAACAAGGTGTCGAATGTTCCCGACACATGGAACGACCGGGCCAACCGCTTTCTGCTGCAACAGCACGTGATCCGGCTAGATCGGCCGATTGACACCGCGGCGAAAGAACCGACCTGGGGCTTTCATCTCGACACGCTGATCGGCTCGGATTACCGCTACACGCTGCCGCGCGGCCTGTTCGAAAGCCAGCTCCTGAATACCAACGGCAACCAGAACCTCTATGGCGTTGACCCGATTGATTTCTACGTGAACGCGTACTATCCGGGTCTCTTCCAGGGGACGGAATTCGCCATCGGCCGTTTTCTGACGGAGTGCTCCAGCGAGAGCGAGCTGACGATCTTGACCCCCTTGCTCACTCGCAGCTACTCGTTCCAATGGGGCGGGCCGTTCACGCACACGGGCGTCATGGTGGCCCCGAATTTGACCAAGCAATGGCAGGCCCGCTTGTACCTCGTCACCGGCAACGAGGTGTTCATCGACCCGTCCCAGGAGCTGCGCTTCATGGGCAAGCTGATGTGGACCAGCGCGAACAAGCGCGACGTCTTGATCTACAACACGACCCTCGGGCGCGGCAAATTCAACGCCGGCGATCCGTTCGCTCCGGCGACGTTCGCCACCATTCAGGAACCGGCCGGCCGCAACAACATTAACGTCTTCGACTTCATCTGGATCCACAAGTTCAACGACCGGTTCGCCTACCAGGCGGAGCTCCTCTACGGCTACCAGTATGGGGTGCCCACCACGGCCGCCGTGGGCGCGATCGCCGGTGCCATCGACAACAACGACAAGCTCAGCGGCACCGCCGACTGGGCTGCATTCGTCCAGTATTACACGTACCGATGGACGGAAAAATTCACGACCATCGCGCGCCTGGAACTGTTCGACGACTTCGACGGCCAGCGGACCGGCTTCAAGGGGCTGTACGCCGGGGCGACCGCCGCCTTTCAGTACCAGGCCACCAAGTCGGTCACCGTCCGCCCAGAGCTGCGCTACTACAACAACGGCTACTCGCGGCCCTACGAGGGCAAGCACGACATCTTCGACGCCGCCTTTGACCTGATTGTGCGCTGGTAAACCGCGGCCCATGACTCGAGCAACGGATCGTACGACTTTACCTGTGACTCTTTTCTTCATTCGCACGTAACACCCGAGGCCGATTCCCCGGAGGGGGGCCGGCAGCGGCAAGGAGGTCCTAGGACTATGAAACGGATTGGAGGTCTGTCCATGATGCGCAAGTTCATGCTGGGTATCCTCGGCGTGGCTCTGACCCAGACGATCGCTTCGGCCCAGGAAAAGGTGCCCGTTCCCGCCGGCACCCCGGTGGTGATCACCGTGACGCCAGGCACGGCGCCCGCGCCGCCTGCCTCGATCACGCTGTACGAGCGGCACGGCCACGTGACGCCCTGCAAGGGGAAGTGCACCCACACCGGCGGCGGCAACATCGACGTCGCCTCGCCCTCGGCCGACACCGTCGTCGTCACCATGACCGGCGTCGCCGTCTCCGAATCGGCGATGGATTTCACCCTCGATCAGTGCTTCGAGGTGACCATCGACAATCCCAAGGTCAAGAAGATCAAGCTCTCGATCGAGGGACGCGTGATTGGCCTGCTCCGCGGCGAGAAGAAAGGTTGTGCCGAATACAGCGACGCGTGCGCCAACATCAGCGCTGGCCCCGCGCAGATCATCGCCCTTTGCGTACCGCCCCACAAGGTCTGCAGCTGCGAGAGCTTGTCGGTCAACGACCACGACGGCCCCAAGACCGTCCCGCTCACGCCCGGCAAGTACACCTTGCACCAGACCTTCCACATCGCGGCCTACGGCGGCTGCTTCTTCAGCCACAAGGCGTCGGCTGAGTTCGCTCCGGATCCGGCCCTCGATCCGCTGTGGATCAGCTACCACGAGCCGTTCCGTGGCGCCAGCAAGAAGGACTTCGGCTTCCAGGTGACCATCAAGGTCGTCGAGGACACCGACGAAGCTCCGGCCCCGGAGAAGAAGGTCGAAGACGTACCGCCGCCGAAGGAGATCAAGGACAAGTAAGCGTCGGAGCCACGGAAATGCGTCCTTGAAGCCAGAGCCCCCGCGGGACCGCCTGCGGGGGCTCTGGCGTTTGAGCGTCAGCGGAACGTCAACAACGTGACAATGAGAAAGGTGGGAAGCAGGATCGCGCCCGAATAAGCCATGTAACCGAAGAACGAGGGCATCCGGTAGCCAGCCTCTTCAGCGATGGCCTTGACCATGAAGTTGGGCCCGTTGCCGATGTAAGTGTTGGCGCCCATGAACACCGCCCCGCAACTGACGGCCTGCAAGATGTGCGGTTGGCGCTCGACCAGCCAGCGGAAGTCGTTTGGGCCAGCTGCCAGCGTCGCAAAGGTCATGTAGGTCGGGGCATTATCCAGAAATGAGGAAAGCGCACCAGTCAGCCAGAAAAATTCCCAGGGCTCGCTCACGCCCAGGCCGCCGCCATGCTCGCGCAAGAGCGCCAGCGCCGGCACCATTGTCACAAAGATGCCTGCAAAAAGGACGGTCACTTCCACGATCGCGCCCCAGCCGAACTCGTTGGCCTTGCGCACTCCCCGCGGGGTCAGAGCCAGCGAGAGAAGGGCCATGACAACCATCAGCAGTTCCCCCCACGGCGATACAAGTGTCAAGGGCGGGCAGGCGAAGAACTGGCCTAGCCAGCCACCCACGGCAACGCCCACCCGCTCGGACTGTAGCAGAACGCCCAGTAAGATGCCGGCGAGTAGCACCGCATTGACCAGCCCACGCACTCGAAGCGGCTCTGCCTGTCGTCGGTCCTCGGCGAGTGCCGCCGCCGATTCTCGACCATATGCCATTGTGTCCCAGGCCAGGAATACGGTCAGCACGACGCCGTTGGCGAGCAGCCACTGCGGCCACAGGGTCAACGTCCAGCCGAAATCCACGCCGTTGAGAAACCCGAGGAACAGCGGCGGGTCTCCCAGCGGTGTGAGCAGACCGCCCAGGTTGCTCACGAGAAAAATGAAGAAGATCGGCAGATGGCGGGTGTGCTCCCGCTCTCGATTGACCTGAAGAAACGGACGGATGAGGAGCATACTGGCCCCCGTCGTGCCGATGACGTTCGCCAGCACGACTCCCACCGCCAAGAATGCTCCATTCGTGGACGGTTTTCCCTGCAGGTTGCCACGGAGAAGAATGCCGCCTGAGACGACGTACAACGAAGCAATTAACAGGATGAACGCCACGTACTGCTGCAATTCGTGGATCAGCTGCGAGACACTGGCGCCGTTCGTTTCAGGGCCCAGGTAGATCAGGTACGCAATCACGGGCGCCGAAAACAGCGCCGCAACGAGCGCCTTGTTCCGGTCGGAGTGCCAGAAGTGCGCGGCCGCAAGCGGCAGCAGTGCGATCGCCAGCAGAAGCAGAACAAAGGGGGCCGCGCTCCAAGGTGCGACCCTCAGACCGTCCCCGGAGGCTACTAGCGCAAGCAGCATGACAGACCCTCATCAGGTATCAACACCGATGAATGCGTTGCGCTGGGAGAGGGACGCGCCCCAACTGTTATACGTCGCGCGGTAGAGAATGGCTGTGTTCGGTGGGCCAGACACTCTTGTCTGGCCGGCCAGACAAGAGTGTCTGGCCCACCTTGCCAGAAACCAATTTGGCCCGCGTGCAGTACAACCAATGACTCCCTTCTCCAACTCGCCTCAAGTGCCCTACTTCTAGGCATTGTCCGTTCATTCGCTAGCAGCGGCATGGTCGTCCCGTGCAGTGTGTGCGGATAACTTTCTCGCGTAACGACTTTCTGCGCCAACACTTCTTGCAGCCTTCGCAATGAAGGCGGACGTTGGCACCGTAGTTGCAATCCCGACTGATAATTCTGCCGCAGGCAAAAACGCCTACCACCGGCCTCGCAAGCGCTGACCAGCGTCGACCGTTTGCGGGCTTTCCATCCCCGGAGGAAGACGAGTCGTGAAACGCATCTTTTCGTGCAGCGCCATGGCGCTTTGTCTCTTCTGGCTAGCGGGAGGCATCTCCGTTGCCGCCGACGACAAACCCGGCGACAAGCCAGCGGAGAAAAAGGACGCGCCGAAGGAACCCGACCTGAAGCTCGACGTGCCTTCGTCCGTGGACGTCGTGTTAGGCAACACGATCCCACTGGAGGTCAAGGTGGCCCCGGAGGGCTACGAAGGCCCGGTCAAGATCAAGGTCACCGGCCTGCCGGACAACAAGGTGCTGGAAGCGACCATCGGCAAGGGCGCGACCTCCACCAAGTTCGAGTTCGTCCTGCAGAAGGAAGTAGACAAGCTCAAATTGAAGGTCGAGGCGTCCGGCGGCAGCCTCAAGTCCGATGCGGAGGTGGAAGTCGCCTACAAGAAGCCCAACCCAACCGACTCTGCCGGCGACGCCAAGGCCGTCGGCGTCGATGTGCCCGATCCTACCGCGAAGAAAATCAAGGTCACGGACCCCGAGAAGCCCGATTCGAAAATCTTGCTGGAGAACCAAAACACGCAGCAGGAATTGATGGTCGCCCAGAACAAGTACCTTGTGGCCCTGGGCGAGTATGCGACGAAATCGCGATTCGCCACGAACATGATGTGGACCTTGATCTGCGGTTTCCTGGTCATGTTCATGCAAGCCGGCTTTGCGATGGTCGAGACCGGCTTGACCCGAGCCAAGAACGTGGCGCACACCATGGGCATGAACTTCATGGTCTACGCGCTGGGCATGCTTGGCTTCTACCTGGTTGGTTTCGCGCTCATGTTTGGCGGCACTGGCACCGCTTCCACCAGCCTGTGGGGCGGCTCCGCCAAGCTGCTCGACAGCGAGTACACCATCGAGGTGTTCGGCAAGACGTTTGGCATCTTCGGCTATGATGGCTTCTTCCTGACCGGCCGCGCCTTCGACGTGAGCATCATGGCCCTGTTCCTGTTCCAGATGGTGTTCATGGACACCACCGCCACCATCCCGACCGGGGCGATGGCCGAGCGTTGGAAATTCCTGCCGTTCGTGGTCTTCGCCTTCTTCGTGAGCATGTTGCTGTACCCTGTCTACGGCAACTGGGTCTGGGGCGGCGGCTGGCTGTCGGCGCTGGGGACGAACTTCGGCCTGGGGCATGGTCATGTTGACTTTGCCGGCTCCTCGGTCGTTCACATGACTGGCGGCGTCTGCGCCCTCGCGGGGGCCATCATCATCGGCCCACGCCTCGGCAAGTACAACAAGGACGGCTCCGTCAACGCCCTGCCGGCCCACAACGTGCCCATGTACATGGTCGGCACGTTCATCCTGGCGTTCGGCTGGTTCGGGTTCAACCCCGGCAGCGCACTGCAGCTGGGCAATGACTTCATCGCTCCCCGTGCCGCCGTCAACACCATGCTCGCGGGCGCCACCGGCGCCTTGGCCTCCATGGTTTACATGTGGGTGTTCTACAAAAAGCCCGACCCGAGCTTCATGTGCAACGGCATGCTGGCGGGCTTGGTCGCGATCACTGCACCCTGTGCGTTCGTGACGCCCTGGGCGGCCTGTGTGATCGGTCTGGTTGCCGGCGTGCTGGTGATCTGGAGCTGCCTGTTCTGGGAAAAGGTCGCCAAGATCGATGATCCCGTGGGCGCCATCAGCGTTCACGGCGTCAACGGCGCCTGGGGCATTATCGCGCTGGGGCTATTCGCGGACGGAACCTATGGCATCGGCTGGAACGGCGCCCACTGGTTCAAGGATCCCGCCGGCGCGCTGCACTGGGTCGAAGACGTCGCCAAGGCGCCCAAGGAGTGGGTGGAAACCGGCGTCACCGGGTTGTTCTATGGCAACCCGAGCCAACTTTACGCTCAGGGTGTCGGCATTGGCGCCAACATCGTTTGGGTGTTCACCGCATCCTTCGTGTTCTTCTGGATCGTCGAGAAGCTGATGGGCAACCGCGTCAGTGCCGAGGTGGAGTTGCAGGGCCTGGACATCCCGGAAATGGGTGTGCTCGGCTACATCAACGAAGACCCCAAGACGCCCGAAGGGCACTTCTCGAGTACAAGCGCCGAGCCACGGCCGGCGCTGGCGCCGCCACCGAAGGGGGGTGGACGCTTCGTGGTAACCGTGCAAGGCGCCGACTCGGACACTTTGAAGGAGACCTGGTCCGAGATGTGCAAACCGAGTGCGGGCCCGCCACCCAAGGAGTTCCTGCTCATCTACCCGCAGATGACTACGATGCAGGGCAACCGCTTCCGCTTCCGCGGCGGCGACCCGGAAGTCATCCGTGGCAGCATGGAGCGCCTGCTGCAGGGCCGCATGAGGAGCAAGACGGTGCGTGCGACAGTCGAGTCGTGATAGCGCCTTCTTGAAAGTTGCGGCAATTCAATCCGTCATCCCGCCCGGCCTTCGCAGCTGGGCGGGATGACGTTTGCCCGCGCGGCCTCGCTATCCGCGCCCTTGCCGTCCTGTCGCGAACCTTCCTTCGATCACGGACTCACGGATTTCCACCCATGAAACCTGTCTCGACCATTGTTCGCCTTGGCATCGCCCTCAGCCTGTCGATGACCGCCGCGCTGGTGCCTTCCAGCGCGGACGAGCCGACCAAGGAAGATGAAAATCGGGTCAACATCACCGTCCGACTGCCGGCCGACGCTGAGCTGTTTGTCCAAGGCAAATTGACGACGATGACTGGCGATGTTCGCTACTTCAAGTCTCCGCCCCTGGCCGCCGGCAAGAAATACGCCTATTCATTCAAGGCGACCTGGAAGGAAAACGGCAAGGATGTCACTCGCGAGACGGAGGCGATTGTCCGGGCCGGCGGAACCGCGGAGGTAGACCTGCGCGTCCCGGTGGAACCGGTCGTGAAAAAACCCGATCCGAAACCGGACCCGAAACCGGACCCGAAACCCGATCCGGTGGTCAAGAAGCCCGACCCGAAACCCGATCCGAAGCCGGAGCCAGTGGTTGGTTCGTTCAAACTGACACTGCCCGAACCGACACTTGTCCTGGATCCTGGCCAGAAGAAGTCGGTCGCTTTGCAAGTCCAGCGCGATCACTTCAAAGAGCCGATCAAGCTGACGTTCACCGGCCTGCCCGAAAAAGTTGCCGTCACGTCCAGCCGCGTCGCCGGCGACCAGTCCAGCGGAAAACTGGAAGTGACGGTCGACAAGGACGCTGCTCCGGGCACCTTCAAGGTCGGAGTTACGGGGACCGGCGGCACGGTGTCCGGCCATGCGACTCTCACCGTCACCGTGAGCAAACCGGTAGTTGAGAAGAAGGAACCGCCCGCGAAGCCCGCAGTGGTGAAACTCGACGTGCCTCCCACCGTGGAAGTGAAGGCGGGCGAGAAGAAGAAGCTGCCGGTCAAGGTGTCGCGCGAGAACTTCACCGGGCCAGTGACCGTCGAGTTCTTCGGCCTGCCAACTGCCAAGAAGACCGTGCTCACCATTCCGGCCGATCAAAGTGAAGGGGAACTGGAGCTGAATTTCGACAAGGGGACCAAGGTTGGTCCGATCGACGTGCGTGTCGCCGCTATTGGCGCCAAGTCTGCAAAGGCCGGCGGCCAGATCAAGCTCGTTGTCCAGGCGCCCGCTCCCCCGCCGCCGAAGGACCCAGTCCTGACGCTCGAGATGCCGGGCACCCTGCCGCTTCAAGTCGGTGGCTTCACCAAGATCCTGCCGGTCCGCGTGGTACGCAACGGCTTCACCGGCCCGGTGGCGGTGAAGTTCGAGAACCTCCCAGCGGGCGTCAGCATCAAGGACCTGACGATTGCAGCCGACGCTGACCAGGCCGAAGCCGAAGCCACGGTGACCGCCGACGTGGAAGTGACGGAGGCGGACCTCAAGGTGCTCGGCTCGTCCGACAAGGCCAAGGGCGAGTTCACCCTAAAGGTCACGGTGTCCAAGAAGTAGAATTGTGCGGCTGCAAGATGTCGTTGCGGCAACCTTGCCGCAACGACATTCCATTATTCCTGTCCCAGATTCCAGCTCCAGCTGCGCCGGCCTTTCCGATCCATGGAAAGTGTATCGGGCTGTCTTCCTCACTTCCTTTCAGCTTGCGGATGCTCGGCAACTAGGCACACGTCGCTTCTTCACATAGCAGCGAGGGCGCGAAAACGATGGCCGAAAGCGCATCTGCGTCATCTATAAACGCATAAAAGATAGTCACTTACATCTCCAAAGATTCCCAGCGCCAGCCTTGGCATCGGACTTGCTTTTGCATGGGCGTCTATCCTGCCCATTTGACTCATTCCCGAAACTGGTTTCGCAGGAGTTGAACGCAGTTGTGCTCTCTTGTGGACCTCTCTCCATCTACAGGAGGATGATGACCGTGAAGCGTGCGCTTGCAATTGCACTCGTTGTGCTCAGTGTCATGGCACTGACCCAGGGTGCGCCTCGCGTGGGTGCCGCTGACCAGTCGATGGCCAGTGCGATCCGCGTCGCCCAAGCCCCGAAAGACGAACCGAAGTCGGAAGAAGGGCCCGAGAAGATCGGCGTCCTCCCTGCCGAGGTCAAGGAAGCCGAAAGTCCGCTCGATGCCCTCAAGAAGGAGCTGGAGACCGTCAAGACTTCAGCCGCCGACGCGACGGCCCGCGGCGACATCGCGTGGATGCTTGTCTCCAGCGCCCTGGTCATGTTCATGGTGCCGGGCCTGGCATTGTTCTATGCCGGCATGGTTCGCGGCAAGAACGTCCTGGCCACGATGATGCAGAGCATGGTTGCCCTGGCTATCGTCGGCGTCTTCTGGGTCGCTATTGGCTACTGCCTTGCCTTCGGCGAGACCCGCGGCGGCTTCATCGGCTGGAGCCCCGAAAAGCTGCTCTTCCTGAAGGGCGTCGAGGCCACCGACACCCTCGCCGGCACGAACATCCCCGTCTACCTTCACGTCATGTTCCAAGGCATGTTTGCCATCATCACGCCGGCGCTGATCAGCGGGGCGCTGGCGGAACGCATCAAATTTGGCCCTTACTGCCTGTTCATCCTGCTCTGGGTCACGCTGGTCTACTGCCCGTTGGCCCACATGGTTTGGGCGATGAACTGGTGGGGCCCGGTGGAAATGCTGGATACCGTGAACGGGGTGGTCAAGACCGTCACCAAGGATCCAGGCACGATGATGGTCGGCTTCATGGGGAAAAACACGCTGAATGGCGGCTTGGGCGCCCTCGACTTCGCGGGCGGCACGGTGGTCCACATCGCTGCGGGCCTGTCTGCCTTGGGTTCGATCCTCGTGGTCCGCAAGCGACTGGGCTATCCCGAGCATGCGATGCACCCCAATAGCATGGTGCTGACGCTGCTGGGCGCCGGGCTGCTCTGGTTTGGCTGGTTCGGCTTCAACGGCGGCAGCGCCATGGCCAGCACCGCGCTGGCGGTTTCGGCATTCAGTGCCACGCAGGCAGCAGCAGCAGCAGCGGGCTTGAGCTGGATGATCGCCGAATGGCTTCACAAGGGGAAGCCCACGGCCTTGGGTCTGGCTTCCGGCATCGTGGCGGGACTCGTTGCCGTGACGCCCGCCTCTGGTTTTGTTTACATCTGGGGCGGCCTGGCCATTGGCCTGATCGCGGGCATCGTCTGCTATGGAGTGGTCTGCCTCAAGCCGGTGTTCAAGTATGATGACTCACTGGATGTCTTCGGCGTCCATGGCGTGGGTGGCTTCCTGGGTGCAGTCCTGACCGGAGTATTCTGCTACGTCAGCATCAACTCGGCGGGCGCCGACGGCCTCGTTGCCAAGATGAACAAGGGCGCAACTGGGCCTTACGAGCAGGTCATTGCCCAGTTGAAGGCCGCCGCATTGTCCGCGGCGCTGGCTTTCGTGGCCAGCATCGTCCTCACGAAGGTCATCGACGTATTGTTCGGCTTCATCACCGACGCGAAGTCGGAAATTGATGGTCTGGACCGCAGCGAGCACGGCGAGGTTGGTTTCGATTATGGTCCCGGTGGTCAGGAGACTTCTCGTGTTCAGGAGCCTGAGCCACGGTCAGCGGCGGTGCCGCCGGACGGCAAAAAGCGCTTCGCCGTCGTCATCAACGGCGCCGACCATGATGAAATCATGTCGATCTGGTCCAAGCTCTGTCAGGCGGGTCCTGAAGCTCCAAGCCCGCGCTTCAAGTCGATCTATCCGTACATGACCTTGGTCAAGGGCAACCGATTCCAGTTCCGCGGTGGCGACCCCAAGGTTGTTTCAGAGAACCTGCGGGAGCTGTTTCAGGAACACCTGAGCGGATACTCCATCACTTCCCAGCTCGAACGATCCGCCGAGGAGGCGTACGCGGGGAGATGAACGGCGGTAAAGGTCTTGGCGTGGGAAATTCCCTCCGCCACATCCGTCGACCTGTCCAACCGAAGCTTCGACGCCCGGAGGGAGCCACCCACCGCCCACATGGCTCCTTCCGGGTCCTTGCCCATCGCAGCAACTTCCAAAATGCGTTCGACTGGAAATTCAAGCTAACTTAATCGTCCGGGACTGGATCGAATCGGTCCCAAAACCGCGAATACCGACTCTCACAGCTGCCCCAGCGGCTTAGTCCATCATTTTCAGGAGACGACACCATGGGTTCCCCGAACATTCGTCAGCAGGCCATTCAGGCCATTGCGACCGCCAAGCATTGCCTCCAGCGCATCGACTTCAAGAAAGCGCCCATCAAGGACCTCTTCGGCGCCAACGTCTTCAACGAAGCCGTCCAACGCCAGATGCTTCCCAAGCCCGTCTTCAAGGCCCTGCAAAAAACCATCAAGCAAGGCGCGCCGCTCGAACCCAGCATCGCCGACAGCGT
>JAIEMG010000335.1 GCA_019752375.1 Gemmataceae bacterium | reverse complement strand
CGTCCGGTTTTCTCTGGACGGATTGGAAATCCGTCCTACGTGCAATTGTTCAACTTATTGTTACGCGGCTCCTAACGTGTCTGACTATGGCACGTTAAAAACGTGCCCCACGGGAAGACTCCGATCAGGAGACCGCACCCTCCACTTGCACCCGCACCGGCCGAACCGGTCTCGTTTTCGCGCGATATTCACGGCGGTCGAACGGCGCCACGTGGCGGACCATGAAGTAGAAGAAGGTCATGCTCCCCGCCATGTCAAAGAGGTGCAGCAACTCGTGACTGTGGATGACGCCGGGCCACAGGACCGGCCAGTCAAGCACATAGGCCAGCGCACCGCAGCTGTACCAGACGCCGCCCAGCACAAGCAGCCGCAGCGCCAAAAGCGGTAACGCACGCGCCAGCTCCCGAAAGCACGACAGCAGCCCCCAGCCCATCGTCAGGTAAAGCATGGTCCAAAACCAGGGCGGCATCGTCAGGTTCGCGGCCCGGGTCACGATTCCCACCAGGGCAGTCAGCCAGATCGCGCTGAGGATGCTCCAGCGCCAGCGCGGTCCGAGCAAGGTGAAGGCGACCGGCGTACACGTGCCGGCAATCAGCAAGAAGATGCCGACATGATCGAGTGTGACGTAGACGTCGAGTTGCTCCTCGGGAAGACGCAGGCCGTGGAACAAGGCGCTACAGCCGAAGCATGCGATCATGGTCAAGCCGAAGACCAGCATGCTGATCTGTTTGGGCCGGTCACCGCGGCTGCGATGCCAGAGAAGGGCCGTGCCCGGGACGGCCAGGATCGCCCAGGTCAGGTGGGTCCACGTATTGACCGGTTCGCGAAAGCTCAGCCATTCCATGAAATACGCTTCCTCCGCCGCCGCGCGAATCCATTGAATTATTCGCAAACCGCTGCCGAACGGTCAAGGCGGGGCGCGTTTCATGCGTCGAACTTGCTTGCGCTGCCGGCGCGAAACGGTTGTTCACTTTCAGCTTCTTCATGCCAGTGCCGCCACGATGGCTTCCGACATGTCGGCCGTGGTGGCGTTACCGCCCAGGTCGGGCGTCCGCACGCGGCCGTCGATCAGCACCTTTTCGACCGCGGACATGATTCGCTTCGCTGCCTCGCCCTGGCCAACGGATTCGAGGAGGTCGATGGCGGGCAACACCAGCGGCAGGGGACTGATCCGGCCCTGGATCGTCTCGCGGGCGCCGCCGTGGAATGCCTCGTAGACGCGCACCCCTTCGCCGACATTGATGCCGTGCGTGGCGCTGGCCCCACCCACGAGCCCGGCGCCCAGGTCGCTGACGAGATCGCCGTAGAGGTTGCCCATCACCAGCACGTCGAACTGTTGCGGCTTCGAAACCATCTGCATGCAGCAATTGTCGACGATGATCTCGCGTGTTTGAATGTCCGGAAATCCGGCTGCGGCGGTGCGAAACGCGTCCAGGAACAGGCCGTCGGCCAGCTTCAAAATGTTCGCCTTGTGGACGCAATGGACCTGCCGTCGGCCCGCCTGCCGCGCCCACTCGAATGCAAAGGCGAAGAAACGCCGGCAGGCCGTTTCGGTCACGACCTTGATGCTCTGCACCACGCCTGGAACGATTTCATGCTCGATGGCCGCGTAGAGGTCTTCAGTCAGTTCGCGGATGACCAGCAGGTCGACGCTTTGAAAGCGCGCCGGCAAACCGGGCAGGTTGCGCAGGGGGCGTACCGAGGCAAAGAGGTTGAGCGCCTGACGGAAGGCGACGTTCACGTTGCCCTTGGCACTTTCCGGCGGCGAGAACAGCATGGTCTTGAGGGCCAGACCATTGGTCCGCACCGACTGAAGCATCGCGTCCGGCAGTGCCGGCGCGCCGCGCTCGATCGATGCCAGGCCCGCGACATGCTCGTCCCAATCGATGGCGACTCCGGCGGTCGCGACGATCTTTTTGACCGCCGGCACTTGATCGAGGCCGGGACCGCCGCCTTGCACAAGGGTGACACGCAAGCTCATGGAGCACCGCCCACATTGGCAACCAGTTGTTCGGTGATCGTCCGCGTGTTGCCGTCGCCGCCGAGGTCGCGCGTCAGGCCGCGGGCATTTTGCAGAGTCTGCACGACGGCATGCTCGATGCGCTTCGCCGCCTTCCGCTGGCCGATGTGCTCCAGCATGAGTGCCGCGGAACGCAGCAGGCCGATGGGATTGGCGACCCCCTTGCCGGCAATGTCGGGCGCGCTGCCGTGGACGGCTTCGAACACGGAATAGCGGACGCCGATGTTGGCGCCGGGAACCAGACCCAGGCCGCCGACCAGGCCGGCGCACAGGTCGCTGATGACGTCGCCGAACAGGTTTTCCATGACCAGCACGTCGAAACGCGTCGGGTCCAGTGCCAGCTCCATGCAGAGCTGATCGACGCGGATTTCTTCGAAACCGAGGAACGGATAATCGTCGGCGACCGCCCGTGCCGTCGAGAGGAACAGGCCATCGCTCAACGGCAGCACGTCGGCTTTGTGACAAAAGGTGACCTTGCGCCGCCCCTGTTGCCGGGCCAGCTCGAAGGCATAGCGCACGATGCGTTCCGCCGCCGACCGCGTGACGAGCCGCAGACCCTCGACCACGCCGGGCACGACGAAGTGCTCCATGCCCGAGTAGAGGCCCTCGGTGTTCTCGCGCACGACCACCAGGTCCACGTTCGAGTACGGCCCGCGCACGCCCGGCAACGAGTGGATCGGTCGCACGCTGGCGTAAAGATCCAGTCCCTGGCGCAAACGGACGTTGATGGAGCGGAAGCCCTTACCAATTGGCGTGGTGCATGGTCCCTTGAGCGCGACGCGATGCTGACGGATGAGGTCCAGGGTGCTGTTCGGCAGCGGGTCGCCGAGTCTCTCCGCGGCTCCGAGACCGGCCGGCGCCTCGATCCACGTAAGATCGGCGCCGGCGGCCTGAACCACCGCTTGCGTCGCTGCCGTCACTTCGGGACCAATGCCATCGCCGGGAATGAGCACAACCGGTGTCGACAAGCCGATGGCCTCTGGAGAGGAGGTGAACGGTGCCTCATGTGTTGCCTACGCTGTTGTATTTGCGAGCGACAGGAAGTGAAGCAGGATTGCGAGCCGATGGGCCAGCAAGGGGCTGCAAAGGATGAGCTACGACTGATCCTTCGCGACCGCTTTGCCGATAAATTTGCCTGGACTAATTTGCTGATTAGTCTATCCTAATGTGCAGTCGTGCGGCGGCGAAGCTGCGCAATTGGCGTCGTCCATGAGGATTTCGATGAGTACTGGCTTGCTTGCTCGCCTTCGTGACCGTCTGATGGCTGGTTACAGGGTGATGGGCTTCTGCGCGAGCGTCGTCACTTGGGTTTCCGCCGTTGTGCTTGGCAGCCTTGGCGGTTGTGCGTCCAATGACCGCTCGACAGACCTTTCCGGTCGGAAAATTCGCGTCGTCACCACCACGGGGATGATCACCGACATGGTCAGTCGCGTGGGCGGCGACCGCCTGGAAGTGAAAGGGTTGATGGGCGCGGGCGTGGACCCCCATCTCTACAAGCCAAGCGCCAGCGACCTGGAAGCAATGACTGGGTCCGACGCGATCTTCTTCAATGGCCTGCACCTCGAAGGCAAGATGGCCGACGTGTTCGAAGGGATGAGCAAGAAGAAGCGGACGGTCGCGGTCACGAAACTCCTCGATCCCGAGAAGGAGCTGCGCCCGGCCCAGCCCGGCTTCGAAAGCACCCACGACCCGCACGTCTGGTTCGACGTCCGTATCTGGGCCAAGTGCGTGGATGCGGTGCGCGATGCCCTGGTCGAGATGGACCCCAAGCATGCCGAGACCTATCGCACGAACGCGCGCAAATACGTGGATGAGCTGACCGAGCTGGACAAGTACGTCCGCGCCCAGGCCGACAAGGTGCCCAAGGACAAGCGTGTGCTCATCACGTCGCACGATGCCTTCTATTACTTCGGCCACGCCTATGGCTTCGAGGTCAAGGCCGTCCAGGGCATCAGCACTGCCGCCGAGGCGAGCCCCAAGGACGTGGACGAGCTGGCGAACTTCGTCACCCATCGCAAGGTCCCCGTCGTGTTCATCGAAAGCTCGGTGAACCCGGGCACCATCGAAGCGGTGAAGGCAGCCGTGAAGAAGAAGGGCAACGGCTTCGAGGTCCACATCGGCGGCGAGCTGTTCTCCGATGCCCTGGGCGATGCGGGTACGCCGGAAGGCACGTACATCGGCATGGTCCGGCACAACATCGACACCATTGTCGGCGCATTGAACAAGTAACGAGATATGGACAGAGAGGCGATCCCGATGAGTCCGACGGTCGTTGCGAACGAAGTAAACGTCCCGCAACCAGTCCTTGCGTCTTCGAGTCCGCGCGCGATCTTGCCGGCCGCACCCGCGGCGGTGGACATCAACGACCTGACTGTCGCTTACCGCGACAAGGCCGTGTTATGGGATGTTGATCTGACCGTGCCGGCCGGCAACCTGATGGCCATCGTCGGCCCCAACGGCGCCGGCAAGACGACGCTCATCAAGGCCATCCTCGGGCTGATCCGGCCGGTGGCGGGGCAGGTGCTTATCCATGGTCGGCCCTACAAGGAACAACGCCAGCTGATCGGCTATGTGCCGCAGCGGGGCAGCGTCGATTGGGACTTTCCAACCAGCGTGCTCGACGTGGTGTTGATGGGCACGTACGGCAGCCTGGGCTGGTTTCGCCGGCCCGGTCGCCCGGAGCGGCACCGAGCGCTGGAAGCGCTCGACAAGGTGGGCATGACGCCCTACGCCGACCGCCAGATCCGCCAGCTCTCCGGCGGCCAGCAGCAACGCGTCTTCCTGGCCCGTGCCCTGGTGCAGGATGCCCAGGTCTATTTCATGGACGAACCATTCCAGGGCGTGGATGCGACGACCGAACGTGCCATCGTCAACCTGCTGCAAGAGCTGCGCGCCGCGGGCCGAACCGTGCTGGTCGTCCACCACGACTTGCAAACGGTCCCGGAATACTTCGACTCGGTTACCTTGCTGAACGTGCGCAAGGTCGCCAGCGGCCCGGTGGCGGAAGCGTTCACCGAGGCCAACCTGCGTCTGACCTACGGCGGCCGCGTGGCGTTTGTCCACGAGTAATCGGGCGAGCGTCGGTGCATAAGCCCGACGTGGGTGACGATCACGTCGGGCTTATGCACCGATGCTCGCCAGGCGCTGAAAACCATCAGTCAGTTCATGTTCGATCTCCCCAACTACACGCTGCAGGTGGTCGCCGCGGGCTGCTCGGTGCTGGGCATGGTCAGCGGCGCGCTGGGGACCTATGCGGTCCTGCGCAAGCAGAGCCTCCTGGGCGATGCCATCTCGCATGCGGCCCTTCCCGGCGTTGCCATCGGCTTCCTTCTCACACGCAGCCGGGCGCCGCTGGTGCTTGTCCTTGGCGCCGGCATCGCGGGCTGGATTGCGACCCTGGCGGTCATGAGCATCACGCGTTTCACGCGCGTCAAGAGCGACAGTGCATTGGCGCTGGTCCTGTCCGTGTTCTTCGGCTTCGGCCTGATGCTGCTGACGTACATGCAGAAGCAGCTGCCCGACGCGCGCCAGGCGGGCCTCGACCGCGTCCTCTTTGGCCAGGCCGCGGCGATGCTCGAAAGCGACGTGGCGACGATGGCCGTGCTTGGCGGCGTCGCTTTGCTCTTGATGCTGGTCTTCTGGAAGGAATTCAAGCTCCTCAGCTTCGATCCGGACTTCGGCGCCAGCATCGGGCTGCCGATGCGGCTGCTCGACGTGCTGCTGACCACGCTCCTGGTGGTCGCCATTGTCATCGGCTTGCAGACCGTCGGCGTGGTGCTGATGAGCGCCATGCTGGTCGCCCCGGCCGCGGCGGCCCGGCAATGGACCGATCACCTGGGCCGTATGGTGCTGCTCGCAGCGGGCATCGGCGCTGCTTCCGGCTTCGCGGGCGGCGTGATCAGCAGCAGCATCGCCCACGTGCCGACGGGGCCGGTCATTGTCTTGTGCGTCAGCGTCGTGGTGGTCGCGTCCCTGCTGCTGGCGCCCAACCGCGGACTGCTCTGGAGCTGGCTTCGGCACCTGGGCAATCGGCGCCGATTACATCTCGAAGCCGTGCTGGGCGACCTTCGCCTGCTTGCAGCCCAGCACGACGACCATGCGCATGGCCATCCGCTGGCGGTGCTGCGGGCGATGAGCGTCGGCCGCGGCGGACTGGAACGGACCCTGGCGGAATTACGGGAGCGCGGCCTGGTCCGGCAAGCGGGCCCGGACGCCTGGGCGCTGACGCCCGAAGGTTGGCAAGAAGCGGAAGCGCAGGAACGCCGGCGAAACGAGAGTCATGGGCAGCATACACATTGAGCTTCAACTGATGACCGCGGTCACGGCCGTGGCTTGCGCCCTGCCCGGCGTCTTCCTCGTGCTGCGCCGCATGGCGATGATGAGCGACGCCATCAGCCATACCGTCCTGCTGGGCATCGTGCTGGCGTTCTTTTTGACGCACGACCTGCGTTCGCCGTGGCTGATGGGTGGTGCGGTGCTCATGGGCGTCGTCACGGTCAGCCTGGTCGAGTTGCTCCACCGCACCGGCCGCGTGCGCGAGGATGCCGCCATCGGCCTGACATTTCCGATGCTCTTCAGCGTGGCCGTGCTGCTCATCTCGCTGC
This sequence comes from Gemmataceae bacterium, assembly GCA_019752375.1. Classification (GTDB taxonomy): domain Bacteria; phylum Planctomycetota; class Planctomycetia; order Gemmatales; family Gemmataceae; genus JAIEMG01. The sequence continues at coordinate 29,443 of JAIEMG010000335.1, read as the reverse complement.
ACTTCAGCGATATCCACCTGGATACCGATGCCGTCCTGACCGGTGCGCCGGAAATGGCGATCCTGAACTCGTTGACCATCGACGGCCGCGACTATGGCCCGCAAGCGCTCTACGTCATGCTCGGCATCCTGGTGCTGAACGTGACGTTCATTGCCGTTTTTTACAAGGAGCTGAAGCTCGCGACCTTCGATCCCGGCCTGGCGACGGCGCTGGGATTTTCGCCGGCGCTGGTCCATTACGGCCTGATGACATTGGTATCGGTGACGGCCGTGGGCGCGTTCGACGTGGTCGGCTCGATCCTCGTGGTAGCGCTGATGGTCGGCCCCCCCGCCACCGCCTACCTGCTGACCGACCGCTTGGGGCGAATGCTCGGCCTCAGCGCCGCGATTGGCGCCGGTTGTGCCGTGTCCGGCTGCTGGTTGACGCGTGCGCTGCCCAGCGCATCGGTCGCCGGCGCGATTGCCACGCAAACCGGCGTCGCGTTCGCGCTGGCCTTCTTGCTGGCACCACAACGGGGCCTGATTGCCATGGGTCTGCGCCGCCTGCGCCAGCGCTGGGAATTCGCGCAGACGATGCTCGTGATCCACCTGTTCAATCACGAAGACCGCCCCGAAGCGGAACGCGAGAGTGCCATCGCAGGCCTACACGAGCATCTGCACTGGCCCCCGGTCTTTGTGACCCGTGTCGCTCGACAGGCCGAGCGACGCGAACTGGTCGTGCAGCGCGACGGCCGGCTTATTCTGACGGATAACGGTCGCCGCCTGGCGAAACAAGCACTCGTCAATTAATACCTACAGCGCTGGTTTGGAAGCACGATTCACCGCAAGAGTCTGTAGCTGCAGGCTGAAGCCTGCGGAGTGCGTCGTCGCCCCCGCGACGCCACTCCGCAGGCTGAAGCCTGCGGCTACAGGCTCTCATGATGATTTGTGCTTCGAGGAAGCGTTGTCGAAACCTCCGCTAAAAGAGCAAGCTCTCGCACGCCAGCAGCAATGCCAGTCCCAATAGCGACATCAGGATTCGGCATGCATTGAAGCGTACCAGGACGTCCCGCACGCTCAGGTTGCAGTATTCCTTGACGAGCCAGAAGCCGCTGTCGGCCGGCTGGGTCGCAAATGTCACGCCGTTGGCCACTGCGAGGACCAACAGCACTTCGCGGCCAGGGAGGTCGCGGGCCAGCGCGGCCAGCAGCGCCGATGCCGTCAGGATCGCCGCCGTCGCCGAGCCCAGGGCCACGCGCATCAGCACCGCAACCAGGTAAGCGACCGTCACGGCGGATAACGGCAACTGGCGAACTTGCACTGCAATGTACTCGCCCGCGCCGGTGTCCTGGATCACCTGCTTGAAGCCGCCCGCGGCGCCAAAGAGGAACGCCATCGCGCCGACGTCGTTCAGCGCGTCGCCCGCAATCTTCGCCAGTTCGTTGCGTCCCAGCCCGCGCCGCGCGCCAAGCAGCCAGAAGGCCAGGCCCGTTGGCAGCAAGAGTGCCATGGTCGGATGCCCCAGGAAGCGCAGCCAGTCCACGGGCGGATGCGCGGCGATGGCAAACGCCTCCGGCAGCTCCGAGCGTGCAGCCGGAGCCTGTGTCATCCAACTCGGTAACTGGCCAAGGTCGCCCAGCAGCTTGGCGCCGAAGCCGAGCAGGCTCAGCACCAGCGGCAGCGTCACGATCGACAGCGCCACTCCGAATGATGGCGGCGCGGGCTTGTCCGCCGGTTCAGCGCCCTCCTTCATGGGCGCTTCGTCGGGCGGCGCGAGGTGTTCAGGCACGCCGACGTGCTGGCGCTTCGCCCAGAACCGGCCGGGGCCGAACCAGCCGAACGCAACAATGGGCACGCCGAGCAGCGTGCCAAAGACAATCGTCTCGACCATGAGCGTACCGCCCTTGTTGCCGGCAAAGGCGTTCACCGCACCGACGATGCCGGGATGCGGCGGAATGAACGAATGGGCAATGCCCAGGCTGAATGACAATGGCAGCGCGAAGTAGAGCAGCGAACGGCCCGTATCGCGCTGCAGGCGCCACATGATCGGGATAAGCAGCAGGAAACCGACGTTGAACAGGACCGGAATCCCGGTGATGTACCCGGCGACGAGGATGGCTGCCGAGGCACGCGCCACACCAAACGCACGGACCAGCGTGCGGGCGATGACCTCCGCAGCGCCGGACACGTCGAGCATGCGGCCCAGCATGGCGCCGAGCGCGAGGATGATTGCCACATCGGCCAGGATGCTGCCCACGCCCTTGCCGATGGTCTGCGCCACCTGCTCCGGCGGCAACCCGGCTGCCAGTCCCAGACCCAGACTGACGACCAGGAGTGCGACGAACGCCTGCACCTTGCCGCGGATGATGAGGACTAGCAGCACCGAAAGGGCCAGGACAGTCCACAGGGCCGGCCAGGGGCTGGTCATGAGTCATTCCGCCCGGGAGAGTGACGACCTCAGTACGAGACCAGCAAAAGGTACACGTGGGTCAGGATGCCGACAAGACTCAAGACGACGCCATAGCGCCCGCTTGTCTGGGCGGTCATTGTCGGCGAGCGGCCGTATGGATCGACGATGCCTTTCTCCATATCACTCAGGTCGCTGGCTGCAAGGTGCCAGGCCAGCAGCCCGAGGGGCAAAGCGATGAAGCCGGTAACGGCGAAACAGCAAAATGACGACGCGCCCAGGAGGACGCTGGTGGATCCTATCAACTTCAACAACCGGCCACGATGCGGCAAGCTATCGGCGCGATAGGTCCACGGCCGCTCCCACGGCTGCTCGTCCGCCCCATCGTCCACGCGCAGCCTCGGGTCCATCGCGAAGCGCTCCGCCGTTGTGGGTCACGACTTCACACGTTTGAACACGATCGCGACGTACCCCGAATCGGCCTTGGCGACAAAGTCAGTCGGTCGGTCCTTGGTCACGTCTGGCGCGTTGTCGCAGGTCTTGAGCGTGTCGCCATCGATGACAAAGATCCCTTTCCAGGTCTTACCCTTGAGGTCGCCGGCGGTGTGCATGAAATCGATCGTTGCCGGTTTCTTCGACGTGTCTACCTGGATCGTACCTTCGTAGAGCGGCGTGCTGTCCTTGCCCTTGATGATGAACTTGTCGCCAGTGAAGGTGAGTTGGTGTCCCTTCAGGTCGTCGGCCGCCTTGCCGTTGCGTTCCGCCGTCGAGGCGACCCATACGCCCTGGAGCTTCTCCAGTTCCTTCTTATCGTCGGCCAGGAGCGCGGTCGCACCGCACACGAGCAGGAATGCCGTCAACAGGGTTGATTTCATCGCTTTGCCCCCATAGCGAAACGGCGAAAGCACGCGGCGATAGTTCCTTGACCTGCGCGCCGCCCGCCGCTACCGTTCGGTAACCGTTGCACTTCTTCCCGAGGACCGCACCGATGGTTGTCTTTCAGTGTATTGCCTGCCGTAAGGATCTGCGCGCCCTGAACAAGGACCAGGGCAAGAGCGCGAAGTGTCCGTGTGGCCGCGACAACTGGATCCCGGGTGAGAACCTCGGGCTGTGGCTGAGTTTGCTCGATTCGCTGCTGGAACGCAACACCTGGGCTTGTCCAGGCTGCCAGCAAAAGGTGCCGATCGCCGATGCGAGCTGTAGCCACTGCAAGAAGGAATTTCCGACCCTCGTGAAGGCGTAGGCTGTTCTGACTTCCGTTGAAAGCACGATTGACCGGAACCGTTTGTAGCCGCAGGCTTGAGCCTGCGGATGGGCATTGCAGTGGCGGCAGACTCCCTCCGCAGGCTGAAGCCTGCGGCTACAGAATCGGGCAGACCAAAAAAATTCCCGCTTGCGATGCGGCCTTGGCAGGCTGCTCCGCAAGCGGGAATGGGGTCGATCGAAAGGTGGTTACTTCTTCTTGGGCTCGGTCTTTGCTCCACCGCCGCCGAGGAGCGCCTCTCCCGCCTTGGCCTTGATCGCCAACAGGACTTCTTTCTGGGCGTCATTGAGGATTTCGCCCAGCTTGTCTTCGTACTGCATACGCAGGTCGAGGGCTGCCTTCAACTCGGGGGCTGCGTCGCCGCCCTTGCCGCCCTTCCCCTTGCCCTTGAAATCGCCCTTGGCCTTGGGGGCATCGCCCTTGCCCTTCGGTGCAGCGCCGCCGCCATCGGACTTGTCTTTCAGCGCCATCGCCACGGCTTCCTTCAGCTTGGCGGCGAACTCCTTCGACAACTCGTCGACCTTTGGCTTCTGCTCGGCGTTCAGCTTCAGCTTCGGCATGATGTCCGCGGCGATCAATGGCGCCGTCAACGGATCGGCAGCGCTCGCCCCGCCCGCCGCCGGGCCGTCCGCCGGCTTGGCGGCAGGGTTCTCGCCTGGCTTGCCCTGCGGCGGAATCATCTTCTTCTTGAACGGCGGCTTAAACTGCGCCGCATCCACGTTCTCCAGCATCAGGATCCCGAGCAGGCCGACTGCGAGCAGTGAACAGCAGAACAGTCTCATCTGAGCATCCTTTAGTCTGGACGGGGAAGCGTTCATTCGAAGCCTAGTCCAAAAACACCGACGCGGCGACAAAGTTTCGACGCGGTAAGCGGCTTTTTCGTTCCCGACAACCGATTCGCCATTGGATGTCTGGCAAGCGAATCGACCGTGGTCTGTCGCCCTTGATCGTTGCCTTCCGCATCTTCTTGCTGGAATGTCACTTAGGATCTGAATGCTGAATGCGTCGTCAGTGCATGATAGACGATCCAGGCCAGCAACGCCGCCTGTAGGACGACGATGATCCAGAACACCACGCGGAAGCTTCCCTTGATCGTCTTGTGCCGGAACAGCTGCATGGCGGCGTAAGCGCCCGGACTGCCGCCCGCGAACGCCAGGCCGTGCAGCACGACTTCCGGCACCCGGCGGCCGACGCGCTGGGCTTGCCACTTGTCGTAGCGATAGTAGGCAACGGCCGTGAGGTTGACGGCGACCAGCCACGCCGCCAGCCAGGGCGCCCACGTCCAGCGGCCGCTCAGCGCCGCCCACAGGCCCACGGCAATCAGGACGCTCAGGAGCGTCGCGCCGATGGCATGGAACCGAACCGGGTGATATCGTCCTCCACCACCCTGATATCCCATCACGACTCCTTCGCCGACGACTCGTAAGCGCGTCGCACCTCGGTGTACACATCGCGTAAAGCGATCTTGTGCTCGCGGGCCACGCGGGCGCAGTCGTCGTACTCCGGCGCGAACGTGGGCGGCCGGCCCTCGCGCCAGCCGAGCTTCCCTTGCACCGGTCCCCAGGGCGTTTCCACCGTGCAGGGTCGTCGTTCGAGCTTGTGGCGTTGCACCGGATAGCGGCGGATGCCGAAGGTCGTCGTCTCGCGGAAGAGAATGTCTTCGAGCGCCGGTAGAGCGGGCTCCGGGGCCAGCACGCTCAGCAGCACGCCGGGGCGACTCTTCTTCATCTGGATCGGCGTGCTGAACACATCGAGCGCCCCGGCGGCGAAGAGCAGCTCGAAGCAGTAGCCGATCACCTCGGCCGGCAAATCGTCGAGGTTCGTCTCCAGGACCCAGACCTGATCGCTCCCAGTTCCGAGTTCCGGGTTCGGAGTTCCGAGCTCGGAGGTGCCGACGAAGAGGCGAAGCAGGTTTGGCTGCTCCACGAATTCGCGCCGGCCGGCGCCGTGGCCGATGCGCTCGACCGTCATCACCGGCTGCTCAACCCACTCCTGCACGACAGTCGTGAGGATGGCCGCTCCGGTCGGCGTCGTCAGCTCCGCCCTGATCGGCGAGGCCGCCAGGGGCACTCCCTTGAGCAACTCCGCGGTGCCCGGTGCCGGGATCGGCATCAAGCCATGAGCGCACTTGACCGTGCCGTGACCGGTCGGCACCGAGCGACTGGTGAAGCGTTCGATGCCGAGCAGATCGATGCCCACTGCGGCGCCAACAATGTCCGCGATGCTGTCGAGCGCGCCCACCTCGTGAAAATGGACCTTCTCCAACGGCATGCCATGCGCCGCGGCTTCAGCTTCGCCCAGCCGGCGGAAAATGCGCAGGGCCAGGTCGTGTTGCGGCGGCGTCAGGGTTCCGCGCTGAAGGATTGCTTCGATGTCGGGCAGGAAGCGATGGGTGTCTTCGTCCGGCGCCTCAATGCGGACCTGCGTCGCGCGGAAGCCGCCCTTGCGCACCTTCTCGATTTCGACCTGAATCGGCAAGTTCAGCGAGGCGAGGCTACGCCGGATGGCGTCCGCGTCAGCACCGGCGTCGATCAAGGCGCCAAGCGCCATGTCGCCGCTGATGCCGCTGAAACAGTCGAAGTGTGCGACACGCATGGTAGTGCCGATTGGTTGCCGCGTCTTGATAGTCCGGTGGCCCGATGGTTATAGTACCGGATGGAGAGACAAACGATGTTCAGCCCCGACGAAATCCAAGCCCGGCTTCGTGAAAAGCCCTTTCGACCGATGTGCATTGTCGTCAGCGAAGGGCAGCGGTTTGACATCCATCATCCCGACCTCGTCCTGGTCGGTCGCCGTGACTTGACGATCGGCTTCCCTGGCCCCGAAAATCCGGCAATTTACGATCGAATCACTCGCGTGGCCTTGGTACACGTGGTTGCCATGGAAGATTTGCCAGTGTCGGCTCCGCCGAATGGCCAAGACACATAGCTCAACTCCCGCGCAATCGCGACTCTTGTTTTTCGTACCAGAATACGAATTCTTGAGATGCCGTTACCACGGCCGTTTGCGAGACCTTGGCGAAGTGCCGATCTCCACTTGGGCCACGGCTCAAAATGCGTACAGGTTCGCCGGGTGGCCACAGAATGAACCCTTTGAACCCATCAAATGGTTCGTCCCAGTTCGTCAGGAAGTTGAAGCGGCCCCACGTTTCCGAGTCCCTTCGGCACTGAGCCAACGATCGGTCATCTGGAATTTTCCACGTCGCCGTGGTATCCGTACAGCAGCCCGTCAAGGAAGTTCCACACGGCCACATCGTCCAGGCCAACCAACTCCGGCGCCCACAGTTCATTGAGATTAGACGCGAGCCAACGAAACGAGGAGTAGGCGCCGTACAGCCCACAATGTAGGTCGGTAATGTCGCCTAGCACCACGCCCTGGCACCAAACGCACATATGCCCCCAGACAGCGGAGGGTGGCCTAAGATGCGGCTCAACGTCTGCCTCGATTGCAAAGTCGGCCGGATCGCCAAATCGCATAGAGCCTCAGTGGCCGAACTACCGATTCAATGCAATCCGCCGCGTCAAAAACACTTCCACACACAACAGCCCAATCACACCAATCAGGAACCACAGCCACAGCTCCTGCCGCTGCGTCGATTGCACCAGCGCCAGGGCCAGCTCGGAGCGTTCGTTCTCGTAGCGCATCGGCACCAGCTTGCTGACCTTGTCGCGATCCTCTTGCGTGCAGGAAACCAGGCTCGATTCGCGCGCGTCGGGCTGGACGACGTAGTACGACGTGCGGCCATCGCTCTCCAGGCGGTAGACGCCGGTTTCGCGGGTCTCGCGGTAGTCGAAGGGCCACTGTTCGGCGGTCAGTTTCTTCGCCTCACCCTGCGGCGGCTGCAAGACCAGCGGGCCGGGGGCGTGCTCCACGGTTGGCTGGTAACGGAGCACCTGGCCGGGTTGCAGGTTGTGCCGGGCGGAGCGGGCGCCGGCCAGGTAGTAGACGAGTTCGTGGGCCAGTGGGGGAAACGCGGGCAGCGTCGGCAGGTTGGTGCGCCAGGAGCCGTCCAGCGGGACCGTGGCGAGCAGGACGCGGCCGTTCAGGAAGGGGCGTTCGACCAGCAGGGGATCGTTGCTTGTCAGCAGGGCGACGGGCAGGGCGGCGGAACCGCGGCCGGGCGTCGTCACCTTCCACCAGCGCGGGAAGCGCGCTGCACTCAGGCCGCCGAAGGTTTCCTCGCGGAACAGGTCCAGTGCGGGATGGAAAAAGCTCGACGCCAGCGGGCTGACGGCACGCGTCGGCTCGGATTCGTCGCCGGTCATGTCTTCCAGCCGGGCCGGCAGCCAGCCCTGGCCGCTGCGGTGCAGTTGCTCGTTGTAGTACTTCGGCTCGACGCGCTCGCCGAGCGTCACCAGCACGCCGCCGCCGTCGTTCAGGAAGCGCGCGACCGCTTCTTCTTGATCGTTGGTCAACCGTGCCACGTTCGACAGCACCAGCACGCGCGGCTTGGTGCCGGGCTCCTTGCCGAGGTCGTGCGTCAACTGGTCGGGCTTGAAGTCCTGGATCGGCACGACCTTGGCCAGCACCACCGGCGACGGGTCGCGCGACGGGGCCAGGGCTTTGAGCAGGAAGTCGGTGCCGCGCTCGCGCGGCTTCGTCTCGCTGGGCGACACCGGCCGGGCGTCGCCGTCCACGAGCAGGACCGGCAGTGCTGCCACCACTTCGACGGCAAAGTCCTGCCGATTGTCGCCGGGCAGGTGGTCCTTGATGACGTAACCGGGCGGCCGCTGGTCCTGCGGTGGGTCGGGCTCCACGATCACGGAAACGAGGTGCGAGCCCGGCGTCGCGAACTTGTGCGTGAAGGAGAATGGCACTTGGCCCTTCTCCAGTTTGGCGTTGCTCGGCGGCGTCAGGTCGCGGAGCTTCTGGCCGTCGACTTCGAGCCGCAGCTTGTAGGGCGGCTTGTATTCCTGGCCGCGCAGCTCCAGGGCGGTGCGGAAGGTGATCTCGCGGTCCTTGCCGGCGACGGCCCGGCTGGAGCGGACCGGCACCATCGACCAGTTGGGTGGGTTGTCGGGCCGCTGTGGGTCGATGTTGACGACCCAGATGGCCGGCTGCACGGCGCGCTGATCGCGGAGCTGGTTGGCGAGCATGTGCCAGCCGAGCATGGTGGTGTCGTCGGACCAGGTGTAGCGCTGGCCGTCGCTGATGACGATGATGTCGCGCTGCGGCCGCTGGCTCTTCTTGGCGAGGATGTCGCGGGCCGCCTCGATGGCGCGCGGCCAGTCGGCGCCGCCGGCCGGGTCGGGCAGCTTCTGAATCGCCGTGCGGACGCGTTCGAGGTCGTGCGTCGGCTCGCCCAGGATCGGATCGACCTGCTGGCGGGCGACGAGCACGGCCACGGTGTCGCCGGCGCTCAACTCATTGACGAATTCCAGCGCCCACTCCTTGGCGGCTTCATGCGACGACGGCCCGGTGCCGGTGTAGCCCATGCTGTACGAGCCGTCGAAGATCAGCACCACGTCGCGATTGGCCTTCGCCTTGCTGAAAACAAACCCTTCGAGGAACGGCCCCGCCAGCGCCAGCACCATGACGATGATGAGGAACATGCGCAATGCCATCAGCAGGACTTCCTCGATCATGAGACGACGGCGCGTCGTCTCGCTGATCTGGAGGAACTGCATCGCGCCCCAGTCCACCACGTCGAAGCGACGACGGTTCAGCAGGTGGACGATTGGCGGAATCGCCGCGGCCGCCAGGCCGGCCAGCATCAGGGGTGCGAGGAATGGCAACATCGGACCATCCAAACGGTATCGCTCGGTGGGCCAGACAGGAGTGTCTGGCCGGCCAGACAGGAGTGTCTGGCCCACCGGGCCTTGGCTTCCGCACCATCATAGCGGTTAGCGCCGACCTTGTCGTTTCGTTAAGTAAATGCCCAACGCCTTATCCACCGGTTCATCGGTGCGCATCAAGTGATAGTCGATCTGCATGCGACCCGTCTGCTCGCGCAGTTGCTTACAGAAGGCGTCGAAATTCTTCTTGTACTCCTTGCGAAGCTGCTGCGGATCGACCAGGAGCTTGTGATCGCGCACTTCCAGGTTGCGGAACTGCGTCCACTTCTTGAACGGGAAGTCGATCTCTTCCGGCGCGACGATGTGGAACAGCAGTACTTCGTGGCGGCGAAAGCGAAAGTGCCGCAGGGCGCGCACCAGGCCCGGCAACTGATCGAAGCAGTCCGACAGGATGATGACCATGCCGCGCCGCTTGAACTGGCCGGCCAGCTCGTGCCAGAGCGGCGCCATCGACGTCTCGCCGCCGGGCTGCGTCGATTCCAATGTGTGCAGAAGCCGCAGCAGATGCTTGGAGCTGGTCTTGGGCGGGATGATGTTGCGGACCTTGGTGTCGTGCGTGACCAGGCCGACCGCATCGAGCTGGTGCAGCATCAGGTACGAGAGCGATGCGGCGATGTACTGCGCGTACTGGAACTTGCTGATGTGCGCGCCCGTGTAGCCCATGCTGCCCGAGGCGTCAACCAGGATGTGCGCCTTGAGGTTGGTCTCTTCCTCGTATTCCTTGATGTAGTAGCGGCCGGTCTTACCGTAGACGCGCCAGTCGATGTGGCGAATCTCGTCGCCGGGGTAATACTGTCGATGCTCGGCAAACTCGACGGAAAAGCCCTTGTAGGGGCTCTTGTGAATACCGGTGAGGAAGCCCTCGACGACCGTCCGCGCCATCATGGAGAGACGGCCGTACTTCGAGAGGGACGTGGGGTCGAACTGGAAAGAGTTTGCTGGCATTTCTCAGTTCCGAGGGAGAATCCTCTCGTTCCCACGCTCCGGAGACGGCTGAAAAAGTCCTACGGGCTCCCACTTTGGCCATCAAAACGGCCAGATAGTGGGCAAAAAACGGGAATCACCCCGAGAATCTGGCCTTTAATGGCCGTTTTCTCCCACCGTACCGACTTTTTCAGCCGTCTCCTCCGCGTGGGAATGCGTTCCCGGCCGCTCTGCGGCCCGGACAAAAACAACGGAATCACCGCGCGGGATGCGCCGCAGAGCAACGAAGCGGACATTCCCACGCCGAGCGTGGGAACGAGGATGCTTGCTATGCCCGCTTGACCTTCATCGCCGCCTCTTCCTGCGGCAGCGGGATGGCCTGGATCAATTTCGTGATGATGTCGTCGGTGGTCACGCCTTCCGCGTCGGCGTTGAAGGTCGTCACCAGGCGATGGCGCAGCACGGGATAGGCCACTTCCTTGATGTCGTCGGTGGTCACGTGCAGCCGGCCGTGCAGGATGGCCCGCGACTTGCCGCCGAGGATCAGGTACTGGCTGGCGCGCGGTCCCGCGCCCCACGACACCAGGTCCGGCACCCACTTCGGTACGCCCGGATCGCGCGGCCGGGTGGCGCGGACGATGTCGCAGGCGTAGGAGTAGACGTGATCGGCCACCACCACCTGGCGCACGATCTCCTGCAGCTTCATGATCTGCTCGCCGGTCAGGATCGCGTCGAGCTGCGGTTTGTAGGTGCTCGTCGTCTGCTTCATGATCTGCAGTTCTTCGGCCCGGTTGGGATAGCCGACGATGATGTTGAACATGAAGCGATCGAGCTGGGCTTCCGGAAGCGGGTAGGTGCCTTCCTGCTCGATCGGGTTCTGCGTCGCCAGGACGAAGAACGGCTCGGGAAGCTGGTACGACTGCCCGCCGGCGGTGACGCGATGTTCCTGCATCGCTTCCAGGAGCGCGGCCTGCGTCTTGGGCGGTGTGCGGTTGATCTCGTCGGCCAGGACCATGTTGGCGAAGATCGGACCTTGCAAAAAGGTGAACTTGCGCCGGCCTGTGTCCGGGTCGTCTTGCAGGATATCGGTGCCGGTGATGTCGGAAGGCATCAGGTCGGGGGTGAACTGCACGCGCTTGAACGACAGATGCAGGATCTTCGACACCGTGCTGACCAGCAGCGTCTTGGCCAGGCCAGGCACGCCAACCAGCAGGCAGTGGCCGCGGCTGAACATGGCCATCAGGAGTTGCTCGACAACGCCCTTCTGGCCGACGATGACGCGGCCGATCTGTTCGGTCAGCTTCTCGTAGGCGGCGGCGAGGTCCTTGACAACCTGGGCTTCGGCGGGCGTAAGTTCGTTCGGGGAGGACATTGCGTCTCCGGGGCAGGTTCAGGGAGCGAAGGTGGGATTGTATCGCGGGCAGACCGGCCTCGCAACGGGCCGGGGGCGGGCGGGTAAGCTCTAGCTGATTCTATGGACGCTGGGGGAACGGGGAAGCGCTCATTTTTTCTCGCGCAAGCCCTCGTCACCGGGCTCTGCCCGGTGACGCACTGCCCACGAGGCTCTGCCTCGCGAAGTGGCGCGATCCAGGGTCAAGCAATCCGCGGGCGAACATTCCGCGCGAGGCAGAGCCTTGCCGGCAGTGAGTTACCGGGCAGAGAGCCCGGTAACGAGGTCGGTGGTCGCTGAGGGAGCTGGGAATCGGTCATTTTTTCTCGAAGCTGGTGACCTTCCAGGTGCCGCTATCGTCTTCCTTCACCGTCAGCTCGAACCGGCCGATGCCGGTATTCATGTTGACGGTTCCTCGGAAGTGCAATTCGCCATCGGCCCCCTGGCCCCGGAGCAGCGTCATCGTTCCCTTGCTGGCGCCGCGGAAGCCCTTCATGTCCTCGATGTGCTTGCGAAACTCTTCGGTCGAGTACTGGCCCTGAAACGTCTCCGACGTCTTTTGGTAAGCGTCGCTGATCTTGCTGGCGATCACGTCCTCGATAAAGGAGTTCGCCACCCGCGTGGCTCCCGCGACATCCGATTCGCCGCCGCCGCTGCTTTTCGTCTGGCCTGGTCCTCGTGGACGCGTCTCGTTCATCGCGAACGTGGCAGTGGCGTTCTTGCCGACGATCTGCAGCGTGGTGATCGCCATCACGAACATGCCGCCGCACAGGAACACCAGGCCGCCAAAGAGGCCAACCATGAGGAAGAGGTTCTTGTTGTTCTGTGCGGGATTCGTGCCGGGTGTCGTGCTCATGGCGGATTCCACATCCAAGGCTGCGCCGCTCGCGGCGGGAGAAGTTGCTTCTCTTCTACCCGCACTCCGCTGGTTCGACAAGGTGCTTGTGGGGCCGGCTTCCAGCCGGCCGTGGCGACTGGCCGGCTGGAAGCCGGCCCCACACATCGCGGTTGCCGTCGCGAACGTGCCCCACTACCCTGGTAGAAACACGTTTCTTGAATGCCAAGGGGGAATTCATGTCGTCGGACCCATCCCCGTCCGTGGTCGTGCCGTTCGCGCCGCCAATCTTGTCCCTGCACGAGCGCCGTATCCTCGGCGTGCTCGTGGAGAAGCAGAAGACGACGCCGGACGTCTATCCGCTCAGCATCAACGCCTTGGCGACCGGCTGCAACCAGAAGTCGAACCGCGATCCAGTGCTGGAGATGTCGGAAGACGATGTCGAGGACGCCCTTATCAGTTGCCAGAAGCGCGGCCTGGTGATAAAGATCACCGGTGGCCGGGTCGAGCGCTGGCGGCACACCCTGTACGACACCTGGCACGTGGACAAGGTCGAGATGGCCGTCCTGGCCGAGCTGCTCCTGCGCGGCGCCCAGAGCGAAGGCGAGTTGCGCGGCCGGGTCAGCCGCATGGAGCCGATCGAAGACCTCGACAAGTTGCGTGCGGTCTGCAAACCGCTGGCGGAGCGCAAGCTGGTGATCTATCTCACGCCGGAAGGGCGGCGCGGCACGACGCTGACGCACGGCTTTCAAGATGTCCGGGACCTGGATCGGCTTCGCGCCATGCACGGCAGCGCGGCCGACGAGCCCAGTGCACCCCCGGCGCGCGAATCGCGCCCCGCCGAGGAGCGGCCCGCATCCCGCGATTCCCGGCTCGACGACGCACTGGCCCAGATTGCGGCCCTGCAAGCCGCGCTGACGGACCTGCGCGGCGAAGTGCAAGCACTGACGAGCCGATTGGAGCGCATTGAGGATCGCGGGTAAGCTTCGATACAATGGATACCATGGAACGATTGCAAAAAGTCCTGGCCCATGCCGGCGTCGGCTCGCGACGCCACTGCGAAGACCTGATCACGGCTGGCCGCGTCAGCGTGAACGGCCGCGTGGTCCGCGAGTTGGGTACGCGCGTCGATGCGGAACAGAAGATCTCCGTCGACGGCCAGATGATTCGCGCCGAGCGCCACGTCTACTGGCTGGTCAACAAGCCGCGCGGCTACCTGTGCACCAATCGCGATCCCGCCGGGCGGCCCCTGGCGATCGACCTGGTGCCCAAGGCGACGCAGCGCGTCTATACCGTCGGCCGACTCGACGAATCCAGCGAGGGATTGCTGCTGCTCACCAACGACGGCGACCTGGCCAATCGCTTGATGCACCCGCGTTTCGGTATCGAGAAGACCTACCTGGCACAGGTCTTCGGACAGCCGACACCCGAGGACATGCAGCAGTTGCTCAAGGGCGTCTGGCTGAGCGACGGCCACGTCAAGGCCCAGCGGGTCAAGAGGTTGCGGACCCAGGGCGAAAGCACCTGGCTGCGCATCGTGCTCAGCGAGGGCAAGAACCGCGAGATCCGTCGCATGCTCGCCCGTCTCAATCACAAAGTCCTGCGCTTGCGGCGCGTCGCCATCGGGCCGATCAAGATCGAGAACCTGGCTTCCGGCAAGGCGCGCCGGCTGCGCGGCGACGAGGTGCAACTGCTGCGCGACACGGTCGAACGCGCCAGCAAACGCAAGGCGTCGGCTCCCACCGAAGATGAAGAGGACGAATAAGGCAGGTGCATGAGTGGAACTCGCAACGGCTCCCCGCTTCCTTCAGGTCACTTCGCGCGTCGCGGAAAACGTCCTCCTTGCCCGCAACACCTTTCGCATTCGCTTGCACGCTCCCGAGTTGGCGGCCCGCATTCGGCCCGGCCAGTTCCTGATGGTGCGGCTCGCCGGCACCTCCGACCCGCTGCTGGGCCGCCCCTTCGCGCTGTACGACACCGTGCTCGATGCCCAAGACCGCCCGATTGCGCTGGACGTCGTCTATCTCGTCGTCGGCAAGATGACGACCCGTCTGGCGACGTTGCGTCCCGATGATCGTGTCGAATTGTGGGGCCCGCTCGGCAACGGCTTCCCGGATTTGAGCGGCCGCGAGCACGTTGCCCTGGTTGCCGGCGGCATCGGTCAGACGCCATTCCTCGCCCATGTTCGCGAGTTGCTGGGCAAACGCGGCTACGGTGGCGACCCGGCCCGGCGGCGCGTGCAACGCGTGTCGCTCTACTACGGCGTCCGAACCGCGGACCTGGCGGCGGGCGTAGAAGACTTCGAACGAGCCGGTGCGGCGGTCCACGTGGCCAGCGACGACGGCAGCGTCGGCTTTCACGGCTTCGTCACGCAGTTACTGGGCCGCCACGAACCGCCCGCTCACCTCGTCGGCTGCGGCCCCGAGCCGATGTTGCGCGCGTTGGCGAACCTGGCCGGCACGTGGAAGGTGCCCTGTCATCTGTCGCTGGAGACGCCCATGGCCTGCGGCGTCGGCATCTGTTTCAGCTGCGTGACGCGTGTGCGGACCGATGACGGCTGGGACTATCGACGCGTGTGCGTGGAAGGCCCCGTGTTCGACGCGGCGAATTTGGCGAGGGATGACCGGACGGGCATGCATCACGGATAAGGCGAGGGGCAGGAGGGGCCGTGGCACGGACATTTCTGTCCGTGCAGCAAGGCAACCGCACGGACAGAAATGTCCGTGCCACGAACCAGGGTTGCGGCTGCCGCTCGCCGAAGTGAAAAAAGTGCTTGACGCCCCGTTCGCGCCCCCCCACAATCGAGGGACGCTGCTAACTCCTATTGTCCACGGAACCGTGGCCGTGCCCCGGCTCGGTTGGGTATTCCTTTCTTTCACCGGAGTGGAATCGAGGGAGCAGCGCTGACCGGATCGCTCCCCTCCCGATCATCAACTCCTTTGGCGAGAACCACAGCCATGAAACGCTTGGTGGTGATGCTGAGCTTGGGCCTTCTGTTCCTGTCCATCACGCCTGCCGAGGCCGACGACATTCCGTACATGGATCTCGTCAAGGCGCTGCGGGCCAAGAATTACACGGACCTGGCCCTCGATTACCTGTCCGTGCTCGAAAAGAGCGGACCGGAAGACCTGAAGGCGTTCATCCCGCTCGAACGCGCCAACATCCGCCTGGACCAGGCGTCCAGCGAGATGGACATGGGCAAGCGCTCCAACCTGTATGACACCGCACGCGGCGAGTTCCAGGCGTTCGCCAAGGGCAAAGTCGGCCATCCGCTGTCGGCGCTGGCCAAGCTCGATGCCGCCCGCATCCTGGCACTTCAGGGACGCTCGCTCCAGTACCGCGCTCGCAGCATTGCCGAGCCGGGCGCCAAGAAGAACGAGATCTCCCGCATTCACGACAACTACTACATCCAGGCCATGACCGAGCTGGAAGGGGCCGGCGACGAGATCGACAAGCAGATGAAGAAGGACCATCCGCCCAAGATGGCCAAGGCCCTGGAGGCGGCCCGCAACGTCTGCGACCTGGAGATGTACAGCAACCTCATCGACCAGGCCACGTGCTACGAAGACCTCAACAAGCCGCTCGAAGTCCGCGGCAAGATGATCGACAAGGCGCTGTCGGAGCTGAAGGGCCTGCGCGGCCGCGACCCCAAGGGCGCCAGCGGCGCCTTGGCCCGCGCCTGGCGCGTCAAGGGCTACAACGAAGTGGACCAGACCAAGGAGGCCAAGGCGGACTTCGACGATTTGTTGAAGGAGGGCGATTCCGCCGAACAGGGGAAACGCCTGGGGCGCTACTTCTATCTCGTGCTGCTGGTCGAAGGCCGCAACCTCACGCCGGTCGGCCTTAAAGCGGCTGAGGTTCCAAAGGAAATCAAGCGCGTCGCCGAGGAATGGATCAAGCTCTATCCCAGCCACCTGAGCACGTTCGAAGGCAACCACGTTCGCCTCATGCTTGCCAATCAGCTGGCGGCGGAAGGGAAAGCTTCCAAGGCGGGGAACAAGGAAGCACTGCTCAACGACGCCCTCAGCCTTTACCAAGCGCTGGACGAGGCGGAGACGGAATTCAGCCACGACGTCCGCACCAACAAGCTGGAGCTGATGCTGGCGCGGGCCGACACCAAGTTCGATCCCAAGGACATCCCGCTCATCAAGAGCTTCCAGGTCGCCATGCAAACCAGCGAGGTGGAAACCCTCAAGATCCAGAAGTTCGACCTGGAAATCTACGAGCTGGAACGCAAGAAGGACCCGACCGAGGCCGACAAGAAGAAGCTGGCCGATCTGAAGAAGACCCTGGGCGAGCGCAAGAAGGCGCAGGTCCAGATGGTGCAGGACCTGCTCTCCCACGCCCTGACGCTGGCGGACGCCAAGACGCCGGCCAAGGACGTGCACAAGGCCAAAAGCACGCTGGTTTATGTGCTGACGGTCAACGACGACCTCTATCGCGCCGCCGTCATGGGCGAGCACTTCGCCATGACCACGCCCGATTCGTCCGAGGCGCCGAAAGCCGCCCAGTACGCGCTGCAGGCCTACGCCCAGATCATCTCACAGGCCGCTCGCGACGGCCTGCCCAAGGAATTGATCGAAGCCGACCGGGTGCGCTTCAAGAGGTTGGTGGAGTACATGGAGGCGACCTGGCCGACCGACACCGCTACCGATGCAGCCCGCCATCACGTCGGCACGCAGCTGTACCGCGACCAGAACTTCCGCGAAGCCGAGAGGGTCCTGAGCCGTATCTCCGCCGGCTACGCGCCCACGTCCCTGGTGGACGCCCGCTACTGGTGGGCCGCGTCCGCCCAGAAGATGCAGCAGGACAAGATTGAAGACAAGGAAAAGGAATACTACCGCAAGCAGGCCATCAAGGCGCTGCGCGGCGTGCCGGACCTGACCGGCGACGTGCCTCCCGAGGTGGCCCAGGTCTACATCACCGCCAAGATGCAGCTGGGCGGCATCCTGTTCGAGGCCAAGGAGTTTGCCGAGCTGGAGAAGCTTGCCGACCAGCTGGTGAAAAAGATCCCGACCTTGAAGCTCGATTCCGAGGAGACCAAGGACAACTACAAGCGCACGGCGGAAGCGCTCGTCGCCTACGCGAAGTTTGGTCGCGCCAACCAGGAGCTGCACGACGGCAACCCCGTCAAGGCCCTGGAACTTGCCGATAACGTGCTGCCGACGATCACCAAGCAGCTCAACGCCGGCCGTAAGGCCGAGGCCGCGCCGCGCAAGCGCTACGATGAGCTGATCGACAAGCAGAAATCGCTCGTCGCGATCATGAAGGACCTGGACAAGAAGGAGCAAGCCGAGCTGGACGAGCTCAAGGACACGATCGAACATTTGAGCCACAGCATCACGCGCGATGCGGAATTGTATCGCGGTCTGTCGCTGGTCGCGCTGCGAGCCTGCGTGATGATCGGCAACAATGCCCGCGCCCGAGTCATCATGACCCAGGACCTGCCCAACGCGATGGGCACCAAGAACGTCGATCCCCAGGTCTACGTCCAGCTGGTGGCCCAGCTCAAGAAGCAGATCGACGAGCTGCGTGCCAAAGGCGACAAGCCCAAGCTCGACAAGCTGATCCTGAACTTCACCAACTTCCTCAACGCCATGTCGGACGAGCTGGGCAAGCAGTCCAAGCCCGATCCAGTCCTGATCTTCTTTGTCGCCAATGCCTATTCCAGCCTGGGCGTGCCGGAGCTGCACGTGAAGGCCGCCGAGCTGGTTGGCAAGATCCCGGAGCCGAAGGCGGAACCGCCGAAGAAGGTCGAGCCGCAGCAGGAGAAGATGTACCACGCCGCTCGGCTGATGTACGCCAAGGAGCTGCGCCTGGGCAAGAAGTACCCCGAGTCGCGCAAGGTGATCGGCGAGATCCTCACCAAGGACTGGGGCAAGGGCTTCGAGGTGCGCCGGGAAGAGGCGTTCTGCTGGATGGATGAGGAGAAGTACGGCGCCGCGGCCAAGAGCTGGAACGACATCATCCAGACGTTCGGCGCCAAGCCGGACTTCTCCAACGCCCGCATCAAGGAGAACTACTTCGAGTCGCGCTACCAGTACATCTACTGCCTGTACATGTACGCCAAGAACTTGACCGATCCGAAGTTGCTGCCCAAGAAGCCGGATTACATCAAGCGGGCCGCCACGCTGATCGTCCAGCTGGAAAATGCGCCCCCCGGCGACATGGGCGGCGAAGCATTCAAAAAGCGCTACACAGACCTGCTGAATAAGGAAGACGGCCTCAAGAAGGAATACGACGCGGTGAAGAAGGAGAAGGAAAAGGAAAAAGAGAAGCCGAAGGAGAAGGCCGCCGGCACCTAATTCCTCCGCGAGTTTCTGTAGCCGCAGGCTTCAGCCTGCGGAGTGAATGCACCGCCCCTGCGACGCCATTCCGCAGGCGAAAGCCTGCGGCTACAGAAGACAAACGGGTGAGTTTCTGTAGCCGCAGGCTTCAGCCTGCGGAGTGAATGCACCGCCCCTGCGACGCCATTCCGCAGGCTAAAGCCTGCGGCTACAGAAGCTCTTCATGAATCGTGATTTCACAATAGTACGAATCAACTGAATCTTTCACATAATCTTAAGGACTCTCATCCATGAAACGTATTCTGATCGGTGCACTCTTCTTCGTCGCCGTCGGTCTGGTCTCCGGTTCGGTGGCGCAGGCCCAGGACAAGGTCAGCTACTACGACCGCAAGGCCAAGAAGGACGACGTCAAGACCGGCGAAATCACGGCCGAAGACCCCGCCAAGATCACGGTGAAGGGGCTCAAGGACCCCATCCCTGCCGCGGACGTTCAGGACGTCAGCTACGCGGGACGCAATCCGATCGACCGGCGCAAGACCTACAACGATGCCATCGCCTCGGAAGCGAAGATCGAGAAGGCCGGCGCCGGCGCTGCACGCAAGAAGGCGATCGAAGACACCATCCAGGCATACACCGCGGCGCAGGCGGACTACAAGGCCCATCCCGCGGCAACCCGGCATCTGGAGTACAAGGTCGCCCGCCTGACCGCCCGCCTCGCCGGCGAGGATGCTTCGCAGCGCAAGAGCGCGATCGCGCTTCTGGCCAAGTTCAAGAAGGACCATCCCAGCAGCTGGCAGATCATCGGCTGCGTGCAAAAGCTGGCCGACCTTCAGATCGAGGCCGAGGACTTCAAGGGCGCCGTCGCATCGCTCAAGGACTTGCAGGACATGAAGACGTTGCCCGACGACGTGCGCGCCCGCTTGCCGCGCCTCATGGTCGAGGTCCTCGTCAAGTCCAAGGACTTCACGGCGGCCGCCAGCCAGATCGAGGGCCTGCTGAAAAACATGAAGAAGGACGACCCGGACTTCTTCCCGCTCACGGTGATGAAGCTGCAGATGGAAGGCAACGTGAAGGACCAACTCGAGCCCACCGTGAAGAAGTTCGAGGGCCTTATCAAGGACACCAAGGGCAACGACAAGTTGGCGGTCTGCTACAACAGCCTTGGAAACCTCTACCTGGCCAACAACCGGCCCAAGGAAGCGCTGTACCAGTTCCTCTACGTCGACCTGGTCTACAACGACAACAAGGACGAACAAGCCCGCGCGTGCGCGGAGCTGGCCAAGCTGTTCGAGAAGATCAAGCAGCCCTCGCGCGCCAAGGAGTACGCGGACAAGGCCGAGAAGCTGAAGAAGTAACCGACCGGATCGCAATCGCCGCGGGCCGGGAGGTGCTCGACGCCTTCCGGCCCGCGGCGTTTTCGCGGCCCACTGGCCCGCGGCGTGCTCCGTGCCATTCCGTCAGCGGAGAGCCTCCGGGAGATTCGCAAGCGGTACATCACAGGTTTCGCACAGTCCGGGGGCGAGTGCCTGCTGCGATATTGCGGCCACCACCCTCCCACGGGCAGTTTGCGGAGACAGCGGCAATGCCATCCCCGTTCCCCGGCATGGACCCGTTCCTGGAAGACCCCGAGGTCTTTCCCGATTGGCACGACCGGATGATCACCTACCTCTGCGAAGCCATTCAGCCTCGCCTTCCGGAACCGTACTATGCCATGACGCGGGCCCGGGTCTGGCTCGAAATCCCCCAGCGGCCGATCTGGCCCGACGTCAACGTGCTCCGTCCCAATGGGGGGACAGCGCACGAACCGGAGGCGGGCGGTGGAACGGCAGTCGCGGTTGTCCTGCGCACGCCCCCCGTCGTCGTCCCCGTGCCCCAGGACGTGATGCGGCAGCCCTATCTCGACATCTATACCCGGCACGATAATGGCGTGCGATTGGTCACCAGCATCGAGGTGCTCAGCCCTTCGAACAAGACACCGGGGGCCCACGGCCGCGAACCCTATCTGCAGAAACAGCGAGAATTGCTGGGCAGTAATGTCCACCTGGTCGAAATCGACCTGCTCCGCGGCGGCGAACATACCACGGCGGTCCCGCTGGCTGCTGCCCTGCCGCGGACGGGACCGTTCGACTATCACGTCTGTGCCCATCTGTTCGACCGCCCGGCGGAATTCCTTGTCTACCCGGTCCGGTTGGCGGATTCCCTGCCGGAAATCGCGGTTCCGTTGCTTCCAGGCGTTCCGCCGATACCCGTCAATCTCCAGGTGGTTTTCGAGCGCTGTTATGACTTCGGCCCCTACCGCCGCAGCGTCCGCTACGCCGACGCCACGCCGGTCCCGCCGCTGCGTCCCGACCAGGCCGAATGGGTTGCACGGCTGCTGCGCGAGCAGGGATTGCTGCCGCAGGGAACCCCGTGACGACTGAAACGGAGCGCCAGGCGGCATACCGTGTCACTCCATTCACGATGCGAAAGCGATTCAGCGTGAGGTAAGAGCAATTCGACGGCCGGCTGAAATAAAGTGGCGATCTCGCGCCAGGGCTTCAGGTCTTCGCTGTTCCGATTCAGGTCCAGATGCGATTCACGCCGTAAGGCGACCGGCAAGAGGAACTCTCCCCGTAGCTGAACTCGCCAGAGTTCAGTCAACGTGCCAATCTGAACTCTGGCGAGTTCAGCTACGCGTAAGATATTTCCTGCCGCTCGCCTTATCAGGAAAGAACTGCTGAGGTGCGCGCACCCCAAGTGTGCCTGCAGGAAGGTATGGCACGATAACGTGCCATTTTACGCGGCCCGCGCTTGTCATCGCCCTGCGTGCGGGAACGCGCCAAGATTGGGACAAAGCCCAGAAAAAAAGGCATGTTAACGGCTTATCGCCGAAGCCCTCGTTAACATTACCTTACAACAAATTCTTCGCGCCGAGCGAAGAAATCGGCGGATAGTAGTACGGATCGCCTCGTCGATTTCGGCGGGATTACGGCGATAATAATCCCAGGCAGCCTCCAGATCCTCCGCCGTTAAGCCCACGATGTTCTCCAGGATGCTCGCGTCGCTCGCTCCCAACCTGTGGCTCAGCACCAGCCCCACACCGTAATGCGGGTGTTGCGAATGCAGGCGTCGCCGCCGCACACGTTCGGGGTCTTTTGCACCCAGCTCTCCTTGGTGGTGTCCGTGGCCATGATCCGCACCTCCTTTGCTGCGATTATACCCGGCGGCTAATGGGCACTTCGCGGAATCTCATGCGTGTTGCCCGGCTCCGCTTGCTCTCCTGGAAATCGCTGCGCAGCCGCTCCTCGCTTTACTTTGGTTCTGCCTGCATCGCCCGATTGTGAGCGGAACAGGGCGTGAGTGACAAGGGAGAGCCAATCCGGTCGAGAGTCGACCGACCCGCTTGCAGGATCGCCGCGAATTCCCGTGGGGTTGGACTTGATCGATCGTACTGCGCGATTTTACGCTGAAGAATGGCGAAGCCTAACAGAAACGGAGTCGCTGATTGGGTGCGAGTGTCAAACTGGCAGGCCCCACACCGTCATCGGACGGTGTTTGACGGTGAACCGAGCTACGGGATCCCAGCGGTTACCGTCACCAGACCGCGTTTGACGGTGAGCCGGGCTGCCAGAACGGCAGGCAAAGCAGGAAGGACCAGGGTTCGCGGTCAGCACCCGTGAGCGCCGCAGTGCTGGCGTCCTCAGCGAACGCTGCGCCCCGCCAAGCCGCTGGCGGTGGCGTGGCGCCTCGTTCCCGTCCATGGCATTCCGCAAATCGATTTTGCACTTGCTGACGCTTCCAGGAAACGTCGCTAACCGTCGATTTTCATTTGCTTTGTGCCGTGGGGAAACCTTCCGGTCCCCGGCGTCGTCTCTTTTTCGGTATTAACTTCGCTTTCTGAACCTGTCTTCAAGGTGGGGCCCATGCAGATCGGAACGCCCCTTGAGGGACGAGTGATGACGGATGCGGAACTCGTCCGCCAGACGTTGGCGGGTGCGCCCGCGGCCTACGAGGAGCTCGTGCGCCGCTGGGCGGGGCGCGTCACTGCGCTTTGCCATGCCAAGATCGGCTGCGCTGCGCATGCCGACGATCTCGCTCAGGACGCCCTGCTGCGGGCCTATCGTTCCCTGCAGTCGCTGGTCGAGCCCGAGAAGTTCGGGGCCTGGTTGTGCCGCATCGCCCTGCACACCTGTCTGAGCTGGCTCAAGAACAAGCAGCGGACGCAGGTGCCTTTCAGTGTTCTC
The DNA here is from genome assembly GCA_019752375.1 of Gemmataceae bacterium. Lineage (GTDB taxonomy): Bacteria > Planctomycetota > Planctomycetia > Gemmatales > Gemmataceae > JAIEMG01. The sequence goes on along the minus strand of JAIEMG010000335.1, from coordinate 6,340 downwards.
GGCGCCGATCAGAACCCGGAAGACTATCTTTCGAGCGGCGATTCGGTGGACGAGGAACATGAGGACGCCCTGGATCGATTGAAGAAGGAAGTGGCAGCCTTGCCGGAGTCGTACCGCGAAGTGTTGCTGCTCTACTACCACCAGGACGTGACCTACCGCGATCTCGCGGAAATGTTGGGCGTCTCGCCCGCCACCGTGAACTCGCGGCTGACCAAGGCCCGCAACTTGTTGCGCGAACGCATGAATCAGTGCCGCAAGTAGGGTCCGCTGTGCGGACCATTACCCCACGATCCTCAAAGCTTGAATCGGTCCGCACAGCGGACCCTACGAAAAGGTCGGAGGTTTTGCTCCATGGATTGCGAACAGGCCATGAACGCGATCTCGGCTCGCATCGATCACGAGATCAGCACCGAAGAGACGGCCCGCCTGGAAGCGCACTTGACCGAGTGCGCCGCCTGCCGCGCGGCCGTGGAAGCATTTCAGACCCAGGACGCGGCCATGCGCCGCGCCTATGTTCCGTGTGAAACATCGGCCGCCGGCGTCACGGAGCGGGTCATTGCCCAGCTCCGGGCCGCCCCGGCCACGATCCCGATCGCGAGGTCTTCCATGAAGAAGCTGTTCTCCCGCCGCACGCTCGGCTGGACGCTCGCCGCAGCCGCGGTGGTCGCTGGCGTTGCCTTCGGTATCCAGGCGTTCAAGTCGAAGCCGGGCGTGAACCCCGACAGCGGTCCGTTCGCCCACGGCGTTCCGGTCGATACCGGCACGCCCGTCGGCGAGATGGACTACATGACCGCCCGCCGTCTGCCCGACGCGCCGGCCGCCGAGCCGCTGCTGATCGGCCAGGAAATGAAGACCGGCGCCAATGAGCGCCGCCGCGTCACCCTGCCGGACGGCTCCATCGCGTACCTGAACCAGAACACGTCGGTCTGGCTGTCGTCGGACCGGCACCTGAAGGTCACATCCGGTGAAGTGTTCCTGGAAGTCGCCCCGCGCGGCCTGACCCGCAAGGAAGGCGACCCGACCTTCGTGGTCGAAACGGCCAAGCGCGAAGTGGTGGCCCTGGGCACCAAGTTCGCCGTCAAGGTCGAACCGCAAGGTACCGGCGTCGTCGTGACGCAGGGCAAGGTCAAGGTCACCGGCCTCAAGGACCTGGTCCACGCCGGCCAGATGCTCAAGGCCGATAGCCGCGAGGCGTCGAGCGCTCCCCGCGCTTCCTACGTCCTCGACTGGACGCGCGACCTGATGGCCGCGGCCGAGTCGCCGCTGGTCCCGCGCAGCAAGCACTGCGGCGGCGCCCTGGTTGCCCTCGATCCCTACGGCCAGGAAGCGCGCCTGAGCCTTCGCAAGTACAAGGTCGACGTCCACATCGAAGACGGCTTCGCCCGCACCACCATCGACCAGACCTACTTCAATCACAACGCCTGGCGCATGGAAGGCACGTTCTACTTCCCGCTGCCGGCCGATGCGTCGCTGTCTCGCCTGGCGATGTACGTCGCCAACGGCGCCGAGAGCGAGCTGATGGAAGGCGGCATGGCCGAGAAGAACTACGCCCGCGACGTTTACGAGCAGATCGTCACCCGCGCCCAGGACCCGGCCCTGCTCGAATGGCTCGACGGCAGCACCTTCAAGATGCGCGTGTTCCCGCTGGAAGGCCGGCAGGAAAAGCGCATCGTCATGAGCTACACGCAGAAGCTCGATTCGCTCTACGGCCACGCCAGCTACCGCTTCCCGGGCGGCCACAACCTGCCCGTGGTCGGCAACTGGTCGTTCGAGTGCCGCGTCAAGAACGGCGCCCAGATGCCCTGGACCAGCGCCAACCATCAGCTCAAGGCGGAAACCACCGGCGACGACCTGGTCCTCAAGACCAGTGCCAGCAACATCAAGCCCGACCGCGATATGGGCCTCCAGTTGATCGACCCGACGTCCGGCAGCGACACTTCGGTCCGCTTCTCGTCGGCCGAGCACGAAGGCGCCAAGTACCTGATGCTTCGCTACCGGCCGAACCTGAACACGGCCAAGCAGGTGCAGCGCCGCGACTGGGTGTTTGTCTTTGAGACTTCCGGCGACCGCGATCCGCTCGTGGCCCGCGCCCAGGTGGAAGTGATCCGCACGCTGCTGAACAACGCCGGCCACGACGACACCTTTCAAATGGTGCGTGCCGGCACCCGCGTGACGGCCTACGCCAAGGAAGCCAAGCTGTGCACGGCCGACAACGTCAAGGCCGGCCTGGAATTCCTGGAGAAGTCGCACCTGATCGGCGCCCTGGACATGGGCCAGGCGATCGACGCGGCGACCCGCATGACCAAGGGCATGCAGCACCCGACGATCGTTCACGTCGGCACCGGCATCGCCGCGATGGGCGAGCGCAAGGAGAACGAGCTGGTCAAGCGGCTGCCCGAGAACGTCCCGTTTGTCGGCGTCGGTGTCGGCAAGCGCTGGTCGCGCAGCTTCATGAAGAACGCGGCCGACAAGACCGGCGGAGCGTTCACGCAGATCAATCCCGACGAGTCCATCAGCTGGCGGGCCTTCGAGCTGTTCAGCACGCTGAACACGCCGCGGCTGATGAACGTCAAGGTCATCGACGGCACGGAGCAGGTCAAGTTCTTGAGCTACACGACCAACGTGGCCCAGGGCGAAGAGATCTGCGCCATCGCCCGCATCGAGCCCGGCCAGGCCGCGCCGACATCGGTCGCCGTCGCCGGCACCTTCGAGGGCCAGACCTGGACGCGTGAAGTGCCCGTGCAGGACGTGACGGCCAACGCAGGCTACCTGCCGCGCACCTGGGCCAAGCTGGAGATCGACCGCCTGCTGGCCGAGGACCAGGAGAAGCACAAGAACAAGATCATCGACCTGAGCAAGGCGATGTACGTGATGACGCCCTTCACCTCGCTGCTCGTCCTCGAGAACGAGGCGATGTACAAGCAGTACAACGTGGACCGCGGCCGCAAGGACCACTGGGCCATGTACGACTGCCCGTCCAAGATCAAGACCGTCTATGAGCCCGATCCGTCGCAAGGGATCGACTGGCGCGCTCCCAAGGGCGTCGTTGCCACGACCCAGAAGGCGTCGTCCGCCGAAGTGCTGCGTTCGATCCTGGTCCGCATCCCGGGCCACTTCTTCCGCGGCAATCCCAACCAGTACGGCTACTACGGCCAGTGGGCCATGACCGCGGCGGACCTCCAGGGCAACGCTTTCGCGCTGGCTGAAAGCGATTCCCCGGATGCCATGCTCGACCCGACGTCACGCTTGACGGGCGGCGGTATGAGCATGCCCAAGCCGACGACAGGCATGCACGGCATGCGTCCGCCGGTGCCCGGTTTTGCTCCGATGCAGCGGCAGCCGATGCCAGCAATTCCGGGCGCCATGCCGCCTCCGGGCTTTGGTCCGGCACAGGACGCTCGCTTCCGCAACCGGGAGTTCGAGCAGCTCCGTCGCCGCATGGTTCGCGACGAGCAGTTTGACGTCGGAGAGGGCCGCCGCTGGCGCGAGCGCGAGAACGGGATGTTCGATCGGCAGATGGGCGCCATGCCCATGATGGAAGAGCTGGCCAAGCAGATGAAGGAAAGCAACCGCGCTGGCGATGCCAAGGGCGAAGGCAAGGCGGCGGGCAAGTACCGCATGACCGCCGATGAGATCATCGATCGCTTGATGAGCGGCTACACGCTGGGCTCCATGATGTACCAGCGGCCGGCATTCGGGGGGGACGAACGCGTCTTCTTCGATCTCGTCGGCTACGCGCCCGGCATGAACAGCACCCGCGCCGACATCCTGGCCACGGTCGAGGCGGAAGCCCAGGCCGAGCCGAACCTGGCGCCCGGCAGCATCGACGAGCGGGCCGCCAAGTTGATCGAGAAGGCCCGCACCGCCGGCTGGCAGACGGTGATCGTGCCTGAAAGCGGTGCGCAGCCGGCTTACACCGTCAGCTTCAATGGCAGCGGCAGCTTCGCCTACGAACGCGTCCTGCCCGAGGGCCTGCACGAGCGGGTCTTCTCCGACGGCAAGACGTTGCTGCACCTGTATCCCGAGCTGGGCATCGGCGCTCGCCGGTCGTTCAGCCGGTTCCACCAGGCCGACTTCGCTCGGCTGGTGCCCTGGACGCTGCCCGCCGTCGAAGACCTGGCTCGCGGCAACGAGTTGACGAGCCCGGCCGAGAACGTCGTCCGTATCACGCCGCGCCTCAAGGACGGCGAGAAGAAGCCCACGACACAGACCGTCATCGAGCTGGTCTTCGCCAAAGGCCGCCTGGCCGAACGCCGTGCGATCGAGCTGCCCGCCGGCAAGGTCGTCTCTCGCGAGACATACGGCGCGGAAGGCGCCGTGAAGCTCTTCGACGCGGACGGCAAGGTCGTCACGGAAAGCAACCTGGCGGTCGAGACCGCCGAGGAAGCACCGCAGACGCCGGCCACGAACAAGCTGGTCGTGCTGCCTCTGCCCTACCGGACGCAGGCTCACGTCTACCAGCAGTTCGATCTGAACAACAAGCAGTGGAACCAGTGGAGCACGGAAGCCACCATGGCCGCGTTCGCCGGCTGGTGGACGCAGAACCCCTGGCAGGCGATGCACGTCTACCAGCAGAACATGAAGGATGAGAAGCGCATCGGTTTCGCCACGTTGCTGGTCGCGGGGAACATCCACGTCCTCCAGAACCAGAACGGCTGGAAGAACCTGGTGGCCGAGCACGCCGACACCCCGCTGGGCAAGTACTTGGCTGTGCTGGGCGACCACAACAAGCGCAGCCAGCGGTCGGCCGTCGGTGCCACGGGCGGCGACAAGAATGGCTTCATTCAGCGTCTGTCCGCTTTCCGCGACATGTACCTGCACTGGCAGCAAAACGCCAAGGGCCTGAATCAGCCGGAGCGCGAGAAGGGGCTGGCGTTCGTGCGAGCCAACAAGTCTTCCGCCTACGGTTGGGCGATCCTGTGCCTGATGCGCGAGCGAATCGGCGACGAGAAGCAGGCGGCCAAGGACCTGGCCGACGCCTTCCTGCTGTTCGAGAAGTCGAGCGGCCTGAACTACTCGGCCCGCTACGAGTATGCAACGCTCATGCTGGCGGACGGGCAGACCGACAAGGCTCGCGAAGTGTTCCTGGACCTGTACACGAAGTCGGTCGACGAGGGCATGCTGCCGCCGATCGACGCCAACTTCCGCCGCGCCATCATTGCGGACAGCAAGGACAGCTCTGCCTGGGGCAAGCTGATCCAGGCCACGGCCGACAAGTTCATGGCCGCGAAGCAGCGGGCGACGGTCATCGCGCTGGCGGCTCAGTGCCGGCAGCTCGAAGACACGCTCCTGGCCGACGACCTGCTCACCCAGGCGCTGACCAACGTCCCGCAGGACGAGAAGCTGGCGACGACCCTAATGGCTATCGAGCACTTGCTGGCCACCAACCAGCAGAAGCGTGCCGAGGGGCTGCTGGAGCCGTTGCTCAAGGACGAAAAGCTGAATCAGAACCCGTCGCTGTGGTACCTGGCCGCTTCGGTGTCGATGCGGCAGCGGGTGACCATTCGCTCGGTCCTGTACCTCGACAAGGCAATGGAGCTGGAGTACCGCAACCTGCCGGCGATCATCAACGTTCAGCAGGTGCGGAACGACTACAGCCGTCTGCTGGGCGCCTACCAGCAGGTGGTGCAGGCCATGGCCTTCGTCGAAGTGCCGATGCCGAAGGAATTCGTCGGCAAGGTGATCCGCGCCGCCGATCGCTGGAGATCGCTGGACACCGATCCGACGATGGCCTGCCAGACCGCCGCCCGCATCCTGAAGCAGCTGGGCGAGACGGAGCTGGCTTGGGAGTACATGACCACGCCAAGCGCCCTGCGTCCTAACGAGTCGGCCCCGCACCTGCAACTGGCCCAGACGTTGATGGGCGAAGGCGAATTCGACCTTGCCGACAAGGCGTATGCAGCCGCGTTCGAGGCGGAGCAGACCAACCCGCAGATCCTGATGCAGCGTGCCCAGGCATTGCAACAGGCCGGCAAGACGACGGAAGCCCGCAAGGTCTACCGCCAGATCGCCGACGGCAGCTGGCAGCCCCGCTTCCAGTGGATGCAGCAACAGGCCCGGCAACAGCTGGGCGTCCGCTAACGACAAGCCGCTCGCGGCTTCGCGCAGAACCTTGAGTAATCCCCGGGGAACGCGGCGACTGGCAAGTCGTCGCGTTCCCGTTTATGCTTGGAGGAGCGTATCCGGCGAGCATCTGAGTCAGCCACCCTACGAGCTGGCAAGTCGTCGCGTGCCCGTTATGCATGGTGCCTGGTAAATGCCTTGGCGAGCCGGGAGCGTGAGCGACCGGAGTTCTTCAAGATGCGGTGTTGTTGAAGAACTCCGGTCGCTCACGCTCCCG